>JAGQHN010000172.1:0-5948 GCA_020431825.1 Trueperaceae bacterium | reverse complement strand
TGCGCAAGCGGTTATCCAGATTGGGGTTATTTTGAATACCGGTATTGTAGTGGTCAATCACCTGCTCGAGCGTATCAAAACGACCATCGTGCATATAGGGTGCGGTCAACTCGACATTGCGTAAGGAAGGTGATTTAAACAGCCCAATATCCCGGTTGCGATTACTGATGTCGCCAACACCGTTATCTGCGGAAGGTCCAGACTCGAGCCCATTGTTGCGCGGCTGATCCATAAAGAAAAAGGCCTGATTAAGAACTCCATTATTATTTCGCCCATTGTCCATATGGCAGGCGGCGCAGTTGGTACGGCGGCTAAAGAAAAGCGCCTTACCCAGATTTTCTTCCCTGGTGAAATTAGGAAAGGGAGGAAGGACATCGCCCGTTATAGCCATCCCGGCATCAAATTTGGACTCATAAGAAACGATGCTGCGAACGAATTGAGCTAACGCCAACGATACTCGCTCAGAACTTACCGACGCATCCCCGAACGCCCAGTCAAACAGATAAGGATAGGTATCGGTTGCGCTTAGTTTCTTACTGAGTTCCTGCAAACTTAGCCCCATCTCAATCTCATTTTGAATAGGCATAAGCGTTTGTGCCTCGAGGCTGGTGGCACGCTCATCCCAGAAAAAACGTCCATCATCATAAAAGCGACTGTTAATCAGGCTCATACTGTTACGGCTGGTTTGCCCACCTGCAAAACCGTCGCTAAACTGAGCATTGTCGCTAAAGGCACTGGCCTGCTGATGACAACTGGCACAGGAAATCGTGTCGTTGGCAGAAAGTCGCGTGTCATAAAACAGCACCCTCCCCAAGGTAGCAATGCGGTCATCAAGCTGATTTGTGGCAGGCGTATTGTCAAAATTATTTAAAAGGGCGTTGCTAAAATGCGCGGGAAAAGTGGGCTCTGCATAGTTATAAAGCGTGGTACTCAAATTTAAAGTATCAGTAATAAAGCTGGGAAAACTGTCTGGCGTGTCGGGGCGATTTAGAGTAGGTGGACTCACGCCCTCACTCAGGCTCGAGCAACTAGCCAGCATAAGACAAAGGACAGGCATCAGGAACTTTAAACGCATGGTTTACTCCTTAAATAAGACGGTTTAGTTGTAAAAACTTAGTGACTAGATGATTTAAGGGCTTTCAAGATAGAGGCGGCAGAGTATGGTGTTATCTGTTTCCAGGTCCGGCCCCCAGATGAGCTGAGCACTCGAGTCCCACTGCACCTGGTCAAATCCGTCCTTTGGACCAACCTGTGCTGCGGTATACGCGGTGGCGGAACGCCACCTACTTGCGTCAAAGTCTAAGCTTTTCCAGCCCTCGGGTTCTTCAAGGTCCGTAAAGCCACAAGTACCCTGACCTGCCACTGGATTTGCTGCCTGTTCACAGGCTTTATCGAGCGGTGCCTCGTGAATTACCAAGCACATCCAGTCACTACTCGTCACAGCAATCAGCTCACCCGTTTCGGCATTTTTAAACTGTGCTATCAAGCCCCCATCCCCCATCTGCTGACGATTACTGCCTATGTACTCGAGGCCGGTATCATTTTCCTTGTAATCTTTAGCTATGATACCTAGCACCAGAGGATAGCTGGCCTCAAAGCGAAAACTTTCCTTGTTAAAAGACCGCTCGGTGCTTATAGGCACAGAATCTTCTTTAATAAGCTCATCATTCAGATAAAAAGCAAACCAGTTATCAGCCCAAATATCGGCCTGAACGGTTAACGGAGTTTGAGCAATGACAAAACCAAATAGACTTATAAAAGCCGTTATAGAGATAGCTGCTGGCTGCCTTTGTTTCACGTTTGTCCGCCTTTCCCACTTAGCTTAGTCCAGATTTTCCCCAAAGTCATCGAGCGAATGGCAGATATCAGAGCAGACCACTTAGCCATATGACTCATGACCTTTGGCTAAAAGTCAGAGCCATATGGCAGGTGTCAGCTCGAGCGTATTTTGCTAGGCTTAAGCTGTGCAACGTCTACTTAGCGCGCACCACGAACGCATCAACCATGCACCTTCTCTGTATAAGCGTTATCGCCTTATTGCCCTGATTACCTATAGCATTGTGCTGATTGCTGGTTTAACGGATTTTGCCATTGGCGGAATTGGCGAAAATTCGCTGTTTCCTGCCTCAGAGAATTTACGTGCCTTCCTGTTTTTTGTACCTCTGTTGATCTTAATTGCCCTCGAGCTTTTTGGCATCGGTGCTGACAGTTTTCGGGCCAACGGACAGGTTCAAATCCCACTGCTCTTTTTTAGGTTCTTGCTTTTTTTAGCTATTCTGGCGTTTGGCGACCCACTCTACTCACAGGTACTTTTCCTGATCCTGATTTTCTATTTGTATCTTGCCATCAGCAAAGTGCTGAGCTACGCGGTTGCCACCCTTGGCTTTGTCCTGCTCTTAAGTAATGGCGTTCTTATCAACCCTCCGGCTAATTTACCTGGCAGAAATGAGCCCCCTCCTCCGATAAATCAGGGGCTCCCCCTTCCTCCAAATGGGTCTAATAACCGACCAGGCAATCCCCCGCGACCTAACCCGTCTCCCCTTAGAAACGTGCAGGATGTGCAAAGTTTTGGTCGCGTCATTGACCTTAGTTTTAATCTGCTTACTATCTTGTTTTTTACCTTTTTGCTGGCTCGAGCCGTTGCCAGAGCTGCCGAAGATCAGGAGAGGCTCGAGCGCTTAAATCAGAGTTTAGAAGCGTCTCACGCCAAATTGCAAAATTACACCCATCAGGTTGCCGAACTTGCCGCCATTGAGGAGCGTAACCGCATGGCCAGGGATATTCATGACAGCCTGGGTCACCACCTGGCAGCCATTAACATCCAGTTGGAAAAAGCCAGCGCCTATCAGGACCGTGACCCTAAGCGTGCTCAGGAGGCTGTTACTTTTGCCAAGCACACAGTCAAGGAGGCACTCAAAGATGTGCGTGCCTCGGTAACGAGTCTCCGCCAGCAAGATGATAATTTCAGGCTCGAGCCCGCACTGAGTGAGCTGTTTAAACGTATGGAACACAGCGACCTGAAAATCACCTTTCAGCAAAAGGGCGATGAAAGCACTTACCCGCAACTTATCCTCATGACTCTCTACCGCGTTATTCAGGAGGCTCTAACCAATATTCATAAGCACGCGCAAGCAAAAACAGTTAGCATAAACCTCAACTTGGCAAAGAATGAGATACACCTAAGCATAAGGGATGATGGTCAGGGCTTCGACGTGGCTGGCTGGGAAAGCATCTATAAAGAGGGTAAAAGCTTTGGCTTGCAAGGACTGCGCGAAAGACTTGGTCTTATTGGGGGCACGATGGACGTAAAGAGCCAGCCTGAGCAAGGTACTGAATTGACTGCGCTTATCCCTAGAAATAAGCTGTCAGGAGTTAGTCATGACTGAGCAGATCAGGGTAATGATTGCCGATGATCAGTGGCTGGTACGTGAGGGCATTGCCTCGCTGCTCGAGCTAGAAGTGGGCATAAATGTTATCGCAATGGTGAGTAGTGGTCAGGAAGCAGTTGCTGAAGGCCTGACACAAAAACCCGACATTATTCTGATGGATATTCGTATGCCCGAAATGACAGGCATTGAAGCGACTGCCAAAATTAGGCAGGCATTGCCCACCTGTCAGATCGTTATGCTTACTACCTTTGATGATGAAGAGTACATCGTGCAATCACTTCTGGCAGGGGCTTGCGGTTATCTAATGAAAGACATACCTCCAGGAGACCTTGCCAGAGCTATCAAACTGGCTCATGCCGGGGTCTTTCAGCTTGCACCCGATGTCGCCGGTAAACTTATCGGCTCGCTGCAAGACATTCAGCCCAAACCGAAACCTGAGGAAAAAACGCTTGATTTGACACCAAGAGAACTCGAGGTTCTCAAACTCGTTGCCAAAGGTGCCACCAATAAAGAAATCGCCCGGCAATTTGAGGTGAGTGAAGGCACCATAAAAAACCATGTTTCCAATATCTTGATGCGGCTCGAGCTTAGAGACCGCACGCAGGCTGCGGTTTATGCGGTAGAGCAGGGACTTATCTAGGTCAAGCATCACAATAAAGACAAGCACTCACACAAGCCTTATTTTTTAAGGTATACTACCGATTGCTTTTGGAGGTTTTTTGTGGCTGAAAAACATATTACCGTGCGTGGCGCCAAACACCATAATCTAAAAAACATAGATGTGAAAATCCCACGGGACAAACTCGTGGTTATTACCGGTGTTTCCGGTT
Organism: Trueperaceae bacterium; assembly: GCA_020431825.1. GTDB lineage: Bacteria > Deinococcota > Deinococci > Deinococcales > Trueperaceae > JAHEBB01. The sequence goes on along the minus strand of JAGQHN010000172.1, from coordinate 1,729 downwards.
CGGGCAAATCTTCTTTAGCTTTTGACACCATCTATGCTGAGGGTCAAAGGCGTTACGTTGAGAGCCTGAGCGCTTACGCCCGTCAGTTTTTAGGGCAAATGGAAAAACCTAAAGTTGACTACATCGGTGGTCTCTCCCCTGCCATAGCCATAGAACAAAAAACTGTCTCCAAAAACCCACGCTCCACCGTCGCCACCGTCACCGAAGTCATGGACTATTTACGGGTGCTCTACGCCAATATTGGCACGCCGCACTGCCCCAACTGTGGGCGTGAAGTCTTTGCCCAAAGTGCTGAGCAAATCGCTCGTCAACTGGCCGATTTACCTCAGGGCACCCGCTTACAACTTTTAGCGCCCGTCGTCAGAAACCGCAAGGGAACGCATGCCGATGTCATTAAAGATGCCAGAAGCAGTGGTTTTGTAAGGGCAAGAATTAATGCTGAACTGGTCACCCTCAGTGATGAAATCAGTTTAGAAAAGAAAAACAAACACAACATCGACATTATCGTTGACCGCCTGGTTATTCCTGACAATGCCCGAGAGGATGACGGTTTTGTCTCTCGTCTAACCGAAAGCATTGAAACCACGCTAAAAACCGCTAATGGCCTGCTCATTGCCAACTATGACGAGCAAGATAAGCTGCTCAGCGAACACAACGCCTGCCCGCACTGTGACATCAGCTTTCCTGAACTCTCCACCCAGATGTTTAGCTTTAATAGCCCGCTGGGTATGTGTGAAACCTGCAATGGTCTGGGCACCCACATGGACGTTGACCCCGACCTGATTATCCATGATGAAAATTTGAGCCTGAATGACGGCGCGCTGCGCTACTACGGCGAACTTAAAAAACGTGAAGGCTGGACAGTGAGTGCCGTTGAATCTATAGGTAGGCACTACGGTTTTGATCTGGATACGCCTTACAAGGACTTTGCTGCTGAAGCCAAACATGCGCTGTTTTACGGCAGCGGCGGCAAAAAAATCCACTTTACTCACCGCACTGCCAAGGGCTATACTCGTAACAGCAAACGCGAGCTTTACGGCATCATCCACAACATAAAACGTCAGTACATGGAAGCCAGTTCCGATGACATGCGTGAGTGGTACACCCAGTACATGCGCGAGCTGCCCTGTGATAGTTGCAATGGCGCAAGGCTTAACCCGGCAGCACGCTCTGTAACCGTAGGAGAAACCAGTTTGCCGCAAGTGAGTTCGCTAAGCATTGGTGAGGCACACCAGTGGGTTACTGAGCTCGAGTACAAACTAAGCAAGTATCAGATTGAAGTTGCCGAAGAAGTCATTAAAGAAATTCGCGAACGTTTGGGCTTTATGCTCAACGTGGGTTTGCACTATCTGAGCCTCGACCGTAAAGCGGGTACGCTCTCAGGCGGCGAAGGTCAGCGCATAAGACTCGCCAGTCAGATTGGTTCGGGGCTAATGGGCGTTTTGTACATCCTGGATGAACCTTCCATTGGTCTGCATGCCAAAGACAACGAAGCGCTGATACAAACCCTCGAGCGCCTCCGTGACATGGGTAACACCGTGCTGGTGGTCGAGCACGACGAAGAAACCATGAGCCGCGCCGATTACATCATTGATCTGGGGCCGGGTGCCGGAATTAAGGGCGGCGAGCTGGTAGCACACGGCACGCCCAAACAACTTGCCAAAGACAAAAACAGCGTAACAGGCAGGTTCTTAAGTGGCAAAGAGGTTATTACAGCACCCAGTCCAGA
>JAGQHN010000171.1 GCA_020431825.1 Trueperaceae bacterium | reverse complement strand
CTTCGCGAGCACTTCTTGCAGCAGCACGGTCAGCTTCTTGACGACCAACATCGGTACGTAAGCGAGCAGCCTTGCCTCTAAGTTCCCGCAAGTAATAAAGTTTAGAGCGGCGGGTACGACCACGGCGTACTACAGTGATAGTATCAATGAGAGGAGAGTGCAAAGGAAACACCCGCTCAACGCCTTCACCAAAACTCACTTTACGAACGGTAAAAGTAGCTCTTGCACCTTTACCATTTTTCTTGGCGATAACGACACCTTCATAAGCCTGAATACGGCTACGGTTTCCCTCAACCACTTTATAGTCAACTTTAACAGTGTCACCCGTATCAAATTCAGGAACTTCAGATTTAATGCTTGGTTGTTCAATGGAACGCAAAATTGCGCCTTTGTTATGTTTCATGATCATTTCTCCAGCTTGGTGATAAGCCACACATAAGTTTCGTGTCGGCACAGCCTTGTAATCTTAGCGCATAGACCAGGGGTTACGCAAGCCATAAAAACTAAAAAGTGACTTAGTCCGTGTTTTTTAAGCTTATATTATTACATTATGCCAGTTGAATACGCTTCCAGCGACCAGAGCGAAAACGGAAAAAGTACATAATGCCCAAACTGGAAAGATACAACAGCGCACCTATCCAGGCACCACGAATGCCTCCCTCAAGAGGAAAAGCCAGTAACCAGGCTGAAGGCAAAAACAGTCCCCAGGCGAAAATTAGACGCACCATCATGGTATAGGTCGTATCTCCTGCGCCATTAAGTGCCCCCCCCAGGACAATGGCAATGGCATCAAATATCTGATAAAAAGCCACCAACCTCAAAATAATAACGCCAGCAGAAATAACCGAGGCATCCTGACTAAATACCCCAATAAAGCTAGCGGGTGCAATAAGATAAGTTAAACCAACTGTGCCCATAATGAGCATGGCAAGTAAGGTCGCATGATAGCCCACCTGTTCTGCCAGTTCAGGCTTTTTGGCCCCTAGATGTTGAGAGACCAGGCTCGAGCATGCCATAGCTACCGCAACCCCCAGCGTAAACGACATACTCATATATTGCAGAGCAATGTTGTTGGCAGCCAGGGTATCGGTACCAAGACGCCCAATCAGTGCAAAAAAAGCGCTAAACGAGGAAACTTCTACGAAGTCACCCACTCCCATGGGCAAACCCACTTTAAGAACATTACGCAAATCTTTCAGGCTCGCACGGTGAAACTTTGCCGTTTTATAGTCAAGACGATTTTGTGGATGCCAGAGAATATAGGCACTGAGTAAGGCATTAATAAAGTTAGCAGCCACCGTAGCATAAGCCGCGCCAGCGACACCATAAGGTGGCAAGCCAAGATTACCCGGCACCAGCAACCAATCAAGAAAGATATTGGTACCAACCTGCAACCAGGCCAGTAACATAGGGGTTCTGGAATCTCCTCTGCCAACCAGGAAGCCCCAAACCACCGCACTAAACATGGCCAGCGGTACTTCAAACGCCCGAATTCTTAGATACTGTGTACCCAGTTCCCGCAAAACCTCACTATCGGCGGGAGCAGCAAAGGCAAAAACAAAAGCAAAAAGCCAGGGCAAAAAAAAGGTGAGACAAGATAAAAGTGCAACCATTGTCAGGACATTCCAGACGGCTCGACCAACGCCATCAGGGTCTTTGGCACCATAAGACCGTCCAACAAACACGACACTGCTATTAGCAGTAGAGCGAAACAGCAACATAATGGCAAAAAAGACGACACCAGCAAGACCAACCGCCGCTACTGCTTCGGTACTGACTCGAGACACAAAATAGGTATCGGTTACACCCATGAGCGTAAAGGACAGCTGTTGTAAAACCAGAGGGCCAGCCAGAATGGCTACCTCTTTTAGCATCCCCAATTTAAAATAGTTCTGGCGCAAGCTTGAACGCATAAACCCTCCAAAAGCGTAAAGGCAAGTCTACACGCCAAGTGTCAGCGGCTTATGTCTTATACGGGCTTTTCCTGCTTATCGTCAGGCCAGCCCTTCCTGGTAGAAACACATAAGGGCAGGATGCTTAGCTTTGGGCTTTACGAACTCGAGTCACAGCATTAGGGTTATACTCTAGGCAGGAGGTTCGGGCGTTGTCTTTTATTGCAGTAGAAGGCCCCATCGGGGTCGGTAAAACCAGCTTATGCAACTTACTTTCTCAAGAGTTAAACGGAAGAACTGTACTCGAGGTCGTCGAGGAAAATCCCTTTCTGGCACCCTTTTACGAAGATCCAAAAGGCTATGCCTTTAAGGTTCAGGTCTTCTTTTTACTCTCGCGTTATAAGCAACTACAAGAACTGAGTCAGGGTAGTCTTTTTGCGCAGCATACCGTTAGTGACTATATGTTTGACAAGGATTTTATCTTTGCCAGCATGAACCTTAAGGGGCATGAGTGGGAGCTTTATAAGGAGCTTTATACCCAACTGAGTCCCAAACTCAGCCAGCCCGATCTGGTTATTTATCTGCGCGCCCAGCCAGATTTACTCTTTGAGCGCATAGCCAAGCGTCAGCGCAAGTTTGAGCAAGGGATTGAAGCCAGCTACCTCGAGCAGCTAAATGCTGCCTATGACGACTACTTTAGTCACTATCAGGGACCGCTTCACATTATTGAGGCCAGCCACTATGATTTTGTTGAAAATGCCGATGACCGCCTTGAGGTTCTTCATCAGGTGCTGCATTTTGCCAGTGCTGCCTGAAAATGAACGCCTTATATGACCAGACGTCTGCCTGATTTTTATGTATATTGCTGTAGCAGGAAATATAGGTGCAGGTAAGAGTACGCTGGTCAAGCTGCTTTCTAAAGCCTATGCCCTCCAGCCTGTTTATGAAGCTGTTGACGAAAACCCTTATCTGGAAGACTTCTACCAAGATATGCCCAGCTACGCCTTTAAATCACAAATCTTTTTTCTGGCCAAACGGTTAGAGCAGCATCTTGGCCAGGTCAATAACGGCGATAGGCTTATTCAAGACCGCACTATTTATGAAGACGCTGCCATTTTTGCGCAGAACCTCTTCGATGAAGGTCTGATGGACGAGCGCGATTTTGCCAGCTATAAACGTATGTATGAAGCTATCAGGCTGGCCCTTAGACCGCCAGATTTACTTATTTACGTGCAAGCCAGTGTTGAAACCTTAAAGGCGCGCATTGCGCTACGTGGTCGCGATTATGAGCAGGCCATTGCCGAAACCTATTTAAAAAGGTTAAATGTGCTTTACGAACGTTTTATTGCTGGGTATGATTCATCCGACGTGTTAATAGTGAGTGCTGATCAAACCGATTTTATTCATAACCCCGCCGATTTGCCCAGGCTGAAAAACAGGCTCGAGCAGTTCGGTCTGGTGCCGCCCATCTTATGACCCTGCGGGTCTTATTAGAGGAGGCGCTAGGGGTTAGCAGAAATATAACGGGCACAGTTACAGGGGTTGCGCAAGATAGCCGCAAGGTCAAGCGCGGCTTTATCTTTGTGGCTCGGCCTGGCTTAAAAATTGATGGTCATGCCTTTGTTGAAACTGCTGTCAAACAAGGTGCTATTGCCGTAGTGGGAGAGCGCAGTGAGCGTGAAATGGCCGGCCTACCTTACATACAGGTCAGCAATGCCAAGGCGGCCGTTGCCCAATTGGCGGCCGCTTTTTACCATTATCCAGCTGAAAGCTTTATCAATTTTGGCGTGACAGGCACCGACGGCAAAACTACCACCTCGTTTATTTTACATCATCTTTTAAATCAGCATTTCAAAACGGCACTTATGAGTACCGCCGCCATTCGCATTGGCAAAAACAACCTCGAGCTCGAGGGGCATTTCACCACGCCCGAGGCCCCCGAAGTGCAGGCACTGCTAGCCCGCTTTCGCGAATCAAACTGTAGCCACGCTGTCCTCGAGACCAGTTCACACGGTTTTGCTCAGCACCGCCTCGATGAGATTAGCTACCATGTTGGTGTCTGGACCAACCTCACGCCTGAACATCTTGACTTCCATGAGTCGTTTGAGGCTTACCGTGAGGCCAAGCTCGAGCTTATGCGCCGCTCAAAAATCGCTATCTTAAACCGCGATGACCCTAACTTCAATCATTTTGCTCAGGCAGCCAGCTCAGTCATTTCCTACGGCTTATCTGACCGTGCCGACTGGCAGGCCAAATATGTCAGGGCAGTAGCCGACCGGCAGCTTTTTAGTCTTTATCTCAACCGGCGTGGCCAAAATGAACGCTATGAAGTCATGCTACCGATGGTCGGTCACTACAATATTCATAATGCCTTAGCAGCTATGGCAGCTGCTTATCAGGCAGGTATTAAGATGCCTGACATCATTAAAGGCTTGCAAAGTTTTCCTGGGGTAGCCGGGCGCATGCAGGTAGTTCAGGCTGAACCTTTTAAGGTCATTGTTGATTTTGCTCATACCCCACCTGCGCTCGAAAAAGCACTGGATACGCTCAGGCCCATCACACCGGGTAGGCTCATCGTCATGATCGGCGCAGCCGGCGAGCGTGACCCTATCAAACGACCCAGTCTCGGAAAAATCAGTCAAACGCATGCGGATATTGCCATTTTTACCGAAGAAGATAGTCGTTCTGAAAACATCGTTACGATTCTTATAGATATTGCCAATGGCGCCATTCATGCTGGTGGCAACGCCACTCAAACTTACTGGACAATTCCAGACAGGCGCAAAGCCATGCGTCTGGCGATTGGTCTGGCGCAACCTGGAGATACCGTCCTGCTGGCAGGTAAAGGCCATGAACGAAGCCTCGAGCGTGGTTATGAAACCATTCCCTGGGATGAAGTTGCCGAAGCACAGGCCATCTTAGAAAATCGAGCAGCCAAAGAGGGCAAAGCTTAGTCCAATTATCGTTGGGAAGGCCTTTCGCTACGCTCATGGTTTTCAAAAAGAAATCTCTCCTTTTTATCCCAGAACTATTACGAGCAGATTACAGTTTTGCCCTCTGTGAGAATTCTGTAAGATGCTTTCCTTTAAGCTATCTCTATCAAGATCCAAGGGATGCAATCTTGGCAAACAAGGAAAGGAACATTGTCTACTACATCATGAAAAAATTTACTTTCTTAAAGGTTTTACTTCTCGTTCTTACACTCTTAGGTTCAGCGACTGCTTTTGCAGGTGGAAAAGATGTACAGATTGACAAACCCGTTAAAGATGAACCTATTCCACAACAAAGCCTGAAAGGCGTCTGGGACGGCTAAGCTTTAAAACTATCGTAAGTTTATCCCCGCTGGGTTCAGCGGGGATTTTTGTTGTTGCAAATCACCGGAGCGTTCTGAGTCAAAGCTAAGCACCCCAGGCTCGAGTACCTCCAGTACCAACCTATACAAAGGATGTCACCCCGGGCATTTATCGAAGTTCCACCTTTAGATCAACTTTTTCTCGCAAGCATAAATCCGCCTGAAAAGAAACTATAGATGCTTCACTTTAGCGAACTACTGAAGTCCACTCATCACCTGCACTTAATAAGTCTGATGGCAAAGTACCATTTAAGTTGACAGTGTGATAACTAAAGCCTAGTAATCAGCGAGTCACTAGGGTATTCTGTCACAACTTAAGGCATAGAAAAGCCACCCTTTTCTTAACTATACCCCGGAGGTTTTCGTGACGAGTCGTGCTCTGTCTTCCCCCTTAATTGAGGAGTTCTTTCCGGCACAAGGTTCGCTATCACGACAACTCTTCCTAATATTTATTGGCGTTATCTTCATTGCGCTATTCAGTCAGTTTAGTCTCAGCTTTGGGCCTATCCCTGTGATGCTGCAAAGTCTTATTATTTTGCTTACGGCAGCTATCTATGGTGCCAGACTTGCCACGCTAACGCTTTTTGTCTATGTCTTACTTGGTGGTATGGGCCTCGAGGTTTTCGCAGGTGGGCTTTCTGGCTGGCGCATTCTAACTGGTGCAAGTGGTGGCTATATTTTTGGTTATCTGGTTGCCTCAACGGTAGTTGGTTTTTTAGCGCAAAGTGGTTGGGACAGAAAGTTTAACAGCACGGTTTACGCCATGCTGATAGGGCACTTATTGATTTATTTGCCTGGTCTTTTGTGGTTAAAGGTTTCTACCCCAAGCTGGAAGACAACTCTCGAGCTTGGCCTTTTGCCCTTTATTTCAGCCGATCTTATTAAAGTCCTGATTCTGGCTTGCCTGCTACCCTTTAGCTGGAAATTGGTAGATCTCAGCAAAAAACTGTTCTAGCGACTAGCGCTCTAAAACTCTTTGCACTGCTTGAACTTCTTAAACAAGTTTGTCACAAAATCTCTACTCAAAAAAATGCTCGTTAAGAAAATTTAGAAAATTGCATTTGTTAGATTTTCCATCAAAAGCGCTTGTAGCTAAACTAAGGGACTAATTTCTCTTAAGTCCTCAAATAAAAAACGCTCCCCTTTTTGGAGAGCGCCGGATACCCGCCTGGTTCTGAGGAAACTCTTTGCCTCAGGCGGAGGTATGTAAAGTTACCCTCGACGGGTACCTCCACTGGTTAAATTATTTATACTAATCTAGACCACCTCCTTTCCGTGGTAGGCATAGAGTAGCGCAAAGTATTTAAAAGGGAAAGGGCTTATACAACATTTTCAACACAAAAAAGAACACAATTAGAAATGTCTAAAGGGCAATTAAGATAGTCGTGGTGGTAATTGCCAAACTAAGGTAAGGTAAAAAACAATTTAACTTCCCCTAAGAACTCTACTCATTGGATGCACCTAAAAGTGCCTATCCTTCAAAGCTGGCACCGTTTGTTGAAACTTGTTTTAAACTCGCACCAGCATTCTCGTTACTCTCGAATGAGCTTCCAATAAGTAATGCACCAGCAATGACTTATTGGAAAGACTAACAGTATCAGCGTTTTAATCCCTTATTCTAAGACACGACAATTTAGACTCGATACAAATTATGGACAGCTTTACAGCACTAAGATAAACTGACTCATAAACTTTGATTGGTTTGGTTTACCAGATTTTGACTATACAGTAAGACTAAGTAGCATCACAGTCTACTATTTTCCTATCCAAAATCGGAAACCTTCTGATTAGCATTTCTGGAGGGCTTATGCTAAGTACTGCCGAAAAAATTATCTTTCTCGCACTGGCATTTACTGCAGTGTATTTTGCCTTTACAGGCTTCAGACGCCTGGCCGAGGCAGTAGGTCGAGGCGATAGCAACGTCTACTATCCTAGATTTAATACCTTACTTAACCGCCTGGTAGATGGGATTTCTCGAACCATTGCTCAGGTTACAGTTTTTAGAGCAAGACCTGTTGCCAGTTTCTTTCACAGTTTTATCTTTTATGGTTTTGTCTTCTATCTCCTGGTTAATGTCTTTGACGGGTTAAAAGGCTTTATACCAGCAAGCTGGCTCGAGCCTCTGCATTTTGGCCTGCTAGGAGATGTTTACCGACTGGCTGCCGACCTTTTAAGTGTACTGATCTTAGTTGGTGTGGTGTTCTTTCTCGTCAGGCGTTTTATTGCCGGAGATAAAAGGCTCGAGCACAATGACAAAACCCTGCTACATGAAAAAGTCAAGGCTGGCAGCATAAAGAGAGATAGTCTGATCGTCGGTATTTTTATTTTGCTTCATGTTGGTTTCAGACTGCTTGGTGAAGGTTTTTTTGTAGCCCATGAGGGTCACCCTGATCTCTGGCAACCGTTTGCCTCGCTGATTGCAGGCATGGTGGGCTACGGCGAAGGCAGAATTGTTGGTTGGCATGTAGGCTGGTGGGGCGCCCTAGGACTTATATTGGCTTTTTTACCTTATTTTCCGCGCAGCAAACACCTCCACCTGGTTGCTGCCCCCCTGAATTTTACTGTTGAGCGTCGCCATGAAGACCTGAGCCCTGTGTCCACGGGTGCTCTTGAGCCCATCAATTTTGAAGATGAAAGCCTCGAGCAGTACGGGGTAGCAAAACTCGAGCACCTGCGCATGCCACAAATTTTGGATGCCTATGCCTGCATTCAGTGTAACCGCTGCGCCAATGTCTGCCCTGCCAACAGCACGGGCAAAGCTCTCTCCCCTGCTGCGCTGGAAATTAACAAGCGCTATGAACTTAATACCATCATTCAAGATTTTGCCTCCGGCGAAGAAAGTCCGCGCGAACTGATCGACTTTGCCATTTCCCCTGAAGCGCTCTGGGCCTGCACCACCTGCGGTGCCTGCATAGAAGTCTGCCCGGTGGGCTGCGAACAAATGATCGACATTGTTGATATAAGGCGCGATCAGGTGATGATGAAAGGTGAATTTCCAGCGGAACTTAACAATGCTTTTAGAGGCATAGAGCGTACCGGCAATCCCTGGGGCATAGGGGCCGATAAACGCATGGACTGGGCCGAAGGGCTAAATGTACCCACGGTCGAAGACAACCCTGACTTTGAAGTGCTTTTCTGGGTGGGCTGCGCTGGCAGCTACGACCCGGCTGCCCAGAGCACCACCAAAGCCATGATTCATGTCCTCGAGCATGCCAAGATCAACTACGCCGTTTTAGGCAAAGCTGAAAAATGTACCGGCGACCCCGCAAGACGTGCTGGCAACGAGTATCTTTACTACCAACTCGCCAGTGAAAATGTCATGCTGTTAAATGAAGTTTTGATTGCAGAAACGCTGGACTCGAGCAAGAAAAAGCGTATCGTCACAACCTGCCCCCACTGTTTCAATGCCCTCTTTAATGACTATCCGCAACTTGGCGGCAACTACGATGTCATTCATCACAGCCAGTTTATGGACATGCTTCTAAAAGAAGGCAAGCTTCCTCCCTTAAATGATACAGGCAAACTTACCTACCATGACCCCTGCTATCTGGGAAGACACAATAATGTTTATGACGCCCCCAGAGATGTTCTAAACAGCGGCAATAGCCAGATTCTAGAAATGCCCAGACAGCGCAACAACTCGTTTTGCTGCGGCGCTGGAGGTGCGCAGTTCTGGAAAGAAGAGGAATCTGGCGATATGAGCGTATCGGAAAACCGTTACCGTGAAGCCAAAGCCACCGGAGCAAAAACCATTGCCGCTGCCTGCCCCTTTTGCAAAGTGATGCTCTCGAGCAGTGAAAGTGCTGGAGAGGAACAAGCCCCCGAAGTCTTAGACATAGCACAAATTGTCTCTAACAATCTGACGCAGATTCAAAACAAGCTCAGTTCTTCTGACACGGAAGTGAACTAAAGGAGAAACTATGGGATGCAGGTAAAGATAAAATCTGCCTTGCCTGTATCCCCCAAATAGCAATATTTTCTTGCAGTTTTTAGGATTTTTGCATTCATCTCTGGGTGTAACCCTCTGAAGTCGGACTAAGGGAAAGCGAAATGCCTAAGTGAGTTAAAGTCAATGAGAGAATGCTTAGC
>JAGQHN010000170.1 GCA_020431825.1 Trueperaceae bacterium | reverse complement strand
AAATGGCTTGCAAATGAACCGCTAGTTAGACGATTCAGCAGGCTCGAGCCTGACATTACGAAGTCGCAAGAAACCATAAGCACCCGCCAGTATCATCACAGCACCTGACAACTGATAAATCACCGCTGACTGCCCAGAAGCAAAAACACTTGCCAGACCGTAACCAAAAATAACGGCAACTCGGCTTAACGCACCAAAGGCGGAAAAAACCCGACCATGAACCTCTTTGGAAACTCGAGTATGCAGCAAATTCACCATAGAAACATTCAGTACACCATTGGCGGTGCCACCATAAATTTGCGAAGGAATCATCACCAGCAGCTTGCTAAAAAAGCCGGTTATCAGTAGAGATATACCCATATTTAGGGTGCTCAGGCTAACAGGATTAGCAGGGTACTTATCCTCTTCACTGCGACCTGCCAGAAAGGAACCCAGGAGTAAGCCCACACCCCACAGCGCAGAAACAACCCCATAAATAATCGGACTTCCGTTTAGCACAGAGCGCACGAAAAATATTTCAGATACCGCAATAAGAGACAGTGCAAAAGTCATGAGGGTATAAATGGGCGTGAGTTCGCGAAGCAGAGGATCGCGGTTTAAAACATTGACACCTTCCATGCTTTCCTTGATAAAACTACCGCCCGCTTCATGGGGGCCAGGATGTCTGCGAATACCCACCACCAGGATGCTAAGGGCTGAAACACCAAAGGTAGCCGCGTCAATCAGCAAGGCTGCCGATGCGCCCAGGGTTCCAAGCAAAAAGCTGCCGACAATGGGGCCAATCAGCATAGCGGAGCGCGAAAAGAACTCCACTACGGCATTGATTCGTTTGGTACTCACCTGTGATTTTTCTGCCAGTTCGGGAATAAGGGCAAAGAGCGCCGGCTGACTAATTGAAAATAGGGCTCCTAGAACAAAAGCTCCAGCCAAAAGCAAGCTTATATTTTGGGTCAGAGACATGACAAAAAGCAGTACGGTTTGCAACATCTGCGTTAAAATCAGCACCCTCGAGGTTTCAAAGCGGTCAACAATTTGTCCCGCCAGAGGCGCCAGAAGAATCGCAGGAATAAGCTGTGAAGCCAGAAACAGTGCAACCACTAAGCCCGAAGAGCTTAAGTCCTCGAGTTGCAGCATCATGACCGCAATGTAAATTTCATCGCCAATAGACGAAACGACCAGACCAATAATCAGTACAAGCGTAAGAAAAGGGTGAAGCCCCTTTGAGGTAGATCTATCCCCATCAGACATAGGTGGGCATCATAACCTAAAGTGGCCAATTTGACATTTACTTTTAAAAAATGGGTGCAAATGTTGTTCTGCCAGCTGAACCAACCCTATTATCGCTTGCTTTATGAATACTTAAGCCCATCACCATTCTCAACCAATTTTCTTCCAGCTACAAGCCTTGTCTAAGCCCCTTGTATAGCTCAGACTTTTGAGCCCTGGCTATCCGTGTCACACTAGCAACAATGATAACGGCTTCTAAGTTAAGCAAATCCTTTGCCGAGGTTAAGGCACTAAGCGAGCTGAGTTTTCAGGTCAATTCAGGAGAAGTCTACGGCCTGCTTGGGCCAAACGGGGCAGGTAAGACCACCACCTTGCGCATTCTGGCTACGCTGATTGAAGCCAGTTCCGGAACAGCCAGCGTAAACGGTTTTGACATAAAAAAAGACGCCGAGGAAGTACGCAAATCTATTGGTGTGGTCAATGGGGGCATGGGACTTTATGACCGCCTTACTGGCAAAGAAGTCCTTTACTACTTTGCCAGTTTTTACGGTATGAGCAAAGCCGCCACGGATAAACGCATCAAAGAACTCGATGACCTTTTGGATTTGGGCGATACCTTAAGCCGCCGTACAACTGGTTTTTCTACCGGTATGAAACAAAAGATTGTAATTGCCAGAGCGGTTTTGCATGACCCTCCGGTCATCTTTTTTGATGAAGCCACAAGCGGTCTTGACATTATGGCGCGGCGAGCTGTGATGAATTTTGTCAAGGCATACCCCAGCCAGAGTCGGGCCGTCATTTATTCTACCCACGTCATGAGCGAAGTCGAAGAACTCTGCGACCGAGTTGGCATTATTTATAAGGGCAAGCTTATTGCTGAAGATAAAGTTGAGGCACTGATAGAACAAAGTGGCGAACGCAATTTGGAAAACGCCTTTTTTAAGCTGATCGAAAGATCCGGATCGGAGATGCACACATGAGGCTTTCTTTTATCTTGCAGGTTGCTAAAAAAGAAATTGTATCTACCCTGAGAGACCGCAGAGCTATCGTTTCCAGTTTGCTCATCCCTTTGCTTATTTTGCCTTTTGTCATGCTGGGGCTCCCCCTTTTGCTGGGCGGGCTTTTTCAGAGAGAACAAAGCAACGTTACTGAAATCGCAGTGACAGGGCTCGAGTACCTTCCCCCTGAGTTAAAAACGGAACTCGAGGCACAAAACATTAGCTTTAGTGAAACAAGCAATCTTGAGGCGCTGGTAAGAGACGGCGAATATCAGGTTGCCCTGAGCATCCCGGAAGGCTTTAATGACAAGCTCGAGTCCGGTGAAAAGGTCAGCCTCACCCTGATTAGCAAAACAGGCAATCTGCGCAGTGAACTTAATGCCTCTAAGATTGGCGAGGCTGTCAGCAAATTTAGTCAGGCTATCGTCACTCAGCGTCTGAGTGCTGCCGGGCTTTCAGCTGAGATACTCGAGCCCATAGGTGTCGAAACCCTGGACGCCAGTTCAGATGCCGAGCGCTCGAGTGGTCAACTGGCCTGGCTGATTCCCTTTTTTATCGCTATGTGGACTCTGACGGGCGGACAGGTTACGGCCCTGGATGCCACGGCAGGCGAAAAAGAGCGGGGAACCCTGGAATCTCTCCTGGTTTCACCCGTAAGGCGCGTTGAAGTAGTGGTAGGCAAATTTCTCTCAACCCTGACGTTTGGTCTTAGTGCCTCGGTTATGGCGATTTTGGGCTATCTCTTAGGTGGCGCACTGCTAAGGTCTATCTTTTTAAAACAACTGGATGAAGGGGCTGAAGAAGTCGTGCAGATACTCGGAGGATCGCTGCAAACCACCCCTCTGTCAATCATTCTGCTGCTACTTAGCGCCTTACTACTAGCCTCGCTTATCTCAGCCTTACTCATCAGCATCACCATGTTTGCCCGTACCTATAAAGAAGCGCAAAGCTACGTTGCACCCTTAAGCTTTGTGATGATTATTCCGGCGATTGGCCTGCAATTTTCTGACTTTTTTGGCACCAATATCATTGTCTATCTGGTGCCTATATTAAATGCGCTTGTCCTCATGGATGACATTGTGAAAGGTCAAGTAGCGTTTTTACCGCTCCTGGCTACCTGGGCTTCCCTGATTGGCTTTAGCGTTTTGTTCCTTGACTTTGCCTTTAGAAATTTCAGGCGCGAAGGAGTTATTTTTAGAACCTGATTTAGGCACTTTTTTTCTCAGTTTAGCTTGCCAAGCTCACAAAAGGACTGTCTTCGATAATGTCTGCCAGTTCGCTGAGAGCAGCAAAGATCTGCCGAAATTCGCGGGGGTGACTGACAAAGTGAGGTTGAAAATAGGACAGGGTATTGGCCTCGAGTTCAAAAGTGGCCAGGCTGTCCAGGTCAGCTCTGCTTTGCCAGGCTTTATCGACTTCCATTGCCAGATGAAGGGGCTTACTGCTAAAGGTAAAGGGATGCTGGTCTTGGGATAGATAAGTTTTTGTGGCTTTAAAGTGACCTTTTGACATCATTTCAGGTTTGATCTCACCAGGCTCAAAAGGACCACGGAGTCTCAGACTCGAGCCTTTAAAATTAGCCACCTTGAGTTCCACTTTGGTTGCCGTAACACTAAAGCCTAATCTTGGTGTCGTCACCTTCACAGCCCGACCTTTAAGACTGCCCTCGAGACTAACGATTTTGCCCAGCAAGGGGTCACCGTTAACGAGCCGAAACTGAAACAGTTCAGCCGTGCGCTGCCAGCTTTTGCGGCGCATCTGCTTTTCAATGCGACTGCTAATAAGCATGCCATAAAACAGTAGCCCGGCTGCCCAGCTTGCATACAAGCTATTGCCACGAAAACCAAGCGCCAGCATGATAGCCAGAAAAACCAGATTGACCGTTGTTAAAACAAGCAAGTACCAAAGAACATCAACCACTAGCTTTGAAAAACCGATAGTGGTTAGTTTGCGACTAAATTTATTTTCTAGCATGCTTATACACCTCAACCACGACCTGCTAAGGCGAGTATAGGTAGCCAAATCTGACAGAACTATTATTTGTCCTGCAATCTTCTCTGGTCAAAGTCTCAGGCAGGGATGTTTCTTTTGACCTTAGGCAAGCATCTGTAAAAAAGAGAATCTGACTCTGTGACGAGATAATGCCTGGCTCGAGTATTCATAAAGCGCAAAACTTAGCGAAAAATTAAAGTGAAATTACCCTCATCAGAGAAAACTGGGGTAAACTAGTAAGGCTTAGATTGACTGAGACTCGAGCCATCGGAGGAACTGGTGAAAGCCGTACGTATCATTCAACTTATACTTTTTGTAATCGTCGCCATTTATCTCATTCTGGTGCACCAAACCAATAACCCCATCCAATTGCCCTGGTTTTTTCCGCTTTCTCCGGCTATTGTGATCGCGCTTGGTTTTATTATTGGGTACCTGATTGGTTTACTCCCTGGTCAGACCAGTGCCTGGCGTAAAAACCGGCAAATTGCCAAACTGGAAAAGCGTATTCGTGAATTGGAACAGCGCGTCCCTGGTTATGCCAGTAATAGCAAACAACCCATCATTCCTGACCGGGTTGCCAGTGATGAATTAAGCGTCTAAATGCCGACTGGCAGTCTTACTGCACCTCCGGCAGTCTTGACCCAGTGGCAAGTTCGCCCAGCAGCTTCCCCCAAAGACATAGAGCAACTCTGCCGTGACCTGCAAATCCCCCCGCTCCTGGCCAGTATTTTATGGTCAAGGGGCCTGGGTACTGAAGCGGTCAGGCACCTTAACCCTCCGCTCGCACTAACGCAGATTCCAGACCTGGATGCAGCAGCTGAGCGGCTCGAGCTTGCCTTAAAAAACAAAAAGCGCATCTTGATTCATGGAGACTACGACGCCGATGGCATTACCGGAACAGCTGTCTTGTGTCTCGGTCTGCGCGCACTTGGCGGCAATGTCATCCCTTTTATTCCTGATCGGTTAAAAGATGGCTACGGTATACACCCCGACCGCGTTGAAGAGCATATCAGCCGCGCCGACCTCTTTCTGACCGTGGACTGCGGCATTACCAATCTTGAAGAAATAAAGGCTTTACAGGCTGCCGGGGTGGAAGTCATCGTTAGCGATCACCACCAGCCAGGCACAGAAAAACCCCAGTGCCTCATTGTTCACCCCAAAATGTCTCCTCTGGCGAAGCAGGGTCTACCCGAACTGACCGGAGCAGGCGTGGCCTATCATCTACTTTGGGCCCTTCATAAGCGCTTAGGTTTGGAAGAACCCAAAGAATATAGCGATATAGCGACCATTGGCACCATCGCTGATGTAGCGCCCCTGCTGGGCGAAAACCGCGCCCTTATCAATGAAGGGCTCAGTCGTCTAGCAGATTCCAAATGGCCTGGTTTGCGTGCTGCGGTCAGTCAATCAAGGCTAGATGGGCTGCCAACTGCTCGTGACGTTGCCTTTATTCTGGCGCCCAGACTCAACGCAGCCGGACGACTTGGCGAGGCCGATAAAGGGCTCGAGCTGCTTATGACCCCCAGCGAGCGGCGTGCCAGAGAGCTTGCGGTTTACCTCGATACCCGCAACAATGAGCGGCGCAAAATTCAGGATGAAATGTTTGAACTGGCGCTCACCAAGTGTGATCCTGACGCCCCAGCCCTGATCCTTGATGACCCAAACTGGCACCCGGGCGTCATGGGCATTGTCGCCAGTAATATTCTGGAGCGCTACTACAAACCCGTCTTTATTATTGCGCAGGGCAAAGGCTCAGTGAGATCAACTCCGGGCATTTCAGCCGTTAAAGGCTTAACCTACGCTGCCCAGCATCTAAAGCGCTTCGGCGGTCACAGCCAGGCCGCTGGCTTTGCCATAAAAGACGATAAAATTGAAGCGTTTAAGGCCGCTATTCTTGACTATGTGGGTCAGCACCCCAGTCCGGTTCGTAGCCTGATAGCAGATGCCGTGGTAAGTGCTGCTCAAATTGACGATGACTTATATAAGGCCATTCAAAGCCTCGAGCCCTTTGGCGAGGGCCACCCTAGCCCCCTTTTAGCCCTGACCGACAAGCTTGATATGGCAAGGGCCGTAGGGCAAACCAAAACTACCCTGCAACTGCGCATTTCAGGCATAAAAGGGGTGGCCTGGCGCAAAGGCGACATGGCCGAGCAGTTTAGTCCTGGCGAAACCGTGAGCGCAGTAGTCAGCCTGCGCGAAAACACCTGGAATGGTCAAACGAACCTCGAGTTTATTGCGGAAGATCTGAAACAGGCAGAACCTCTCATCACTGAGGGAAGCAGCGTGCCACAGCGCTTTTTTCGGGGGCATACAAAGTCAGCAGAAGTACTGAGGCTCGAGCAACTTCCCTTAGCGGCAGACTTGCTAATCGCAACTCATGACTTAAGCAAAATTGTAGAGGCTACCCCAGAGATCTACTTTGACCTGAAACCGCTTTATCTGCATGAGTTAGAAACTCAACTTGCTCAGTACCCACAACTTGGCGAAGTCAGAAAAAGCTTTGTCTTTATAAGCCGCGGACAAGCTTTGCCCTTTAGCCCTGAAAAATCTTCCCTGATTATGCAGATTTTAGAAGAGCTCGAGCTCTTAAAACATGGCAGAGCGCTGCGAGGTCAAAAGCGCAACCCTTACAGCTCAGAAACCCTCATTAAAGGACTTTTAGAACACTACAAACTGCAAACCTTTATCAATGCCTACAAATATTTTGATGATGCCAGCTTTGACCAAACCGTGGCCAATCTGTTCGGCTAAGCGGTGGTGGTATCATTCTGACAGATGGTCCAATTAAGGTATCGTTTGCGAGGGCATCCAGCTTCGTTGTTTTCTAACCCCTTCGCATTTCATCTGTTTAAGCCATAGCATTATCCGGCTAGGCTACCATATAGCTCTTCTTCTCTTGCTTTTGCGAAAAAACGATGCCCAGATAAGAGGCCAGAAAAAAACATACCCAGCCCTGCAAATAAAATAATCCAGCCAGAACTTTGTCATAGCGTAATAGCTCGAGGCTTAAGAGCAGATTCCACCAGTCATGTGTGGATTTATCAAAGGTGATAAGGGGTAGTTGACGTAAGCGAGCATCACCAACATAAACCGAGGCATCGACCAGACTAAAGCCTACCAGAAAAAGGACAAGCGCTCCTGAGTAAAACTGCCGCGAAATAAAAAAGTAAACCATGATGATAACAGGCAGCAAAATCTGCCAAAGTGTCCCCCCCAGAATGGTAAAAAACTCACCAAAGGGTTGCATCAGCATGTGACCTGCCTCATGGACGACCAGCAAAAAGCCATGTAAAAACGAACTGATAATTTTGTCGCGGATGAAAAAATACCTTGCGAAAAAGGCTGCCAGCAGCAACACTAGAACCAGCTTGGCAATGTAAAACCGTTTCAGCATAAAAGGAGTCTAAATGAAAACAAGCGAAAGCCTTATGACAATCATTGCACTGGTCATTGGACTTAGCTTAACGCTTGCACTTATCTTTTTTAATTTCAGCCTGGTCTATACCCTCAAGTTTTTTCGAGAGGGCAGTGTACCGGCAGGTCGCTATCTGTTTATGCTAAGCATCACGGCGGTAAATGTCGGCGTCATTATTTGGCTTGCTCGGCTACTAAAAATCGCCAATAGGCCCGTGAAAGAACCTCCTCATCAACCCCGGCCTAATCTCAGAGAACAGCATAAAAACCTTATTCTGGACTTTGCTGAGCAAAAAGAGAGCTTTAGTCTTCAGGATATTAGTGGACTCACCGGGCTCAGTCCTATGGAGGCAGGTTATCTTCTTGATGAGCTATTGGCCAGCGGCTATCTAGATGTTCAGGAAAAGGCTGGCGAATTTCATTATCAGCTTGCCTGAGCCACATGTCCCTGTCTTTTAAAAGCCCAAATTTGCTATGTCTAGAACATGACTAGCCCCCTGTACAACGAAATTACCGAAGACAATATACGGCTCATGGTTGACTGCTTTTACGAAAAAGTAAGACAGGATGCGCACTTAGCTCCTATGTTTAACCCAATGCTGGATGGCCGCTGGGAACAGCATATGCCCAAAATGTATGCCTTCTGGAGCAGTGTGCTTTTGGCCTCAGGCCAGTACCGGGGTAACCCGGTAAGAAAACATTATCTGGTGCAAAATTTAAAGCCTGAGGATTTTTCTCACTGGCTCGAGCTATTTAAAAGTAACCTGACAGAAATCTACACACCTGAAATTACCGAAAAAATTTACACTTCAGCCGTGCGTATAGGACAGGTTATGAAGTATAAACTTTTTGTCGCTCCGGTAGAAAAGGGCTGGACGCTTCCGCTAGCGGCTCGAGACTAAACACTGTCATTCCGCAGATGAAATTTGACAACTTTAGGGCAAAAACAATTCAAAATTTGTTCTAGTTTTTCACCACACGGGTTAATGTTCCGCAATCGTTCAAACGCGAAACCTTTTTATGTAATTTCAGCTATGATAGCCCGGTGTCTCCAAACGCTCCTTCTGGCTTAAGCAAACAAACAACGGCGGCCCTTGGCGCCATGATCGTCATTGACAGCTTTCACCTGATTTTTGCCCGCAGTCTTGCTCCACTTATGTCTCCCTATGCTTCAGCGTTTTATGTTCTTGGCTTAGCTACGCTTATGCTAGGAGCATTTTTTGGTAGTCGCAAAAAGTTAAGGCTCGAGGTTTTTAGAGAGCATCTCTGGTTCTTTTTAGGCATTGGCTTTTTAATCGGGGCAGCGACCGTTTGCAGCTATACCGCTGTTTCGCTCATCGATGCCGGCACGGCTTCCCTGCTCAGCCGCATTTCAACACTTGTCACACTGGCACTCAGTTATTTCTGGCTCAAAGAGCAGCTCTCCAGACAGGAATTACTTGGTGCACTGCTGTGCATACTAGGTGCCTTTACTATCAGTTTTCAGGGCGGAAATGTGATGCGCATTGGCTCTCTCTTTGTGCTGGCGAGTGTGATTTTTTATTCTTTTCATATTGCCATTGTCAAACGCTACGGTGAAAAGATGGACTTTGAAAATTTCTTTTTCTTTCGTGTCTTAAGCACCAGTGCTTTTTTAGCCCTCTTTATGACTATAAGTGGTCACTCAAGCTTACCCCCAAGTCCCTTTAGCTGGCTACTGCTAGTGATTACGGGTCTGGTAGATGTCATTATCAGCCGTTTGCTTTACTACTGGGCACTTAGACGAATGCGCTTAGGCATTCATACCCTTATGCTAACCCTGACTCCTGTGCTTACTATTCTCTGGTCAATCCTTCTTTTTCGCGAAAGCCCAAGCTGGCAAGGAGTCCTGGGGGGTGTCCTGGTTTTACTCGGAGTACTGGTGGTAGGCAGGGCGCAGCAGGTTCGGGCAAAAATAGCCTGATACCGATTCCATTTAATGACTCGATTAAAACGGCTCGTGAGAGCGTACCCATAGACGACTCTGACGACGATATCATTCAAGCATTTTGGTATCAGGTATTATTTCGGAATCTTTAGAAGCGATTGCACAATAATCCTTTGACTAGCATCTCAATCAGATGCTAAGTAGCTTCCCTGAAAAGGTCACAAAAGTCAAGAAGTAGAATAAATAAAGCGAAGTCTGAACGACAAATAGAACCTTGAACTA
>JAGQHN010000016.1 GCA_020431825.1 Trueperaceae bacterium | reverse complement strand
AGACCCAGATCGGTCAAGTTCGTCAAGTTATCAAAGCTATTATTTGGAAGGTTGGTTAATTGATTATCTCCAAGAAGAAGATCATTTAAATTGCTCAGCTTATCAAAACTATCAACAGGCAGGCTGGTAAGTTTATTTCCTTGAAGATTAAGTTCAGATAATGCAGATAACTTAGCAAAGATGCCAATAGGTAGGCTCGACAAGGAATTGCGATCGAGCGAAAGGAACTTTAACTGTGATAGCTGATCAAAGATGCTAAGAGGCAGGCTATTTAATTTATTGAGACTAAGACTAAGACTCGTTAATGACGATAAGGCGTCAAAGACATGGTCAGGAAGACTGGTTAGTTGATTTGTCGTAAGCGTAAGAATTGTCAAACCTGATAATTTGTCAAAGGGTCCATTCGAGAGATCTACAAGTTTATTGTTCGCAAGCTCAAGGCTAGTCAAATTGGTCAAGTCATCAAAAATCCCATCAGGCAGGTTGGCAATTTGATTGTTATCGAGGAAAAGCTTTGTCAAACCCCTAGCATACTGTAGACCTTCAATGGATTGAATAGCTCTACTAGAAGCAAAGAGCTCAGTCAAGGCAGCGAGATCATCACAGTTGTAAGTATCTTTGCCTGTTTTCTCTTTTAAGACAGCATCCAAGTTAGTATCCGGCGGACTGACTAACGTACAGGTATAGCCTAAGGCAGCAATATTGGTTGCACCCGCAACAAGCTCAACTTGCGTTGGGGTTTCCGCTGATTTTCCAAAAGTAGCACTATCAGGCTTAACATCATTGACTAAAAAACTGTAAGTCCCAATTGCCAGGTTAGTCAGGGTTGTTGAAGCAGTAATGGTTTGCTGAAAGTTATTCGGACCAGAGATTTGTATACTGGCGTTTACGCCTTCTGGTAAACCACCTATAAGAATTTGCAGATTGGCATTGTCAGGATTAAAGCCGAGAAAACTGGTAGCTAAAGGATTGGTAGCAGCTAAGTCAAAAGGATTTCCTGCTAAGTCGGTTATCCCTGTTTTAACTAATAGAGCATAAGATTCATTCGGCGTTTGAGGACTGGTGGTCAGGGTCACAGTTTTACTATCTGTTCCTAGACTGGCAGCACTTATCGTTAAACTTTGTGCAGGAAAGTCAAACTGATTGGTTTCAACCCCTTTTATGGCTTCACTAAAACTTACTTCAACAGTGGTACTGCTTGGCGCAAAGGTGGAAAGTACGGTAGGTCTAGTGGTGTCAGGGTTTGGATTAGGATTTGGGTTGGGGTTGCTGGTTTCTGTTACGGTTAGCTTAAGGCTTGCGGTTTTGACCAGACTACCTACTGTTCCTTTTATTGTCAGGTTAGTCTCTCCTAAAGCAGCACTGGCAGCTACGCTCAAACTTAAGGTACTGCTATCACTAATAGAGGCAGGGTCAAAATTGCCATTTACGCCAGTTGGGTTACCTTCTAAACTTAGTGCAACCTCAGAGTTAAAGCCACCGGATTTGCTAAGGCTTACAACCACTGTGCCTGTTTCTCCTTGCTTTATACTCAAGGAATCACTGGCTAATTGAAGTCTGAAGTCTGGTACTTGATTCTGCTGTCTGTTGGGGCTACAGCTTGCCAGAATGAGCACCATAACGAGAAGCATTAGTTTAATGATGTTGGTTGAGTGTTTCATACCTTACTCCTTTGGCTCTTAGGTTCTCCTGTTGAGCTGGCCTTACTTTAGATAGCAGCTGTTAGTTGCCGTTAGTTCAGCAGCCGTTTTCCCATCTTAAACCTGAAACCGTTATCAGAGCATTATCAGAAGTGAGGTATAAAGGTAGAAGGCTCGAGTGCACTCGAGCCTTAACACTCAGGTTAAAATCTTATTATTCCCAAATAAAGTCTTTTAATAATGTCAAATGCAGAGGGGTTTTAGCTTCCTCGCTTGTTTCTTTAGTACGCTTTTTCTTGTTTTCTATTTGCACTTGTTCTTCCTGTTTTCTATCTGACGTGGGTTTGAGTGGATCTTTCATAGGTGCCTCTCCTGACGTTTTGGGGTTACATGGAAGCTCGAGCCTGGGCTCGAGCTTCTAGGCATAACTTTACCTACTTGCTTCAATATTGAAATCCCTAATTAGCAGCTATACATGCTTATTTGTTTACTGAACACGTTTCTCAACATTGACTTTTACCTGACACTGGGTATCTTCTGACATGGTTTGCGTCAAAGTTATGCTTTCTCCATTGGTAAAACTGTTAAAGCTGCTAAAGCCTTTGCTAAAATCCCAGGTTTGGGTAAAGTCAGCAACGATTTTTCCAGTGATGAATTCTTGATCAATTTCTTGAATGCTTCCAGAAATTTGGAGAGTATCAGCTTCAGAAATAATGAAGGTACGAGAAGCACCGTCAGCTGTTCCAAGGTTTAGAGTTTGATTACTCCCGATCTGAATGTATCCTGGAATATCACTGGTGGCGGTAAAGGTTTTACATCCTGTTTCATCAATAGTGTTACATACATTGCGACTTATACTCGAAGCAGTTGCAACCACAATTAGGCTGTTGTTTTTTCCAAGCTTCAAATTGAACCCATAGTCTCCGGCGCCTGAGCGCTCGAGGGAGTTACTCAGGTCTGAATCACAGTCATCACTCACTTTCAGACTGGTATAACTTAAGGTGACACGCCGATCTTTGGTTAGCGGGTTTCTGCCCAAACTGGCTTCGCTCGAGTCTGAGGTGCCATCATCATCAGTATCAAATTTGATGGGGTTGGTTCCTTTCTGGAACTCAGTTAAATCCGAAAAGCTGTCAGTATCGCTGTTGCTGGCATTGGGGTCTGACTTGACTTTTAGGGTAGTTTTGCCAGTTACCGATACAGTCCAGCCAACATTTAGTTCAAAATTATCATTTAGAAAATCACCATCGCTATCGGCATTATTGGGTTTTAGACCAGCATCACGTTCAGCCTTATCTTTAAGTCCATCACCGTCACTATCATCGCTTCTAGGGTTTAGGCCTAATTGAAATTCCTGATCATCGGTTATACCATCACCATCCGTATCTTTTTTGCTTGGGTCTGAGGTGACAAAGATGGTCTTACTTGATGCTCCGGAGATGACTCCTGGCGAGCCCAGGGTATTTTGACCAAATACCGTTATGTTTTTGCCATTTGTTTCTTCAGCGTCAGTTAAGCCGTCACCGTCAGTATCCTTAAAGAAAGCCAGATCGTTTTTGAAAGGATCACTTCCTAGAATGAGTTCTTCTCCGTCTAATAAGGTGTCACCATCGGTATCACCATCATTTGGATTAAGCGAAGGAATGATCGCTTTCACTGTGCCACCGGACTCGTCTATTGATGACTCGAGTTCATCGCTATCTGAGACAAAATCTAAGTCAGTATCTGGTCTAGTGGGGTCAGTTAGCCAGCTATAGGGAGTCCCCAGGTCGAGGGGTAAAGGCTCATCAGGATTGACTTCGTTGAACTTGCTGATAAACTCTTCGCGACTAAGAAATTCAAAAAAGTCATTTAACCCGTCTTCATCGGTATCGTCATTTGCAGGGCTCGAGCGTACGACGCGTGTTGTTTCAATTCTGCTGCCTTTTTCTTTGACACGAATTATCCAGTCGGTATAGGTTTCAAAATAATCGCTGAGTTCGTCACCATCGGAATCGGTATCTTTATCAGATGACCCCAGTTTTAGCTCGAGTCTCGCAGGTACACCATCACCATCTTCGTCAATGTGAAGGGCTAAGGTTGCTGTTTTTTCTGGATTAAGGATGACATTTCTGGCGGCGAGGCTAGGGTCAAAGCTCGAGGTGGTCTGAGCACCTGAACCTTCTTGCACAATGAGTAACCAGCGCTGATTAAAAGCATCATTTCGCTCTACATTACGGATGCGCCAGATGGTTTCTACGCCATCGATCAGTTTGGTTGAGTAGCTGGTTTCTTTCTCTGCATCCGAAAGGCTCGGAGCCGTTGCTTCATCAAAGTGTTTTAGCCCCAGAATTTCTTCCAGAATAAACGATAAGGGTACGCCACCACTGTTATCAACCGGGTTAAAAGTGGCTATATGATAATCCTCAATTGCCCCGCGTCTTGCAGTCCCAAAATCTATTTTGAAGTGAGCAGTTCTGTCGTTGACATTTTGCAATTGGTCGTTAAATTGACGACTTATACCATCGGTATTGGTGCTTACGTTATAGTTTGCAACGCTAAAGACAATGCCTCTGGGGTCAAGCAGTAGATCTTCTATGAGATTGCCAGGTACCTCAGTATCGGCAAAGGTCAAAATCCCTGAGCTTGCTTCTGAGGTACCTGCTGGTCCAAGTTGCAACTTTAAGGGTTGAAATTGTGACTCAACCTGAAAGTTAAGAGAGGTTATGTTTTCATAATTAAGCGGATCTACCTCACCGTATTTTTGCTTCAAGACCGTTATTTGTAGACCGTCCATAGTGAATGCCACATTACTGAGGTTGTTTACCCTCACATTAACTGCCAGAATACCTTCTTTGGTTTCTCTCGAAAGGCTTTCATTTTCTTCGAGGCTTTCACTGGTTTCAAATGAGTCTGTATAAGCTTTAGTTGCACTGGTTGCTGAAGTTTTACTTGTACTAAAGGTATTGTCGCCGCCAAGACCCCCCTCAATCGAGGCTTCGCCACTTACGCTAAAACCATCAGTACCTGCTTCAACACCGACTTTAGCTCCTGCCTTGGCAAACCAGTTATCGGTGAAAGCGTCGCTGGTACTAAATTCTTCGGTGCTGCCTTCTTCTAGAGTAATCGTTTTATTGGTGGTTTTTACTACACTTGAACTTGTGCCATTTGTTTTGGTGATGACAACATTTGGCGTAATGTTTAACTCGGAAATATCAAACTGAAATCTAGGCAAATCTGCAAGGCGAGGGTCTCTGTTGGCAGTGGTAACTTCATAAAAATCTGAAAAGTCATCGCCGTCACTATCTTTTTGTAAGGGGTTGGTTTTAACAAGTTGGTCTTTGCCGTTGACCTTGTATACTTTGCCGTTGACTTCATCGCCATCTGTTAGGCCATCTTCATCAGTATCACTGTCAACTGGACTGGTCAAAAAGACCTTTATTTCTTGACCGTCAGCAAGTCCATCGCCATCCGTATCGGCATTGCGAGGATTTGTCTTAAGATTAAATTCTTCATTGTCTAAAATGCCATCTTCATCGGTATCGGTCAGTGAGGGGTCGCTGGTTACATGTTCACTGCCTACTTTTTTACCTTTGTTTAAAAGACTGACGTACCAGCCAGTTTGCTCTTGAATATCGTTAAGTTTGTCCCCATCGGTGTCTTGCGGAGCGCCGCTGGTGGGCTTTCCTGAAAAACTGAGTTTGTTCGATTGAACAAGGTTTCTTGCAAGATCTCTTACATTAACTACGCTTAGCGAATACTCGAGGTTACTTTGGGCAAAAGTCGTTAGAGTGACCTGATCTCTTTCTTTTGAAAGCTGGGCTGCTTTAATGCTTAAAATGATGGATTGTGTTTGTAAGTTTTGGGGTTCAGGCGGAGGAGGAGCGGTAATGGAATAGTTAATAACTGACTCGGCACCTTCGCCAACGGGTTCGCTAAATGTAACCAGCAGGGTCGCAGAGTCAAGGGCAACGACCGATTCTACAACAGGTCGAGTTGTATCTGAGGGATCTGACGTTTTTAGACCTGTAAAACTCGCTTTGGAGTCCGCATTTAAATCTTTGCCATCAGAATCTTTTAAGTTCGTTACAGTAATGAGATAATCGACTTCAGTTTGAGAAGAGGTGTTCAATGTGACGAGTTGTTTGTCTTCGCTAAGACTGGCTGAAAGAATGCTTAACTCGGGTGTAATTGCGTAATTTACGGTGTCTGTTGCACCTTCTGCAATTGGCTTATTAAATTTTAGCTCAACGCTGGTATTGGTAGCTGGTACTGCGCTAATTACCGTAAAGCCTTCAACCGTAGCCGAACCTGGGGCGCTAACCGTAAGGTCAAAATTCGCTTCAGCCTTTAGAGACCCACTGGTGCCTATTATTTTTAAACTTTTTGTGCCGATTTCTGCGATAGGTGACGCAGCTAAGGTTAATGAACCAGAACTGCTGAATGATGATTCAGAAAAGGTCCCTGTTATCTCAGAAGGCACACCTTCCAGGCTAAAACTCACAGGGGCTTTAAAATCGCCTTTTGGTTTGATGGTTACGCCTAGCTGAATACTCGAGCCTTGCTCTACACTTGGGTTTGAAGTGTCAAGTTCAATCGTAAAACCTGGAGCCGCTGGCTGAGGACAGGCGGTCAAGCCCAACATGATTATTATGATTGTTAAAATAAAATTTACCTTTTTCACTTTTTTCTCCTTTAGCTTTGGGTTCCCTCAAGCTGCAATTACCTTAATTAAGCTCCGTTAGTTAGCGTTAGCCGCACGTTTTTACCTTCAGCTGCTATTTAGTTTTTGTACTTGGGATCTTAAATAAAGCGGCATTATCAAGCCGTTATCACAACGCCTTTCAAGAACGTTTAATGAAGATGTAGTAGGAGCCGTAAAGCTAGTAACCACATAATCAGCCCACTGAAAACATCTATAACTCTGGTCGCCCAGGGTCTTGCCAACCACTTGCTGAAATTTGCGGCACCACAGGCCAGCAAAAAAAACCAGACAATCGAGGCGATGCTTGCCCCAAGGGCAAAGAAAAGCCTAAGTGGCTCATCATAGTGGGCCGCATTTCCGCCAATTAGAAACATGGTATCGAGATAGGTGCTGGGGTTAAGCAAACTTACAGCTAAAATGCCCAGGACGATGGTTTTACACTCGAGTGTCCCTCTTCGCCCGCTTAGCCTGAGCGGTTGGTCAGGCCTTAGTGCCGACCGGAACGAGCGCCAGCCGTAGCCAAGTAGAAACGCTGCACCCGTCAGGCTTATGGCGCTAAGCAGCGCTTTGGACTGGGTTATAAAACTGGCAGCGCCACCGACTCCGAGTCCTATGAGGGAGATGTCAATAAGGCTGGCCAGGACAATCATTAAAAAGACGTACTGCCGTCTTAGCGCATTTTGCAAGATAAAACTATTTTGAGGACCAATGCCCATGATTAAGCCAAGGCCGAGTAAAAAACCTTCACCCATGGGGATGAGTAAGCGTGCTTCCATTGCCTAGCCTCCAGATAGTAGCAGTGTAGAAAAGGGGCCATTATCAAAGCGTTACCAGGTTTTTATGTGTGCCAGGTCTGCGACCGGGGGCAAGCGACAGACCCCTATAATGGAGCTATGTATTTGCGCACGTTAGGCGGGCTCGAGTTGGAAGGTGCCCAACTCAGTCGCCCTAAACCCCTCTTACTGCTTTGCTATGTGAGTGTGGAGGGTTCAAAATCCAGGGTAGATCTTGCTGAGCTGTTTTATCTGGATGCCAGAGATCCTATGTCTAGCCTCAGGGTAGCGCTAAATCATATTCGTTCAGATGCAGAGGGGGCACTTGACCTGGAAGGTCATAGAGTTGATGCGTTAGTAGACTCTGATGCGCGGGAGCTGCTGCTCGCCTGGGAGCGTCAGGATTATCAGCACATGGTTAGTTTGTACCAGGGGGCCTTTTTAGATGGCTTTAGCCTGCGCGACTGGCCTCTGGAACTCGAGGAATGGGTTTACGGTACGCGTGAATACCTGGCCTCGCTGGTAAGAAAAGCCTTTTTGAATCTGGCACAGCAAGTGGTGCAGTCAAATCTGAATGAGGCTGCCAAACTGGCGACAAAAGGCTTTAAGGTTGCGGGTGCGCCAGACCCAGAACCCGAAGAGTTCCGTCAGATTTATTCCCTTATGGTGTTAGGGGAAAGCCCTGAAGCCCTCGAGCTTAAAAAGTTAGCCCAGGATTATGGTTTTGCCCTCGAGCCTCTGCCTGTTTTGGGCGAAGCTAGTGAGCAGCCCACCGTTACTACCACGCCTAATAACTTACAGCTGCGCTCGAGTAGTTTTGTAGGCAGGACGCAAGATCTAGCCGAGATAAAAAATTTGTTGATGGCAAGTAGCTACCGCTTGCTTACGTTGCATGGGCAAGGGGGCATAGGTAAAACGCGACTGGTTTTGCAGGCAGGGCTCGAGTTACTGCAAGAACGCCAGTTTAAAGACGGCATTTATTTTGTAGAGCTCGAGGCCCTCACCCATTCGGGACAGATACTGCCTGCGATTGCCAGTGTCCTTGGTTTGACCCAAACAGGTGCAGACGCCATCAAGCAGATAGCCGGATTTATCGGTAGCAAGGCTATGCTCATCATTCTGGACAATTTTGAGCATCTGGCAGATGCATCTACGCATTGCTCCGAGTTGCTAGGACTATGCCCAAATCTGAAACTACTCGTAACCTCGAGGGAAGCCCTCAACATAGATGCCGAAGTCATTTATATGGTAAAGGGGCTTAGTTTGCCCAGTAGCGATCAGATAGGCCTCGAGCTGGCCCTTAGTTATGAGGTGATACAACTTTTTTTAGACAGAGCAAAACGTGCAAAGTTGAGCTACCAAATCGCTGAAGATGATCTTATTTATGTCATCAGGCTTTGTCATCTCTTAGAGGGCTTACCGCTAGGTATAGAGTTAGCTGCCGCTGGTACCAAACTAATGTCAGCAAAGGAAATTTACCAGGCCATTAGCGAAGATTATGATTCAATGTTTAGCCCCTCCAGAGACCTGAGTGAGCGGCATAAGAGTTTAAGGGCAACCTTTGACTATTCCTGGAATTTACTGTCGCAAAAAGAGCAAATGACACTGGTGCAACTTGCCATCTTTCGTGGGGGCTTTAGCCGTGACGCTGCCAGTAAGGTGGTCGGCGCCACCTTACCGATATTAAGAAGTCTGGTAGATAAGGCGCTGCTCCGGGTCAATGACGAGGGACGCTTTGACCGCCATCTTTTACTCTATCAGTACACTCTTGAAAAGCTCGAGCAAGACCCCAACTACCCCGACTTGCAGGCCAAGCATGCCGAGTATTTTCTGGCACTAAGTGAAGAGGCTGAGCCTATACTTATAGGCAAGGGGCAACTCGAGTGGCTAAATAAGCTCGAGCTTGAACACGAAAACCTCCGCGTTTCGCTAGCTTGGCAACTGGAAAATGATTCTGAACAAGCTATAAGGCAAGCGTCTGCACTAAGGCGATATTTTGAAATAAGAGGTTATTGGGAAGAAGGTATTGCCTATTTGAGCCAGGCAATCACTCATGCTGGAGAAAAGCATTCTGAGAGCTATTTAAAAGCGGTCTATGCCTTAGGTGCTTTACTTCGCAGTAACTTTCTAAATGATAAAGCCGAGCCCTACTTTAATGTAGCTGAGAAGTTGGCTGGTTCATTAAGTAACCAACAGGTTTTAGCAGATACATTAAATCAGCTTGCAGGTATCGCTTGGTCAAGAGGTGACCTTGATACATCTAGCGAGTTACTTGATCAAAGTTTAGATATAAAACGCCTGCTAAATGATAAACGTGGCCTTGCTATAGCGCATGGGAATATTGCCTTACTGGCAAAACTAAACCGGGATCTTGATAGAGCAAAAGAACACTATCAAGAAGCATATACCATTTATGATGAGTTAGCAGATGAATCATCTAAGGCGGAAACGTTAAGAAATATTGGTAGAGTTGCGATCTTAGAAAACGATTTTTCTCGGGCGGAAAACCAATTTTATGAAGCTTTGAAGATAGTTCTACAAGTTGGAGATAAAAAGCGTCAAGGCTGGCTACTTAATGATTTGGCTTGTATTGCGTGTAGTAAGAATCAGCTCGAGAGTTCACTTAGCCTCTTAAAAGAAAGCGAGCAGTACGCCAAAAGTTTTGGAACTCTTAGAGACGTAGCCAATGTTCTACAAGGTTATGGACTTACGTATTATGCAATGAATATGGTTCCAGAGGCTAAGAAGTGTTTTGGTGAAAGTTTGCAATTAGCTCAAAATGGAAATTATCGTGATGGAATAGCAACAGCAATTGAAGGTTTAGCTAGTGTCGAACTAAAAAACGGCAATTTTGAAGGGGCAGTAAAGTTATGGGGCGCTTCTAGAAAGCTTGGTACTGATACTTTGCTGCTCAAAATCTATCTTAAAAATCGCTATGAACAAGATGTTGCTGAAGCAAAGGCATACTTGGGTAAAGATGTTTTTTGTGATTACTTAACGAAAGGTGAAATGCTTTCGGTTGATGAGGTAATGGATATAGTTTTTGCCTTGAACTGATCCTAGTGACTCGGGAATAACAGAATGAACGCCCATTAGCGGGCGTTCATTCTCACGTTAGATTGGTCCTCCCTTGATTATTAGCCACCTCCCCAATTTTGACCACCGTCAGCTAACAATATCGTTTGATCAATTTCATGAATAGATGTTTGGTTTTTGTCTGTTGCACTGAACTGCATTTCAAGTACGTTGACTGACAGGGCGCTAAGGGCTAAAACGGTTACTACGGCCAAACTTGCTACTAGTTTTTTCATGGTCTTTCTCCTTTGGTGTTTTGTTTGCTGCTCGAGCTGTCACCAAGGTAGAAAGGGGCCGTTAGTTGCCGTTAGTTGAGAAGCTGGGCTAGTAGCGGAATAAAAGCCTGCTTGCCTGAAAGCCAGCATTCCTTGTATCGTTGACGCAATCAATAAAGAGGAGTTCGTGGAGGCGAAATGAAGTATTTTTTTATGGCTTTGGTCTTAGTCCTGACAGGTCTACTGACTGCCTGCCCAACTGCAACAAGTACAAATCAAGCTCCGACAGTTACTAGCCCCGGAGACCAAACAAATACCGTGGGCGACAGTATTAATCTGACCGTTACTGCGACTGACCCAGATGGTGATACGCTGCGTTTTAGCGCGACTGGCTTGCCTGATGGCCTAAGTATGAGTAATGGCGGAGCGATTTCGGGTTCACTTACAACAGCAGGCGATTTTGCCGTTCAGGTCAGTGTGAGCGATGCTAATGGGCACACGCCCTCAGTGTCCTTTGCCTGGAAAGTGAATGCCAAGCCAGAACCAACAGATACGCAGCCACCAACCATAATCAGTACAAGTTCAACTGGAAATACTTCCGTAGAAGTTGTGTTTAGTGAAGCAGTCAAGGGCGCCGACAATCCAGCAAATTACAGCGTGCTTTCTGATCTAAATGTTACGGCTGCGAGTGTGGCGGCAGATCAGCAAACGGTTATGCTAACAACTTCGGCACAAACCGAAAATACGTCTTATGCCTTGCTGGTGAGTCAGGGCGTGACCGATCTTGCCGGTAATCCTTATAAAGCAGGGAACGATGAGCAATTTGCTACTACCTTTTTTGGAACTGCGCCCGCTGCCCTCGAGCCCCCAGATTTTAAGGTGAGTATAGCCTCTTCCTTTGCCGATGAGCCTTCGCTAGTTGTGGGAGTAGTGGATCTACAGGTCACAGATTTGGAAAAGCTCGAGTACAGATTGGAGCGTTTTAGTTCAAGCTGCAGTGACGCAGCAGAAGTAGCCAAAACAGCTACCATAAGCTCGCCAAGTTCTGCCTTTGCTTTTGAGCTACCAACAACCTATTATGGAGCTTTCAAACTAAGCCTTACGGCGACTTACAAAGCGTCAGCCTTTCAAAACAATGTTAAAACCATACTGTCTGAACCTTTTTTCCCTGAAAGCGTGAATGACCCTGAAGCACTTGACGTAGCGGGGCTGGTTTTTGTTGAAGTTCTTGATAACTACAGTGTTTTTGACAATCTCAAACAAGCTGACCTCAGAACCATAAAAACTGGCATAGTGGGCGAAACGGAAGAAGCTTTTTCTTTTGAAGTGTTTGTTGATTTGCAGGCACCCTCTGATGCAAATGTGGCGTTTGTCAGTTATAACCTCCGTGGCATAGAAACGGCTGACAGGAAATGGTGTGACTCGAGTGGCACCGAATTCATAGTGAGTGGGGGTAAGACTGAGTTATTGGGTCAGGAACCAAATGAAGCTTTTAATAAACCCACTGCCGAGGGTGGTGGGCCAAACACACCTTTTGGTTTTGATATAAAACCAGAACCCCTCATTGTAGAGGGTGCAGGAACCAGAAGACTTTTTACGCTTTACCAAGTTGAACTGGACGAAGGGTTTTTTGCCAAGGATGATCCAGAGACGCTTAAAACTGCGCCAAGGCAGACATTTGAGTTTTTAGTTATGGACTGTTTATCTGAAGAATTCCCAGAGGGTATCAGCTGTGCAGACTTTAATGATATTGGCAGATAGGTCTAGGCAGTGCCTGGATGAAAGGATAGCTTAGTGCCATCAATGCTGCTAACCAGCTCAGCAATAGCGTCGCTTGCCAATGTCTGACCCCTCTGCCAGGAGGCTTCAAAAGCCTGTGCCGTAAAGTTTTTTCTGAGGCGCTGCTCTGTTTCGTGCACTTGCTTTTGTTCCACCGGTGTCAGAACGCTGCCTGAGCGCTCGAGCCTTTGAGTAGCATAGGCAAGAACTTGTACGGCTGCCTCCTGTACCGAGCTAAAGCTTAAAACGTAGGCCAGAGCAAGCAGATTCTGGGTAAGGATCTGCTGATTATCCAGGCTTTGTGCCAGAGCCAGTCCTTGGTTTAAAACCTTTAAAGCTGTCTCTGTCTCATCCAGGTGAAAATGGCCAAGACCCAGACCGGATAGGGCCCGCGCCATACCCCAGCGGTCGCCGCGATTTTTGTGATTGGCGAGGCAAAGCTCAAAAAACCTTTTGCTTTCAAGATAGCTATGTTCCAGACGACAGAGTATGCCAAAATTTTCCAGGCTAACAGCCTCTCCAAGGCTATCGCCGCAGCGTTTATAAAGGTCTAGACTTTCCTGATAAGCCGTTCTTGCTTCCTGATAGTGACCGTTGGCCTTGGCAAGTACGCCCAGAGCGTTCAGGCTATCGGCAATGCCCAGACGGTCGTTAATGTCTCTTGAGCGCAAAAGCCCCTGCCTGTACCTTGTTTCTGCTTCTTCGTAGTCACCCTGTCTCCGCGCCACGATGCCAAGATTGCTTAAGGTTCTTGCTGCGCCTCGGTGATCTTTGTTTTTCTCTCGAAGCTCGAGCGCCTGGTCATAAAATGCTTTTGCCTTTAACAGGTGATCCTGGCGCAAATAAAGGTTACCTAGCTCATGCAACACAAAGGCCTTGTCTAAAGCTTCCCCTGGGTTTTTCAGTAGGCTTAAAGATTCAAGCAGATTTTGCTGGGCCTTATCATAGTCATTTTGGTAACTTGCACTGATGCCAAGATAAGCGAGCGTTTGGGCAAGTTCCCTTAGGTCAGAACTGTCTTTAAGTAGCTCCAGACTCTGATTTAACAGCTCTGATGCGGTTTCATAGTAGCCTCTTAGGGTTCTTAGATAACCTGTGTGCGCAAGTTGCCGGGCAAAAGCTGTTCTCTGGTCATGGTCTGGGCTATGGTGGAGCAATTTTTCAGAGAACTGCTCCAGCTCCTGCCAATGTCCGCGTATAAACCAGTATGGGAAGAGTGAGTTTGTAAATGCCAATGCGGCTGTCAGGTCATTAGTCGCAAGAAAATGCTCAAGCGCTTTTCTCAAATTAGCATGATCAGCCTCAAGCTGATTTAAGCAGTCTCGTTGGGTGGGACCGCCTGCAAGGGGAGCCTGAGAAGCCTCTGCCAGAGTTGCAAAAAAAGCCGCATGTCCCTTTTTGATCTCAACTAAACGCTGCGGCTCTGCCAAAAGCTGTTCATAGGCATATTGGCGAATGACCTCGAGTAATTCAAAGCGGCCGCTCTGGTCACGGCGTATAAGAGATTTATTGACCAGTTTAAGTAAGGTGCGGGGGCTCGAGCCCGTTACCGTCCTGGCAGCCTCGAGGCTAAAACCGCCCACGAAAACGGAAAGCGCGACAAGACAGGTTTGTTCATCACTACTTAGTAACTGCCAGGAACTTTCAAAAACAGCTCTTAAGCTCTGGTGTCGGCTGGGTAAATCAGCAAAATCACTTTCTATAAGGTCAAAACTTTTGCGCGTTTCTGCCAGAACTTCCCTGACGTCCATGAGTCTTAACCATGAGGCGGCTAGCTCGAGGGCCAAAGGGACGCCCTCGAGGGTGTGACAAAGTTCAAAAATGGCCTCGCGATTGTCTTCATTCAGGTTGAACTGAGCACTGTTTTTGCGGGCACTTCGCAGGAATAGACCAATGCCATCATAAGCTTCAAGCGGCAAGGTGTCATCAAATGCTGCTGGTAAGGAGAGTCCCGAAATTTCAAAAACCTGTTCCTGACTCAGATTGAGACGTTCGCGTGAGGTGATAAGTAGTTTGAGCCTGGGACAGTGGGTCATCAGATTTTGGATGAGATCAGTTGCTCCCATAAGATGTTCGAAGTTGTCAAGGAGAAGAAGCAACTCTTTCTCTTTTAGGTAACTAATTACTTGTTGCTCAGCACTTTGTTTCAGGTCGGGCTCGAGTCCCAGGGTTTTTAACAGCTCATCGGCTACCAGGCTGGCCTCATTTACCCTTGTCAGTGCGACAAAATAACCCCCATCTTTTAGACCCTTTACGAACTCCTGTGCGGCTGCTAGAGCCAACCGCGTTTTGCCAATGCCGCCTATTCCCAGAAGACTGATAAGGTGGCTGTCGGTTTGCTCGAGCAAGCTAATCAGGTGGGCCAGCTCTGGGTCACGACCTACAAAAGAAGACAGCCCCTTTGGAGCATGAAGCAGCGTGGGCACGGATTTTTCTGCCGGCGTCATAAGGGTTTGTAGCTTTTCCTGATTGATGCTTTCAATCAGCGCATTGGCGAGGTCAACGGTGGCTGGCAGGGGTTGCATATTCAGCTCGAGCCCCAGGCGGTTTTTAAACTGTCCATAAAGCTCGATCGCTTCAGCTTTGTCCTCTGTATTCAGAGCATAAGCGAGGTAGCCTTGCATAAGTTCTTCATTCAGGGGATCTTTACCGAGTACATTTCTTAAAAGCTGGCAGGCAGCCACATGCTGATTTTTGCTGGCCAGCGCCTCACTATGCCAGCTAGCTGCCTCAAGAAAGCTGGTTTCAAGATCGGCGCGTTCGGACTCGAGCCAGTTTTCGTAGACACTTAAACTCACAGGTGAGTCTTTTAGCAGTTGACCACCATAAACTTGAACCGCACTTTCCCAGTCACCCCCTTCAATAGCCTTTCGGAAAGCTCTTAGATCGCTTTCTGCCTCATGTTTTAAGTGCTGGGGGTTGCTAGTAAAGCCAGCAAACCAGTCAAGCTTTTTGGCGCGAAAGAGAAGCTGGCGAAGTTTGTTGCGTGCGACGGCTTCATCATCGTCCTCAAACAGTAAGTCTAGAAGTTCATTTCTTGGAATCCAGGCTTCATGGGCGCTCAAATAGGTCAGGAGTAACAGGGGATGCTCAAGCGGAAGCTTTTCCCCCTGATAGCTGGGGATACCAAGAAGCTTGAGCGGCAGGTCTGCGGAGGTCATGGCTTATTGGTGTCACCAGAAACGTGTGCGGCAAGGTAGATGAGCATAGCTGCGCCCGTTTTGATGCCTTTAAAAAAACGCCTCAACTCGAGGTTTTCGTTGGGAGCGTGATTGGCCTCATCGGCGTTGGCATAGGGCACCACAAAGGCCGGTATACCCAGCAGTTTGGTAAACACATAATCTGGCAGACTGCCCCCCATAGCTGGCACCAGAAGGGGCTCTTCTTGCTGGGCATGACGTATTGCCTTAACGAGAGGCTGAGTAAACGGGTGCTCGAGAGGCGTTTTGGATGGTTCCATAGCACCAAGTCGGATAACTTCGACTTCGGGCGCATGGCGTGCCACATGGCGCTCGAGTTTGGCAAAAATGTCCTGGGTGGTTTGTGCCTCTACCAGCCGGATGTCACCTTTTACAAAGGCCTCGTGGGGCAAGACGGTTTTGCTGCCGGGGCCACCATAGCCTGCGTGGAAGCCGTTAATGGTAAGTGTGGGAAAAAGAGATAAGCGCTCGTAAAAGGGGCGCTCAGCAGGGGCGTCAAGGCGCTTCAAACCCAGATTTTGCTTTATACCTTCGACATTGATGGGGAGTTTGGCAAGCGCTTCAAGCTCGAGGGGGGTAGGCGGCAAAACATCATCATAAAAGCCGTCGATGGTGACCAGCCCATCGATATTTTTCATCGTGCTCAAAAGATGTACCAGGGTCCAGATTGGGTTAGGTGCAACGCCGCCCCAGTTGCCCGAGTGCAAATCTCGATTTGCCCCTTTTGCTCTAAGTTCAAAGGAAACAATACCCCGCACGCCAAACATCAGGGTGGCTCTGCCGCTGTCATGAACAGGGCCATCAGAAGTTATGACCAAATCGGCCTTTAAGCGGTCTTGATGGGTTTTGACAAAGTCTGCCAGATGCGGGCTGCCGATTTCTTCTTCACCCTCGAGCATGACGATGACATTGCAGGGCAATTCGCCACTTATGTCTAAAAGGCTTTCCAGGGCTAAAAGCTGGGCAAAATGCTGCCCTTTATTGTCACCTACGCCTCTGGCATAAATTCGCCCATTCCGAAGCGTGGGCTCAAAAGGGGGAGAGTCCCAGGCCCCCAGTGGGTCAGGAGGTTGCACATCATAGTGTCCGTAGAGGAGAACTGTCAGAGCGTTTGGGTCTTTTTCATAGTGACCCAGCAGGACAGGCCAGCCTTTTGTTGGCACCGCTTCAGCCCTAAGGCCAAGCTTTTCCAGGAGTGCCTGCAGATAATCAGCGACTTCGGTCATGCCCTGACCGTGAGCGCTGATACTCGGCATCCTTAAGTACTCAAACAGTCGCTCTAGATAGCTTTCCTGATGGCTGTCTATCCAGCTAAAGACATCGTTTAAGGTCATAGCATCAGTGTATGACATCTGAGAGGTCGACCGTGTCACAATAAACAAATGAAGCTCGAGCTTTTACCCCTTTTAAAGATACAGCAGGACCTGCACAGGCTCCCAAGGGGGTATGGGCGCTTCAAAGCCTATCTTCAGACGCTAACTGGAGGCACGGATGAAATACAGGTTCCCCTGGTCGGCATGAATCCGATGGGCAAAGAGCACGTTGCCTCCTTGATTGACGATTTAATCGCCTGGGGAGCTGAGGATTTTGTCAGGGAATTACTTCTTGCCCTCGAGCCCAGTCTGACGTTTTTTTCGGGTGAACTAAAGCTTGGTCTGGTATTAACAGATGACCTCAAAGGAGGCTGGACCAATACCTATTTGACTGATTACGCCTACCGCTTTGAAGGGGCTTATGACCTCAAGCATCACTGGGCACTTGTTCCCCTCTGGACAAGTCAGGCATGGTCTGAGGCTAGTTTAAAAAGGGCTGTTTTGCAGGTTCTCTACCGGACGCTTTACAAAAGACGCTTTGGACTATCTAAAACCCTTGCCGAAATGATGCGGCAGGAGGGGCTTGCTTCGGTTTTTTCCGGTGACCGTGCAGAACTCGAGCCAGAAATGCACGACTATGTTCAAGAGCTTATCAGACCGCTACTCGAGACCGACCATAAGCCCGTCTGTTTTGCCTGCCTGTTTGGTGATGAGGCTGCGGCAGTGGTAGGGTACTCGAGTTTGGGGTTGCCAGAAAATGCCGGTTTTATGTTGGCAAACCTTTGGGCTATAGACCTGCAACCCCTGAAGATTTTGCAGAATTCACCTATCACAATAAATAAAGATTCCAGGGGGCAAAGTGGCTGAGTGTTCATTTGGCTCGCGTTACTGATAGATGGGCAAAAAGCAGGTAGCTCTCACTGTAAGAAGCGTGTTAGATAAGCAGTGCCATACTGATGGGTGTTTTCATCCAAATTATCCTTAAACCCTGTTGTTTTTTCGCTGACTTTACTTTTGCTAAGTGGCTGCGGAAGCAACCAGAGTGTCCTGCATCCTAGCACCAAAAACCTTCCGCCCGTGGCCCAGCCAGACAGCTATGACGTTGTCAGAGGGCGTTTCTTTGCCGTTAATGCTGTTAACGGCGTTTTGCAAAACGATAGTGACCCCGAGGGCCAAGATCTTGCGGTTAGCCTGAGTCAAAAGCCAGAATTCGGCACTGTGCAGCTTAATGCCGATGGCTCATTCAGTTATGAGCCAGAGGGTACAGAGGCAAAACGCGATACCTTTGGCTACCTGCTGAGTGACGGCGAATTAAGCTCGGTGACTACAGTTTCCTTAACGATTATTACTCCCCCGGTTGAGGCGCCTGTCGCGAACGCCGATAGCTACAGCCTTCAAGAAGGCGAAACGCTTCAGGTGAGTGCCGAGCCGGGTCTGCTAGCCAATGACCAATATACAGAAGAAAATCTCGTCCTCGAGCCTTTAACCCAGCCAGAGCATGGTCAGTTAGTTCTGAATGC
This sequence comes from Trueperaceae bacterium, assembly GCA_020431825.1. Classification (GTDB taxonomy): domain Bacteria; phylum Deinococcota; class Deinococci; order Deinococcales; family Trueperaceae; genus JAHEBB01. The sequence goes on along the minus strand of JAGQHN010000016.1, from coordinate 42,918 downwards.
CGATGGTTCCTTTAGGTATCAGCATGACCACAGCGAACCCCTCGAGGATAGTTTTGTCTATCAGTTAAGTACCGCAAAAGGGGTCGCTCAGGCAAAGGTTAGCCTGAACATTAGTCCTGTGGATGACGCCCCTGTGATTGCCAGGCTCGAGTTAGCCCAGACCCATGTCATTGCCCCAGAAGGCAAAAGGTGGGAGGCTTTCCCAGAGGACGAGTTACATCTGGTTGGCGACCGGGAAAGTCTGGTACTGGTCAGTTTTGCCAACATGATTTTGGATACGCCACAGCTTGAAGGACTTTTAGAAGGCGAGTCCTTAGGAATCCTTGAGCTAAATGACCCGACCAGTCTGCCAAAAACTGAGGCGAATGGACGACCTTATAGTCAAAATAGCTACTGGGTCATGATGCCAGCAAGCTGGCTAAAACCAGGGCTCGAGTTACGCTTTATCGCAAATGACGGTCAACTGACCAAGACGAGTGCTTTAAACGTTGGAGCTAGCTCAAGCTTTAGCCTCTACACCTTGCCCTTTTATCTTTTTGGTGCTGATGAATCCCTTGTTCCTTTTTCTTTAACGGCCGAACCTGATGAGGCTACCAGGAAAGAGTTATATGCCAAGTGGCCGGTTGCTGAACTCGAGGTCGTCAACCATCCTGCCAAGAAGGTCGAGTGGGAGTACATTATTGTAGGTCCGAGGCAGGGGCGGGCTGCGCAGCGGGTGACTTACAAAGAACAACAAGGAGATGGCTACGCAGTCATGAGCGCGGTTCTTGACACCCTTGGGGCTGTTCGCTCTGCCAACGGCGATGGTCCAACCAGCAACCAGTATTATGCTCCCCTTCTTATGGCAACGCAGACAGGAAGCTACGGCGCGCCAGGTGGCGGTTTAGGTGGCGGGCATTTAGGTACAGGAGACTATGCCTATAGCGGTGTCTTCATCCATGAACAGGGTCATGCGTTTGGCATTCCACATGTTGGTGATGCCTATAATGCAGGGAACTGGCCCTATGTTGGCGGGAGTCTAAGTGGCTCGAGCTGGGGCTTTGACAGTACGAGATTAGAGTTTCTTGATATTCGAGTTCCGCCTACTTCGTCAGCCTATAAAAATTGTTCAACCAAGACGTTTGCAGGAAATCCAAGGCAACTTGATGAAGCGGGCTTTTGCATCAAACAAGACCCCATGCAATCAGGCGCTGGCGATAGTGACTCGAGCTACCGTTTTTCCCTTTTTTCTGATTTCAGTACGGCGCGCATGCAGCGCTATTTTGAGGGGCAGACATCGAGCTCGAGTGGCAACTACAGTTACAAGGGGGGGCGTGTTTTTGTAGATGCAAATTCAAGCACCGGATATTCTCGCTGGAATAGTCTCGAGGCAAAGCTTGAGCCGGTCGAGCCCAAAACTGTAGACGGGGGACTTTATGGGCTGGATGCAGGCTTACCCCAAGCCACTGATGTTCCCGTCCATACCCTGATCGTTACCTATAGCAATGCTGCTACAGAAGGTGTAAGTCAAATTTATCGTCCCCTAAGCTATGTGGGGAATCTGCGCAGATTGCTAGACCCCACTAAGGCAGGTGACCGCCAGGCGATCACACCCAACACAGGTGAGAACTACTGGTACTGCCGGGCCTCGGGTTGTGATTACAGCTTGCGGGTAAGCTTTGGCGATGATTCGGTACAAAATATCGTACTTCAAGGGGCTTTTCGCAAGTGGTTTAGCAGCGCTGAAAAAGATGGCATTCTGGAGCCAAGCAGTTCAGATAGTTTTCGCATCTGGGGTGTGAATGTCCCTGGCGACAAGGCCATAAAGCAAGTTGAGCTGTTATCGACACCAGAAGTCTGGACCGACTTTCCCGACGAACCAGCGGTACTGCTAAGTTGTGGCTATAAGGGAACGGATTGGGGTTGTAAGTAAAGCCAGAGTGAAAGGTTTTGGGCTGTATGGCTTGCATCAAACCCTTGGCATAATTTGTATACTGCGTCTGGCATAGATTATGGTTTTTCAGGGACATCTTTTTGACAAAAATGTAATGGTTGAACGCACCCTTTCTACCGGAACCGTGGTACGGCTCAAGCTCGAGCCCCTTGGAGACGGCAGGGTAAAAGTGCTCGAGTATTACCGCAAGGGCCATTTACATGACCGTTTCAAACGCCATAGCGATGAGGAAGGCAAAGTCTTTCAATTTGCCGAACTTGGCCTATTGCAAACCTATGACCATCTTTTTGGTTGATTTGACCCGAGCCATTACGGTCCAACAGGGCAGCCCTCTTTCCCAGTCAAGACATGCCCTGCTGAAAATTCTTTCGGTCAAACGTAACTAAAATGTAACAGTTGCCTTTCACAATAGACTTTATACCGGCCCCTCTGGGGCGAAGGCTTCGTTGACAGGAGAGTTCAACGCTCTATGCACGCACTGAAACTAAGTACCAAAGGATGGCATGGTGTCATCGCCGATACCTTTACTTTTAAGCATCTGGACGCTATTGCCCAAGTTTATGCCAGGGATCTGACTAAGCAGGGGCATCGCCGCGTTGTGATTGGCTACGACCGCAGGTTTAATCAGCAGCTTTTTGCCAGACATCTGGCAGAGCAGCTCTTGTTCAGAGGGCTCGAGGTCTATCTAAGTCAGGATGCCATACCGACATCAGTGTTGCGCCTGGCGATTTCCAGATATCAGATGGACGCCGGCATTATGCTGGCTGCACCTCAGTTACCAGGGGCTTATGCTGGCTTACAGCTTTATGATTATGCAGCGCAGCTCTTGACTAAAAGGGAGTACCAGCGTTTACATGCTGCCATGCAGCAAGTAGCTGAACCAGAGAGGCTTGGAGGAGAAGGCTCAAGGCTTGCTACGCTCGAGCTAAAAGGCGTTTATTTTGAGGCACTTTCGCGCCTGCTTGATCTGGAGAATTTGCGAAAACTGAGTGGGCGTATTTACCATAATGCTCTTTCAGGCGTAGCAGAAGGCTGGCTCGAGCAGTTTATTAAGTTAAAAAACTTAAGTCTTGAAGTCATCAATGTAAAAAGATTTGGCATGAGTGATGACGATTTGCATGCTTTTCGTCCTTTTGCATCTAACCAGAACCTGATCTTTTACCTCAACACTAATAGCGACGGCACTAAACTCAGCCTGTATCATCCGCTGGCTTCTTTGCTTAACCGTCAGGAGCTTAGCCAGTTGATTTTAGAGTACGGCTATAGCAAAGGCTGGGACTATTCCAGTGAAACGCTTGGCAAACTGGGGCTTGACATGCCCTGGGCTGAGTCAGGAAGTGGCTTTAAAGCCGTGCTTAGTGCCATTTTGGCAGGCGACATGGTAGTAGAGGACTTTTTAGCTGCTGAGCAAAATTGGCGGCTTAGTCTGTTAAAGGAAGACGCTCTGGCAATTACCCTTATGACATTGCAGATTTTGGCTGCTGAAGGACTTAGTTTTGCTGAATTGGCTGGGCACACAGAAGCCGATACTGATTGGCGGCAAAGTTTTGGCACTGACCGTATTCGCCTGCGGACAAAGCGGTTCCCGAGAAAATTTGTTCAGGCGATTCCTGATGTTCTGGCAAATCATAAAGTGCTGTCAATTCAAAAGGAAGAAAACCTCAGACTCTCACTTGAAAACGATGCCTGGCTCGAGTTTAGTCTTGACCGCCAGGATAATAGTAAAGCCTCGCTCCTTGTCATGCGCTGCCAGGCCCACACCAGTGTGGATGTAAAAAACTTGCTAATGGCAGCAAAAAGCCTGGTACATACTGTAGCTGGAGTTTAGTTCCAGGCTGTAACAAAAACGTAATAAAAGGGTAACAAAACCTGCCTAGGATAGAGAACGTGGAGCATGCTTAAAGAGCCATTACAATTTAAGCGAGAAGCGCCGCCGCTTTTTCGGCTAAGAACATTGACCCGAACTCTGCGGATTCAGCTGCTGATTTTTTCTTTGCTTATTACTGCTGTGGCGATGTGTTCGGCGTTTTACTTTGATTTTAAACAGCGCCAAGCCATAGAACTGGAACATCTAGAAGTTCAAAGTCAGGCCCTGCTGAACCGTTTAAATGGGTCCAGCTCAGAACGGCTAAGACTGGCCTTGCTGGAAGCTTATCAGTTGCTACCAGATGTAAGTGCTGTTGAGCTGTGGCAAGACGGGCGTTTGTACCGCTGGACGGATGCGGGGCTCGAGGCCCTGGACTCGAGCCTCAGCGCAAAGCAGCTCTTAGACCTGGCAGAAAGCCCGTTAGATAACGCTTCTCGCTGGCTGCCTCTGGCAGATGAGGGTCAGTTTGTCCATCTGATTTTGAATTATGGACACTATGATGGTATGAATGACGGGCGATTGGGAATCATACTCGTAAGCCTGATTGCTTTTGTAGCAGGGATTAGTTTCCTGCTTTTGTATCTGGAAGGCCCCATCCGTGCTTTAAAAAAGGCAGCTGCCTTTGCGGCAGAGCTTGGGAAATCGCAGGAGCAGACCCTGAAGCTGGAAAGGGTCGCCGTTGAATTTGATGAGCTCGAGACGGCTCTAAATGGTCTTGCGCTAGAACTGCAGCACAAAGAATATAAGCTCAATTTTAATGCTCAGCGCCTGGCCTCGGTGCTTGACTATGCGGTAGACGGCATCATGACGATAAATGCTCAGGGAAAGCTTGATCTGGTCAACCCGGCTTGTCTGCGCATGTTTGGTTATGAATCAGATGATATGCTCGGTCAACCCATTGAGAAATTTATAGAGGGTTTAGATGCTGTGCCCCCTGACCCGAGCAAAACCAACCTTATGCGGATTATTGCCCGGCATCAGGCAGGCTACAGTTTTCCTATAGAAGTAACCCAGAATTTCATTGGCGATGAAGAGCAGCGTTTGCGAGTCGTCATTGTGCGGGATCTTAGCGAACGCCATCATTATGAAAATGCCTTACGGGCGAGCGAAGCTAAAACCCAAAAATTATCGCTGGTTGCCAGTCGTACCAGCAATGCCGTGCTGATTAGCGATGACCAGGCCCGCATCGAGTGGGTCAATGATGGGTTTACCCGTATAACAGGCTTTAACCTTCTGGAAACCAAGGGCAAGGGCTTAATCGAGGTTTTGTTAGGAAAAGGTGCAAACTCAAAGCCCTACCAGGACGTGCAGACCAAGCTTGATTTGCAGCAGAGCTATCAGACCCAAATCCAAAATGTCAGTAAGTCAGGTAGGCCCTACTGGCTTTACCTCGAGCTTCAGCCCATGCTCGATCAGGAGGATAAGTTCACGGGTTTTATGGTTATTGCCACCGATATTACCGAACAGCGGGAAGCGCAAAAGTTGCTCAAGCAGCAGCGCGATTTTGCTCTGGCGGTTATGTCAACTGCAGCGCAAGGGATTGGTGTAGTCGGTAAAGACTGGACCTACGAATACGTCAATCCAGCCTTTGAGCGCATTACAGGGTACCGTTCCCAGGATCTTCTGGGCAAGTTACCCAGCACTTTGTTCAGCAAAGAGCAGGCTTTTTGGGAAAGATACAAGCAGAAGTGTTTGCAAAAAGAGATTACGAGTACCGAAATCCAGATGGTTCATGCTCAGGGTCAGACCCTCGAAGTGCTCATGACCTCGGTTCCCAGATTTCAGGGTGAGGAGTTTCTCGGTACTATTGTGACCATCAGTGACATTACGCAGTCCAAACTCGAGAACAAGGAGCTGCTGGCAGCCAAAGAAGCTGCTGAAGCCGCCAACAAGGCGAAAAATGAATTCCTGTCGCGGATGAGTCATGAACTGCGGACCCCACTCAACGCCATTTTGGGTTTTGCTCAGTTACTCGAGCTTGACGATCTCAATCAGGATCAAAGTGAAAATGTTGATCGTATCTTGGGTGCTGGCAGGCATCTTCTGGATCTGATTAACGAAGTACTAGATATTTCCAGAATTGAAACGGGCAGTATTTCGCTCACCATTGAACCCGTTGAGTGCGAACGTCTTGCCAAGGAAAGCATGACGCTCATGCAGCCGCTTGCGAAAAGCCAGCGGGTCAAACTCGAGCTCGAGCCAGAGCTTGATACCAGTTTGCGCGTTATGGGTGATCCTCAGCGGCTCAAGCAAGTCTTTATCAATCTTTTATCAAATGCAGTGAAGTATAACAGGGTCTTAGGTCAGGTGTTTATTGGCTGGCAAGTTCATGGGGGTAACCTGCGCTGCTGGGTACGCGATACTGGTCCGGGGATAGCCAAAGAAAAACTCAGTCGCCTTTTTATTCCTTTTGACCGTTTAGATGCTGAGCACAGCAGTATTGAAGGCAGTGGTATCGGTCTGGCCTTGACCCGCCGTCTGGTAGAAGTTATGGGCGGAAAGATGTCGGTAGAAAGCCAGCCAGGAGAGGGCTCAACCTTTTTTGTCGATCTACCACTGGCACCAAAAGCGGTAGAAGAAACGCTGGAGGGTCTGGACAATGATTCACAGCTGCGGGTTATTTACATCGAAGATGACCTGCCCAATGTTTCTTTGATTCGTAAGATTTTCAGCAAATTGCCCCATACCCAGTTGCGCACTGCTATGCAGGGTGAGCTTGGGCTCAAACTTATCCGTGAGGAAAAGCCGCAACTGGTTTTACTTGATCTCAATCTGCCTGACATCTCTGGGGAAGAGGTGCTCAGTCGGCTCAAGGCCAATGAGGAAACAAGGTCCATCCCCATTATCATTTTGAGTGCAGATGCGACCGAGAGTACCACCGAGCGATTGCTGGCAGCTGGTGCGCTGGCTTATCTCTACAAACCTGTCAATGTCCCCAAGCTTATGCAGTTGGTTGAGGGCATCAGGCTGGACGCCATAGAGCAAAAGCAAAGCTCTGCCCCCGTGGAAACCCTTGATCTGCTGCGCCTGGCACAAAAAATCTTAAAAGAACGGCCACAGGCTCAGCAACTCAGGCTCGAGCAAGTGCAGGTATTTCAAGATTTACAGAGCATTGTTTCTTTAACCAATCACACCTGGAAAACAGGTGGCTCCAGCCTCGCGGCTGCCAGCGACGAACTATTAAACTGTCTGGCAAGGGTATCTGAAGCAGCTATAGACCCCAGTGGTAAGCATAGCGCGCGGGTTGGGCAGCTTGCTTCCTTTACGGCAGCGCAACTCGGGTGCGATGAGGCATTTGTTGACCTTATAGCGAAAGCTGCTCAGGTCCATGATCTGGGAGCCATGGCAGTCACCGACACCATTTTGCTGAAACCCGATTCCCTAACAGAGAGTGAACGAAACATTATGCAACTCCATTGTGAGATTGGGGCAGATATGCTCTCCGATGGGCACTCTGAGCTTTTTAAAATGGCGGCAGATATCGCCAGAAGCCATCATGAGCGGTGGGATGGTAGTGGCTATCCGCAGTGCCTCAAAGAAGAAGACATTCCGCTGGCAGCTCGTATTGTTGCAGTTGCTGATGTCTATGACGCGCTGCTGCAGACAAAACCCTATAAAAAAGCCTGGCGTAGCGAAGACGCGCTTGATTATATAACCGAACAGGCGGCAAGCCTTTTTGACCCAGATGTGGTGGTTGCTTTTTTGCAGGTCTGTCACGACCATCAAATGTTTGGTCAAACCATTGATATGGAGCTGAGCCTGTCATGACGGCCCTGAGTCTCCGGCCCCAGCTACTTGCTGCCCGCATCCTGATTGTTGATGATGTCGAATCAAACGTCATGTTTTTACAAGCTCTGCTGGAAATGAATGGTTTCTCTAATTTGCAGTGCCTTACGGACTCGAGGGAAGTCATTCCGGCAGTACAAAGAGAAGAAGCTGACATCATCCTGCTTGATCTCATGATGCCACACCTGAGTGGTTTTGAGGTTATGGAGGCACTTCACGAGGTCTTACCAAGTTCAACTTTTTTGCCCATCCTGGTACTTACTGCTGACATGACGCAGGAGACCAAGCAAAAAGCTTTAGCATCGGGTGCCATGGATTTTCTAACCAAGCCCCTTGAAGTAACTGAAGTTTTGCAGCGCACGCAAAATCTCCTGCATACCCGTTTTTTGCATAAGCAGCAACAGGCCCATTCGCAGCATCTTGAAGACCTGGTAAAAAAGCGCACACAGGTGCTCGCCGAAACGATTACGGCACTGGAACGGGCCAATCAAGAAATTCTGATGCGGCTGGCAAAAGTCGCTGAATACCGCGATGATACTTCAGGCGAACATACGCAGAGAGTGGGAAAGCTTGCCTACCACTGTGCCAAGGTACTTGGTAAAGATGAAAACTACTGTCTAAGGCTCGAGCAAGCGGCAAGGCTCCACGATATTGGAAAAATTGGCATTGCCGATAGTATTTTGCAAAAGCCAGGCAGCCTCAGCCCGGAAGAAATGGCGCTCATGCATAAACACTGTGAAATTGGTGCACATTTGCTCGAGGATAGTCAGCTCGAGGTTTTGAAACTGGCACGCAGTATTGCCCTCAACCATCATGAACGCTGGGATGGTAAAGGCTATCCGCAGAGTCTCAAACAAGATGAAATCCCTTTGGAAGGCCGCATCGTTGCTGTTGCTGACGTTTATGACGCGCTAACGCACAGCAAGCCTTACCGCCGCGCCTGGACGATTGAAGAAGCTCGAGTCCTCATCCGGCGGGAAAGTGGCTGTTACTTTGACCCAACGGTCGTAGAAGCGTTTTTTGCAGTGCTCGAGACGCAGCATGGTGCTCTGGAGGCCAGCGCATGATTCAAACAATAGAACCCCAGGTACGGGAACTCGAGGAATCACTGGCAAAGAGAATCTGGCGATCGGTGGTGCCCGAAAGCCTGAACGAAATACCTCACTATAAGAGTCTCTTAGCCTCGAGACCAGCAAAACAGGTCGGGGGTGATTTTCATCTTTCGACAGGTAGCTGGATTATTGTCGGCGATGTGAGCGGCAAAGGTATTCCTGCAGCACTCCTGACAGGTATGTTTATCGCTTCTCTTAAACTGGCAGTTCAGCACCAGGACCCAGGACTTGCTCTGCAAACCGCCCTTTACAATGAACTTGATAAAGCAGAAATGTTTACTACATTAGTAGCTGTGCAACTGGGTAGTGACGGCTGGATTGACTATCTCAATATGGGGCACCCTCCGGTGCTGGTCAGACGCAAGCGAACAGAAGAGATAATAGAACTTTCGGCCAGTGCCCCACCGATGGGCACCTTGCCTCTGCCTAGCTATCCGGTGAAAAGTTTCCGGCTCGAGCCTGGAGATACACTGTGTCTCTATACGGATGGCATTACTGAGGCTGAGTCACAAGATAATCCGGACCTGCAATATGGCACGGAACGCCTATCTGCCTTGCTAAAAGACCATGAAGATTTTGCAGATGCTTTTGCTGCCCTCCTCAAAGATCACGAAAACTGGCACATACTTGATGACTATACGCTGGTCATGCTCGAGTACTGCCCGGACGAGGGCTGGCTCGAAGAACGCCTCGAGCGCCGCTAGCCAAAAAGCTAAAGCAGGTATCATCTGGTCACTAAAGCAGGTATCATCTGGTCGGTATAGCAGGTATCATCTGGTTGGTATAGCAGGTATCATCTGGTTGGCTACTTATCAGTTCTGAAAAGGACTCTTCTAGACTTATTTCTTGATTTGAAATTGTAGCTTTTTACTCTGGAATAATGACATCGCCCCAGTCAAGTTTCCTCACCTTTTTATAAAGCGTTCCATCACGCTTACTAAAGCTGCGCTGCTCGAGCTTGCCCTCCTGAGTACAAAGTTTTAGTTGCACCAGGCCACTGCGCCTGTGTGGGCTTGCCAGTATCCGGGCAGGTGTGGGCATGGGCTGAGATCTGGCAAAGGCCAGGTAACTATATTTTTCATCTTCATAGCCGAGTTCGGCATCTTTCGCAAGGCGGTGTACTCTGCTTCGTTCGACTCGAGCGCTAAAGTGGCACCAGTCGGGTTTTGCAAGAGGACAGGTTTCACTATGAGGGCAGGGTGCGACAACGTAAGCACCCATCGCTAAAAGATGGTCACGAATGATTAGGAGTCGCTGCCATCCGGCGGTAGTGCCTGGTTCTACGATAAGTAGAACGCCATCTGTCAAGTTCCATAGCCTGGTTATGAGCGCCAAGCGCAGGTCGGGCTCGAGTTCATTTAACACATAAGCGAGCGTAACGAGGTCTGCGCGCTCCAGTTGACTCAGGCTGTGACTCAGATCGCCGTGTATCCACTTAACCTTTACAGCATCCAGCAGTGCGGAAAGTTTCATGCCCTCCGCTTGTATGTCAGAACTTCCTTCAATAAGCGTGGCTTCTTCTAACCTTGACCATATTTCCTTTGCAGCCCATAGCGCAGAGCCAGGGCCAGCGCCAACATCAAGGTGAGTGCGGGGTGCAAATCTGGGTAGCAACTGCCCCAGTTTTGCCATACCGTCATGTATGGCCCCATAAGTTGCTGGCAGGCGAGTTGCCAGGTAAGCCTTGGCCTTTAATTCCGAGCTTAAATGAAAGTTGCCGTCACGCTGTTCCTGACGGTAGCGGTTTGACAGGTCTTCGGCCACCTGACCAAGCTCTTTGAGATTCACCCCTTCAAGGGCCATCTCTATGCCATGCTTTAAGCGTGCGGGTAGGGACATGGCTTTAGCTTACTGGTTTTCAGAGAAATCTTTGTACCAGCTATAGGTCTGAAAACCACAAAGGGACATGGCGCCAGGCTCGAGTCTGCCACTAAGCACAAGAAAGCCTGCCTTTTTTAAGCGTAGGTTAAGGCTAGTTCTGTCGCCAGTAAGCAGGTAACTGGCGAATTCACTCAGATAGGGTTCATGGCCCACCAGCCCAATCCTGCCGTCTTTTGTGCTTAACTGCTTGTGCAAATCCTTAATAAAGTCAAGGTATTGATCAGAAGTCAAAGCATCAAGATAATCAAGCGCTTGCCCATTCAAAAGGCAGTTTTTGAGGGCGCTGGCGGTTTGTGCGGCCCGGGTAAAAGGACTCGAAAAAAGCCGATCGAACTCGAGTTTTTTTGCTTTAAAAAGTCGTGCTAAGGTCGTTGCCTGCTTGTGGCCTTTGTCGACCAGCGGTCTTTGACTATCATCGGGGTAGGCGGGCCCGCGCTCGGCAGCCCTCGCATGCCGAATGATATAAAGTTCCATTAGAGAGTCTGGCTAAGACTGAGCAGCACCAGAGCGCGCTCTAATTTATGGCTCGAGTTTGGGTTGATGGGGATGACGCTATTGATTAATTTTGCCAGTGACTCAAGGGTGGTGTTACTGGTTTCACCCCTTGCCTCGAGTTCGGCTTCGCTAAACCTTATGCTGTTTTTGCCACCTGGTTCTTTAGCCGTTACGCTATCAAAGCCGAGCAGAGCAAGTTCTTTATAGTCCTTAAAGATGCGGTAGCTGGTGCGCTCGGTGCTCAGTTCAAGTCTGGGCTCTAGGTCTCTAAACGTAATGCTTAGAAGCTTACTCTGAATGGCAACGGGCCACGGCTCCTGAAATTCAGCCTCGATTTCTTCGCGTTCAGTAACGTCACCAAGCTGTCTGCCTTTATGCTTTAAACAAGCCAGCGTCTTTCCCTTCAGGCTTCTTTTTCGTAAGGCCCAGCCCGCTTTTTCAAGGCTGGCTAAGGCGTCATCATAGTAGAGATCAGTTTGGGTATGAAATCCATTTGCCATGAGGCGGTAACCTTCTCGTTTAAAAACCGGCTCGAGCTCGAGCTTGCTGGGAAAGTAGTCATCGAGTAATGAGAATTTGAGTTCACGCTCCAGGGCCATGGCTTAGTTTAGTCTGGACAGCTTATGAGAGGGCGTTGAAGAATTCATTTGGCTTTAGGCTGCCTTAGGAATGCGTTTCGCAATCTGACCAATGCTTAAACCTTGTATCAAGATGGCAAAGACGACCACGCCGTAGGTCAGCCCGATAATTAGGTCACGCTCTTCCCCCGCAGGAAGACTCAGCGCCAGGGCAACGGAAATGCCTCCTCTAAGCCCTCCCCAGACCATCATGCGAACGGTATAGGGCAAGAAACTTTGTCGCAGACGTAAGAGGCTAATTGGTATGCCCACGCTCGCAAAGCGCCCTAAAAGTACAATAGGAATCATGATCAGAGCACCAATTACATGGTTCATCCTTAGGCCAACGATAATCATTTCCAGGCCAATCAGAACAAAAAGCAAAGCATTTAAGATTTCATCAACCAGTTCCCAGAAGGTATCAAGATGCTCTCTGGTGCGGGCACTCATGGCAAAAAGTCTGCCCCGGTTACCGATAAAGAGTCCAGCTATAACCATGGCAAGGGGTCCAGAAGTATGGAGAGACATTGCCAGCGCGTAGCCTCCTACGACCAGTGCTAGGGTTATTACTATTTCAACCGTGTAGTTATCGATGGCTTTAAGTAGAAAATAGGCAATCAGACCAATAATCAGACCAAAAATAATGCCACCAACGGCCTCTTGAAGGAACAAAAGAGGGATGTTTACACTGCTTTCGCCGTGCTCACCGTGTGCTGCAACGCCCGCCATGCTAAGGATGACTGAAAAGATGACCACGCCCACTCCATCATTAAAAAGGGACTCGCCGGTGATAAGCGTTTCAATATCTTTGGGAACGCCAACCCGTTTCAAAATACTTAAAACCGCAATTGGGTCAGTGGGTGAAATAAGAGCGCCAAAAAGCAGGGCGTAAATAAAGGGAAGCTCGAGCCCCAATAGTTTCAGGACAAAAAAGCTCAAAATGCCGACTACAAAGGTCGAAATGAGTACCCCAACCGTTGCCAGAATAAGGACCGACCATTTTTGACGGTTTAAATCATCCAGATTTACGGTCAAGGAACCAGCAAAAAGCAGAAAACTTAGCATGCCCTCAAGTACCAGCTGATCAAAATGCAGACCCTCTAAAAAGTGCTCTGCCCAGGCCTCAATTCCAGGACTTGCAAAAATGACCAGTCCCAGTGACAAGCAAAGGGCAATGAGGGTTACGCCAATGGTGGTTGGAAGTTTGATAAAGCGTTCGTTGACAAAGCCAAATAGGGCGGTAAGGGTTAAGAGAACAGCGGCAACTTCAAAGGCAGTCATAGCTTCAGTTTATCCCGGTTTTGGCTCAAGGTTGAAGAAAACTTCGCTAGCGGTCTTTTCCCCTATAAGTTTTAGGGGCATATTGGTATACTCTAAACCTACAAGCGAAATGGGACGTCGGCACAAAAGTCTTGTTTGAAAGGGTGAGCTGTATGTCAGAAATTCGGAATGTCGCCATTATGTCACATAGTGGTGCTGGAAAAACGTCTCTACTTGAAGCAATGCTGGTAAGGAGCGGGCAAAAGTCGCAACTGGGTTCGGTTGAAAATGGAAGTACTGCTTCTGACTACACGCCCGAAGAACAAGACCGAAAAATTTCCATTTATACTACAATTCATCCGCTGAGCTGGAAAGGCTCGAGCTTTAACATCTTAGATACACCTGGCTACGCTGATTTTGTTGGCGAAATTCGCGGCGCACAGGTTGCTGCTGATGGTGCCATTATTGTGGTGAGTGCGGTCTCGGGCGTAGCTGTTGGTACGGAGCGCGTCTGGAACACCACCATAGAGCGCGAGTTAAACCGCATTATCGTCATAAACAAGATGGACCGGGAGAATGCGGATTTTTTTCGTACCATGCAAGATATTGAATCAAGTCTGCTCGGCAATATTGCAGCCATTCAGTTACCTATTGGTCAGGCAGAAAATTTCCGCGGCATTGTTGATCTGGTCGATATGAAGGCTTACGAATGGACTGATGACGAGCCAAAAGAAATAGCCATACCAGATGAGCTTGCCGGTGTTGCCGAAGACTACCGTGCCCGGCTGGTTGAAGCAATCGTTGAAACCGATGATGAACTGATGATGCAATACCTCGAGGATGCCGACATTGCCCCAGAGGTTTTGCATGAGGCGTTCTACAGTGCGGTCAGGCGCAATGAGTTAAATCCGGTGGTTCTTAGCAGTGCGACCCATATTATGGGGATTAGCCTCTTGCTTGATTTTATGAAAGAGGGTGTACGTTTCGTTGAGGACCATATGCCCTTACCTGTGGTTAAAGGTGAAGCGCCCCTTCTCGGAGATCAGGGCAGTTTTTGTGCTCGAGTCTTTAAAACCACCATTGACCCTTATATGGGTAAGATCAGCTACTTAAGGGTGCTGTCAGGGCAGGTTTCAGCGGGCGATACTATCTTGGACAGCAGTCAGGATAAAGAGATCAAGCTCTCGCACATTTATGTACCAGAGGGAAAATCTTTAAAAGAAGTCAAAGAATTAAAAGCCGGTATGATTGGTGCCGTCGCCAAAAATGATGATGTAAAAACTGGCGATACCTTGTGCAGCAAGGACAAACTGATTGAGCTTGCGGCTATGCAACTGCCTTCGCCCGTTATGGCGCTCGCCTTATTTCCGAAAACTCGAGCCGATGAAGACAAACTAAGTCCAGCACTAAGCAAATTACTCGATGAAGATGCCACCCTGAGGCTCGAGCGCAATGTTGAAACCCATGAAACAGTGCTTTGGGGCATGGGTCATGTTCATCTGGAAATTGCTATTAATAAACTCCACGACCGCTTTAATGTCGATGTCGATACCCATTTGCCAAAAATTACCTACCGCGAAACGATTATAGGCAAGGGCGACGCACGGTATCGGCATAAGAAGCAATCGGGAGGTGCGGGGCAATTTGGTGAAGTTGCCCTGCGTGTCGAACCTCTTCCGAGGGGCTCGGGGTTTGAATTTGATAACAAAGTGGTTGGCGGTTCTATCCCCAGTCAATTTATCGGAAGCTGCGAAAAGGGCATCCATGACGCGCTAAAGTCTGGGGTTTTGGGGGGCTTTCAGGTCGTGGACGTTCGGGCGACGGTTTATGACGGTAAGGACCACCCGGTAGACTCAAAAGATATAGCCTTCCAGATTGCAGCAGGTCATGCCTTTAGTGAGGCCATGCGGCAGGCAAGACCGGTTTTGCTCGAGCCTGTGGCGCTTATTCGGGTGCGTGTGCCTGACCGCTTTACCGGGGATATCATCAGCGACCTTAATACCAAGCGGGGCCGCATTTTAGGCATGGATAGCGAAGGCTCGGTGAGCGTCATCAGTGCTCATGTGCCAATGGCAGAGTTGCAGATGTACTCTCCAGACTTGCGTTCGATTACGGGCGGACGGGGAGCCTTTTCGCTCAAGTTTGACCGCTACGACGAAGTCCCCAGCCATATTGCTGAAAAGGTCTTAGCTGAAAAACGTTCTCAGGCCGCCTAACGCGCCCGGCGCATTAAACTAAAACTCTGGGCACTGGGGCCATTATCTGGTTGCGTTGCCAAAAAAAGCGCGAGTTCGCAGACCTCTTCGGGGGTCTTTAGCCACTCGTGCTCTTTTTCCACTACGTTCTTTCTAAACTCATCACTCAGCATTCCTGTTTCAACCGGGCCAGGGACCAGTTCATTAACACTAATGTTGTGCTCGGTGAGCTCCTGGGCAACAACCTGTGTGAGCATCCACAGCGCTGCCTTGGAACAGGCATAGGCCGACCCACCAGGTCGTCCGTTATGTCCGAGGCCAGAACCCAGGGTGATGATTTTACCAGCGCCTCGAGCCTTTAACAGGGGAATAGCCTCCTTAATGCAGCTGTATGCGCCAAAAAGATTGGTTTCAATTGTTTGCCGCCAGACTTCTGGATCTCCAGATTCCACACTCTGGTAGCCTGAACTCATTCCAGCGTTCACCACGAGAATGTCCAGCCCACCAAAGCGCTCTGCCGTAAATTCAAACAGCTTTTGCACTTCCTTCGCGGCGGTTATATCAGCCTTGACTGCAAATGCGCTTCCGCCCAGTTCCCTGATGGTTTCCACCGTCTCATTTAGTTTATCTTCGGAGCGTGCTGTACAAATAAGGTTGGCACCTTCCTGCGCATAGGCGCTAGCAATAGCCCGACCAATTCCACGACTTGCGCCAGTAACAAGTGCAACTTTTCCCTCGAGTCTCAGATATGTCATAAAGGTACTGTGTCACAAGGGGCGTCATCTCGCAAGTTATTCACTACAAGTTGTAAACTTCATCGTCTTTTAGTCTGCACATCCTTTACTCTAAAGCTATCTCTTTAAAGAGAAATTTTGTAACCAAGTGGGGATTTATGTCAAAGTTTGATGCAAGACTTTTTGTAATTGCAGTGGCTTGTGTGTTTTCACTTGCACTTGCTCAAGATGCAGTCGAGGAGGAAAACAGTTATGAAGCCTGGGCTGCCGAGTTTGAGGCATCACTCGAGCCAGAACAAGACAGCATTAGTTTGCTAGATGGGCAAATAAATCTGGCAATTCCAGATGACTATTTCTTTCTAAATGCCGAAGATGCCCGCAATGTTCTCACGGAAGCCTGGGGAAATCCTCCGGGTAGCTCTGCCATCGGTATGATCTATCCTGCCACTATGAGTCTGCTGGACTATGAAAGCTGGGCGGTTATCTTAACCTATGATGATGACGGCTATGTTTCAGATAAAGAGGCAGCTAAGATCAACTATGACAAATTGCTAAAAGACATGCAAAAAGATAGTGAGGCCAGCAATAAGCGCCGTGAGGAACTTGGTTACGCAACCGTGGATTTGCTTGGTTGGGCTGCGGAACCTCATTATGAAGCGGATAGTCACAAACTTTACTGGGCCAAGGAGCTTAGTTTTGATGATGACCCGGAGCATACTCTCAATTACAATGTGCGGGTACTTGGTCGCAAAGGCGTCCTGAACCTGAATGCCGTAGCCAGCATGTCCCAGCTTCCTGAGATTGAAGCAAGCATGCCCGACATTATTGCTCTGGCAGAATTTACCCCCGGCTATACTTATGCTGACTATAAAAAGGGAGAAGATAAACGAGCAAGCTATGGTTTGACTGGCCTGATCGTGGGCACTACGATTGCTGCAAAAGCAGGACTTTTTGCTAAACTGGGTGCACTCCTGTTGGCCTTTAAAAAAGTAATCGTGATTGCCGTTGTTGCCATAGGAGGTTTTTTCTCTCGGCTGTTTAAACGAAATTCCACTCAGGTTTAGCTGCCAGTAATAACAGATTTCCATCTCTGAATAGCTGACTTTGTTCTCGGCTCAACTGTTTAATAGTCATTAAGTAGTAATTAAGGTATGTTTTAAAGAAATCCGCGATATTGCTTGACAGAATCGCGGATTTTCTCTATACTGACTTATACCTTAAATAATAAGGTAATAGGCTTGAAACTATCCTGAGTGATAGGGGAGAAGGTGCCACCACAAACTGAGACAGAAACGAGGACGTAACGTGACTGAGACCCAAACGATGAATGCATCTTTAAGGAGAAAGCTATGAACTACCCCGCTCGAGTATTTCGCGATTTGCTTAGTACCTGGCATTTTGATGTCACCAGTGATCGTATTGAATCTTTAGCCGCTGAGCTGACCAGTCAGGTTGCGGCATCCCAAAGCTCTTTATGCCTGGGCCTGCTTGAAAAAGAAGCCCTGCCGAAACTTTTTGGACTGACCTTTTTGCTTGATGGTTACGGTCTGATTTTGCGGCAGCGTTACCGTGAACAGGGTGATGGCATTTTTGTTTTTGCCGATATAAAACAGGAAAGTCAGAGTGAGTTTAACGGCAATAGTGTTTTTGAACGCCTTTTAGAGCCTGCTTATGAATTTCCCCAAGCTGCTTAAGCCAAACCTTAAAACCTATAGCTTTTAGAAAGGATGACCTTAATGACGACCTCTGTTGATTGGACCTATTTACAAAAAGAACTTGCCAAACCCTTTCCAGCTGAAGTTATTTCTTGGCGCGCTGGCGCGCAAACGCGCGATAAAAAACGTGCTCAGGCGCTACCTTATGCTGAACCAAGAGTCTATGAAGACCGCCTGAATGATATTTGTGGGGGGAACTGGAGTGTGACCTTTAAGCCCTGGGGCGATAACCGCATTATCTGTGAATTAACTGTTTTTGGTGTGACTCGAGCCTCAACAGGTGAAGAAAACGAAGGTTTTGCACCGGGTACAGCGGCTGAAGCGCAGGCGTTTAAGCGGGCTTGCAGCAAGTTTGGCCTGGGCCGCTATCTGTATGATGTGCCGATACAGTGGATTGACTATGATTCAGAAAAAGGAAAACTGCTGGAAACACCGTCCTTACCAGCCCGCTTTATACCTCAGGTTAGTCTGGACACAACCCCAAGACTTAGCACTGACCGAGCTGAAGCCATGAGGCTCGAGCTGGAAAAACTTGGCTATGCCAGCCTTAGCCATCCTGCTCTGGTTGAGCACGCCACTGGCCGAAAAGTAGCTACGCTAAATCAGTTAAGTGAAGCGGAAGCGCTCGAGGTCTGGTCCTATGCCAAGCGTATGCAGGCAAAAGCTGCCTGATGAAAGAGTCTGAAGGTGGCATTGTCTACCGCTGCAAGACCTGTGAGCAGGAAATTGTTGTTTTTGTGCCAGCGCAAGTGCGCTGCCATAAATGCAAAAAGCGGATGCAGATTGTAAAGTCAGCTCAGGCCTGAGGTTGCTAATGCAAGTAATTAAGCAGGATTGTCCCTGTTGTCAGGGCGAAGGCTTCATTATTCATCTGGATTCAAGGTTCTCAAAGTACAACCTTGCGTTTGAGCCTGAAGAGGCTTATCAGACCTGTGAACACTGTCAGGGTGAAGGCTGGCTCGAGGTTTGCCCCTATTGTAAGGAGCCCTTTAGCATAAGAGAAGGTCAAGAACTCTGTCGCTGTGATGTACAGTTACTGCCCAAAGCAGCTTAGGCAAGCCACCTAAAAGTTAGCGGTGTACCTTTTAGCGCCTTAAGACTCAGTCGAGCTGTCTTCGCCATAGCCGAACACACAAAATCGGTGGCCTTCTAAAAGTGAAGCCCCATTCGCGGGGCTTTTTTATAGTCATTATGTAGAGAAGTCTATCTTTTAACTTTTGCTCAGCTTGAAGTTTTACCTTTCAGTAAGTGTTATAGCCTCAGGAATTTCTGGTCAAGTTGTTCACGGATTCGCTGTGCTAATCCGGCGGCCCCTTCGCTCAGTTGTATGACAACTTGCGTTCGGTTATTACCGTTATTTGAGACAATGACTGAGACGCTCTCGAGCTTTTCAGATGAGCCAAAAAAGCCACTTTCCGTGACAGTGGTTTCAGCTCTAATGAAGCCTCCTGATGTATCACTTTGAGTAATAATCCAGCCATTAGAGTTATCAATACCGGGAGAGGTAGAAATTGCCTGGACGACTGCGGCGTAAACGTTATCCAGGGAGCCGTCATAAAAAATTGGCTCGCTTGCCGGAACTTTTTTTGGCCCAGGTGCGCAGGCTGCCAGTAACAGTAAAAGACTGATTAACCACTTTGCTCTCATGCAGTTTCCTTTCAAGACCCCCCTTTTACTATGCCTGTAAAAAATGAAGAAAAGATGGGGAAGGCATACAAAACTCGAGTTTTTCGTGACTTCTCTTGATTTTGGTGGTAAGGGTGGGTAATATCAGACCTTCATGCCTTTTAGGAAAGGATAGACCATGCAGGTAGAGAAAATTGAGAGTTTAAAGTCTAGAGATTTTATCTCACTGGCAGATTTAAGCAAGGATGAGTTCGGGCAGCTATTAGACAGCTCGATTCAGTTAAAGCGGAACTGGAAAGAGGGTATTCGGCCAGATGCGCTGAAACACAAGACCCTTGCCATGATTTTTGAAAAACAATCTTTGCGAACCCGGTCTACCTTTGATATTGCCATGTATCAGCTTGGCGGTCATTCAATTTTGTTAAGTCAGAACTATATAGGTTGGGGCGTACGTGAAACGATCAAAGATGTTGCCCATAACCTCGAGCGCTGGGTGGATGGTGTCATGGCCCGGACCTACGGGCATAGCACTCTGCTCGAGCTTGCTAAGCACTCGAGTGTTCCCATCATTAATGGCCTTTCTGACTTACTGCACCCCTGTCAGCTTATGGCAGACTATATGGCTTTAAAAGAGCACTTTGGCAGTCTTGAGGGTTTGACCCTGACGTTTGTCGGGGATGGTAATAATGTCTGCAATTCACATATAAATGCTGCGATGCTTTCGGGCGTTCACTTGCGTATTGCTTGTCCTGAAGGCTTCGACCCGAATCCTGAGATTATGAAGGCTGCACGTGACAGGGGTGCCAGCATCGAGATTATGCGAGACCCCAGGGAGGCCTGCGAAGGTACCGACGCAATCTATACCGATGTCTGGATTTCAATGGGGCAAGAAGAAGATACCGAACGGCGCAAACAGGCATTTTCTGGTTACACCATTAGCTCTTACTGGTTCACCCTGATGTCGGCTCGAGGTGTGTTTATGCACGATTTACCAGCCCACTACGGTGAAGAATGTACCGAAGAAGCTGTTTATCATGAGCGCAGTATTGTATTTGAGCAGGCAGAAAATCGCCTCCATGCGCAAAAAGGTGTACTTTTTCATTGCCTCTGAATGAGTTCGGTAGAAAAGCTATAAGTAAGCTGGCAAAAATTGGTATTCTGGAAATATAAAATTGGCGGCTTAGCAAGCTAAATGCCAAATTTTATGAGCTGGTGCGGTTTAACATTTTTTTGACTTAATAAAGGAAATGGGATATGAAGTTACCTCAAGGGTTTAAGGCAGCCGGTATTAAAGCAGGACTAAAGCCATCGGGCAAACTGGATTTGGGACTCATTTATAGTGATTTACCGCTTGCCTGGGCATTTATGGGTACGACCAATCAACTTAAAGCAGCCTGTGTTTCAAGAAACCGCTCGAGGTTCAGTTCAGGTGACCCGGTTCACGGGATTGTGGTTAATGCTGGAAATGCTAACTGTGCCAATGGCGATCAGGGTATCTGGGATAATGAAGATTTTGCCAGTCTAGCGGTAAACGCCCTTTCTCTGCCGAGGGTTCAGTCTATGCTCACGGCAAGTACTGGGGTGGTGGGGCGAAAGCTTGATATGGAGAAGCTGAAAACGGCAGTTCCTCAGCTGGTCAAAGAACTCGAGCTTGACACAGATCATTTTGCCGAGGCTGTCGTTACCACCGACACCTGTACTAAGCAGGTTACAAAAACGCTACGTGGCGGCGCGCGCATAGTTGGGGTATGTAAAGGCTCCGGCATGATCCACCCAAATATGGCGACCATGCTTGCTTTTGTTATGACTGATGCCATTGTTTCCCAAGAAAAATTACGTGAGATCTGGCCAGACATTGTCAATCACAGTTTTAATCAGGTGACGGTTGATGGAGATACGTCGCCAAATGATATGGCTTTTGTGTTCTCGAGTCGGCAAGCAAGAGTTCTGGAAGAAGATTTTATTCAAGGGCTTACTGAGGTGGCTCAGGAACTTGCGCAAAAGATTGCTCGAGACGGCGAAGGCGCAACCAAACTCTTAACCGTCAATGTCTCTGGTGCACGCAATGATGAGGAAGCGCGTAAAGCAGCTCGTGAGGTTGTGCGTAGTCCGCTGGTGAAATCTGCTGTCCATGGCAATGATCCAAACTGGGGTCGTATCCTGGTTGCAGTTGGCTACTCAGGGGCTGTTTCTGATATGGCCAATCTTAAGATTGATTTGCAGACTAGAACGGTTTATCACGGTAAACCACAAGACTTTGATGCCGCTGAAATCTCACAGAGTTTAAAAGTAAATGATGCAGTTATTGATATCGACCTTGCAGCAGGAACTGCTGCTGCGACTGCCTGGGGCTGTGATTTAAGCGCCGAATATGTTCATATCAATGCCGATTACACAACTTAATATCAAGCTGTAAAAACTCAGGCCAAACCCTTAAGGGTCTGGCCTTTCCTTTATTATCGTCTTCTGTTTGAAATATGGATAGCGTGCCCTAGAGCATGTTCGGCGGCTTCCATAAAGGTTTCAGCAATCGTGGGGTGTGCGTGCTGAGTGAGAGCAATATCTTCTAGGGTGGCTCCCATTTCCAAAGCCAGTGACGCCTCTGAAACCATATCGCCTGCGCTGGGTCCTACCATATGAAAACCTAAAAGCAAATCGGTTTCTTCGTCACCAATGACCTTAACCAGTCCATCACTAACACCCAGCGTAGCGGCACGCCCTGAGGCTGCAAGTGGAAACTTACCAATTTTAACCTTGTGACCTGCGGCTTTGGCTTCTTCTTCGGTCATGCCAACACTCGCCAGCTCAGGGCTGGTGTAGATAACGCTTGGCACAATGGTGTCGTAGGCACTTGGCTTACCAGCGGCATGTTCCGCGGCAACAATGCCTTCTTTCATTGCCTTATGGGCCAATAGGGGGGCTCTAGCTACATCCCCAATCGTATAAATGGTATCCAGGGCGGTTTGCATATGGTCATTGACTGGAGGGACATAGCCTCGTTCGACCTTTATGCCCAGGTCTTCTAGCCCAAGGCCAAGTCCATTGGGCCTGCGACCAACGGCAACCAGAAGCTTATCAACCACGACCACTTCCTGCTTGCCGTCCTTGTCCTCGAGCGTAACTTCAATACCCTTTTTGGTTTTCTTTTGACTCACGGCTTTGGTTGACGTTTTTATAATAATGCCGCGTTTTTCAAAGGCTTTATGAAGTTCTTTTGAGGCGTCGCTGTCAGCCAGTGGAACGATGCGGTCCATAAGTTCTACAACGGTGATCTCAGAGCCAAAAGAATTGTAGACATCGCAGAACTCGAGCCCAATAGCACTACCGCCAATTGCCATAAAGCGCTTGGGAATTTCGCTCATCAAGAGTGCGCCTGTACTATCTACGATAGCCTCACCATCAGGCTCAAACCCCGGAATGACAATAGGGCTCGAGCCTGTCGCAATGATAAATTTCTCTGCGGTATATTTTTTATCGCCAACAGTTACCGTATTCTTATCAAGAAATTTGCCTTCGCCACTCAGCAGGTCAATCTTGTTGCCTTTAAACAGCATATTGACTCCGCCCGTGTTTTTCTTGACCACGCTATCTTTCCAGTTCATGACTGCTTTAAGATCAACTTTTGGTTCACCAAAATCAAGACCATATTCTTTGGCGTGCTTGGCTTCCCGTAAATCTTCGGCAACATGCAAAAGCGCTTTTGTCGGTATACAGCCAATATTCAAGCAAACGCCGCCAACGCTGTCTTTTTCCACGCAAGCGGTTTTTAGTCCGAGCTGCGCTGCCCGAATCGCAGCATGATAGCCACCAGGGCCAGAACCGATCACTATAAGGTCATAATCCATGAAATGCCTCCATGCCTTAGTTTAATGCATAAAGGTTTAATGCACTTGCATGCAGGAACCTTAGTCAGTTCAAGGTTGAGCCACTTACCTTGTATGACTCGATTATGATTCGGGACATGAAATGATGACTTATGGAGTACGATCTCTCACAGTTACAAACGTCGGACATTTACAAGCTTATGACCGGAAGCATCATCCCCCGGCCTATTGCCTGGGTCTCGAGCCAGTCGGAAAAGGGAGACCTGAATTTAGCGCCCTTTTCTTATTTCAATGCTGTATCAGCTAATCCACCTATCCTAATGATCTCAATAGGACATAAAAATGCGACGAACTTAAAAGATACCCTGCGCAATATCTTAGAAACCAGAGAGTTTGTGGTCAATTTTGTGACCAGGGATAATGTTGAGGCTATGAATGCAACTGCTATCAATGCACCTTATGGCGTAGATGAATTTAAACTTGCGGGTCTTACGCCCGTTGCGTCCCAAAATGTTAAGGTCCCCAGAGTTAAAGAAAGCCCAATTCACTTTGAGTGCAAACTGTCTGATACCCACGAATTCCCTGAAAATACCGTTGTCTTTGGCGAAATCATCCATATCCAGATGGATGATGATATTTGCTTGGATAATTATAAAATCGATGTTGACAGGTACAAGCCAATTGCCAGACTCGCGGGTACACTTTACGCAGAGCTAGATGAGGTTTTTAGCCTCGAGCGTCCTGTTTACACTAAAGAGTCTTAAAAGCTATCCTTTAGGGTGAACCAGGTCAGCCTGGATACTGCTTCAATCACTATCCCAGAGTCTAGTACACCGTCGTTTTAATGAACACCACTTTCAATAATTGCGGCGTGAGAGTTGGTAGCAAAGCGGACATTTTTCCTGAAGTCACCGAGTGTGCTCGAGTTGACATAGGTCATGGCGCTTTGCAATCCTTCGCGTAAACGGCGGACAGCTTCCTGGGCATTCTGGTGAAAACTCTTTAAGGTTTGCTGGGAGCCTTCTATATAATTTCGTTTTTCTGTGACCATAGCTGACGCCATGCCGTACAGGTGAACGCCTATAAGCTGCCCGTTGTCTTTAACCAGGACATTCTCTTCAAAACTGCCACTGGCAAAAAACTTGCCCATCATGACGCCTTCACTAAAAGCCAGCGCTTTGACAAAATCGCCCGCCGCATTTACGCCACCATCGCTGATAATTTGCACGTCTTCATAGCCGAGTTCTTGCCTGACCCGGTAAATTTGCTCGAGTAAGGTAAATTGACCCACGCCAACACCTGTATTAATTCGAGTGGTACAAACCGAACCTGGTCCGACCCCAACTTTGATAATGCAGGAGCTAAAGCCAGAAAGCTTGAGTAACCAGTAAGCATATAGAAAGCCTTCGACTGAACCGACATTGCCAAGTATCACACCATCAGTGACGCCAAGGGCTCGCAGCTTGCCCAGCACCTGTAAAGTAGCTGCATTTGCTCCGTGGGCAATGTCAATACTGGCAAACTGGAGGTTTTTTTGCTCCAGGAGTAACCTGAGAAACTGTTCATCTTCATTTATGCCAAGTGCAATGCCGACATTTGCCTGCCCACAATTCTGGACATCCTGCAATCTGATTTCGTCACTCAGGCCAACTCTGGGTAAAATGTGGATACCGCCATTTTGCTGGTTGACATCTCGAGCAAACTTCGAGCGCATAAAAGACATTGACGCCCCAAATGCTGGAAAAATCCTGACGGTTTCCGAATGCAGATTTTGGAAACTTTGTGTGGTGTCAACCTCACGCCTTGAAAGGGGAGAGGTTAAAAACGTAGGTACAATAGATTTATCAGCAAAGGTGTAATACACTTCGTTGCGGTCAAAAGTATAGTGACTTAGCGCCTCTTGCGTAAGTTTAAAAGCTTCTTCGGCAATTGCTGAGGTGTCTGGCAGGGTTAAATTGTCCACGTGCCTCACTTTACCGCTCGAGTCCTAATAGGTCAATGCGATGTAAAAATAAATTAAGAGCCTCTACTCAAGTTTACGGCAAACGAAGAGCAAATAACCATGGATTTATAGCAATGAAACCTCTGTCAATGGGAATAGGCAGTGATAAAAAGTATCACTGCCTTACAGTTTCTTTGATGATTTTTATGATGCAGTTGCCTGACTTACTTCGGTTTCTTCAGCTGAAGTCACTTTATCTGAGGAAACGTCACGCTCAAAGCTTTTCTCTTCTCTTGTGAAGTTCAGGTTTATGCTGCCTTTATTTTTTAGCAGATAAATGCCACCTGCGATGAGCACGGCAGGCATAATCCAGCCACCCGTAACGCTCGAGCTTAAAAAGGCAAGAATTAGGGCGCCAAGGGCGGGGTAGACAGCCCAGCGTTTCCTCATTTCGGGAAGAAGATAAAGGAGGCCAAAAGTTGCCGCTATCCCTAAAAAGAAGATGCCACCAACCAGCTCTTTCAAAAAGGGCAGCCGAACTTCAATACTGACGATAAACGCCAGCGTAGCAAGCACTCCCGCAGGAATAATGGCCCACCAGTGCCGTTTGTTTTGCAAATAGGTAATCGCAAAACCAGAGGCCAGAACAGCTAAAAAGTAAGCGCCTGCAAGCGCTCCAGTGATCGCCGCGGCTGCCGCACCAAAAAAGCCAAAGCCGACAAGCAGTGCCCAGATGTGCCGCTGGTTTGCCAGGTAGACCCGACCAAATAAGATGCCACCTGCCGCTAAAAAGAGCGCACCAATGATGCCGGGCATGCCGTTAAACAGGCCAAAATTGCCCAGAAATACCAGTGCTCCTAGCGCAATAAGCACTATGCCAATGTTATATGTTTGCTTGTCAGTCATGACGAGCCTCCTGCTTGGTTTTATCTAGTCTAGGCAAGTATCTCCTGACTTGCCTCAGCAAAAAGTTTGCTCCTCATCTCCACCTTTTGGCTGAGGTAAGATAACGTATGATTTGTCATCCTTGTAGAGCGCGTTTGCGCCCAGCCGGAGTTAAGCATGAGTGACACGCCGATTCGTTTATTACTTGTTGATGACCACACTGTGGTGCGGCAAGGTCTTAAAATGGTTCTTTCTTTAGAGTCTGGTTTTGAAATTGTGGGTGAAGCGGGGAACGGGCAGGAAGCCCTTGACGCCATTCCCAAATTAGAGCCACAAGTTATCCTGATGGATTTGCTCATGCCTGTTATGGACGGCGTGACCGCTATTCGCACAATTAAAAAAGCCTATCCAGATCTCGAAGTTGTTGCACTTACAAGTGTTTTAGAAGATAGGCTCGTCATAGATGCCGTTGAAGCCGGAGCCGCTGGCTATCTGCTAAAGGAAACGGGTCCTGAGGAGCTTATAGAGGCGATTTATGCGGCGGCAAGAGGTGAGGTTCGCTTGCATCCCAAGGCGCAAAAACGACTGGTGCGTGAAGTCCGTACACCAGAAATGCGTGAATCTTTAACCGAACGTGAAACGGATACCCTGAGGCTGGTTGCCAAAGGCTTATCAAACAAGGAAATTGCTAAAGATATGGACGTTTCTGAAGTGACCGTAAAAACGCATGTCTCGAGCATCCTGTCAAAACTCAATCTTTCCAGCCGTACTCAGGCAGCCTTATTTGCTCTCAAAGAAGGTCTGGTTGGACTCGAGTGAGCTAAGATGAACAGCATTCCCTTTTGGAACCGTCTCAGTACAAGATTGGGGCTCCTGATCTTGCTAATCGTGCTGGTTTTAGCGCTGGCAACAGCTATTTTGGTAGCTCGAGGCTTTGGCGCTTTACAGCAGGATGCCGCTGTGGCGTTAAACCAGTTGGGCTTAGAAAACAATTTGCCGAACATCATCAGTCGTACGGTAGTGAATTTGCTGGCGGTATTTCTCTTAACACTAGTTGGCGCTACCGTCTTTAGTCGTAGCTTTCTCACTGAGCCGATTACCAGTCTGGTTGATGCCACGCAGGAAATAGCCCGAGGAAATCTGGGTGTAACCCTTCCAGTTACCTCAAACAGTGAACTTGGTATGCTGGCAACGGCCTTTAACCAGATGTCAACCAATCTTGATGCCCGAACTAAAGAGCTGCTAGCCGCTAATGAAGCATTAAAAAGGAATGAAGCGCAGCTCGAGCAGCGCGTTGAAGAACGAACCAGAGAGCTGATGGCCCTGCTTGAACTCTCCAATAACATCGCGCTAACCACCGAAGATATCCCGCTCATTGAAAGTATTTTTGATGAACTCGAGGAAATCACGGGTGCCAATGCCTTAGTGCTATTTGAACTTATTGGTGCCAAGTTTCAAACGGTAGTTAGTCGTCATGAGTTGAGTTTTTTTATCTCGGCTAAGCTGATGGACGCGGTTGAGCAAAAAGCCATGATTCATGTGCTCAAAGATGATGTCCAGCAGATGTTTCTGCCAATTTTTGTTCATAACAAGACGGTGGGAGTACTTGCGCTCGAGCTAGATGTAAACAGACAACTGAGCGAAGAAAAAGTGCGGCTGATTTCGGTTTTTGCCAATCAGGCAGGTGTCGCCATTGAAAATATGCGCCTCTACACCGATGTTCAGGAAAAGGCAGCATTTGATGAGCGCCAGCATCTGGCCAGGGAACTGCATGACTCGGTTTCTCAGGCGCTCTATAGTATTGTTTTGGGTTCTCACGCGGCCAAGAAACAACTCGAGCGCGACCCAAAACAGGCTGAACAGGCGCTTGACTACGTGCAAAATTTGGCTGAAGCGGGTCTTGCTGAAATGCGCGCGCTTATTTTTGAACTCAGGCCAGAAGTACTTGAAATGGAAGGGCTTAGCGCTGCCCTGGCAAAACAGGTGGAAGCCCTCGAGGTTCGGCATAAACTCAAGGCAGAGTTTGAAGCTGACACGGAACCTGAGCTAAGTTTTGCAACCAAGCAGGCGCTGTTTCGCATTGTTCAGGAGGCGCTACACAATATTGTTAAACATGCCAAAGCAGATCATGTTTGGGTTAGTCTTGAGTCACACCCTGAAAATGTTTCGCTATGCATTCGCGATAATGGGATTGGCTTTGATACCGGGCGCGAGTACACTGGGCATCTTGGTCTAAAAACGATGCGGGAAAGGGCCAACTCTTTAGGCGGCGAGTTTAAAGTGA
This sequence comes from Trueperaceae bacterium, assembly GCA_020431825.1. Taxonomy (GTDB): domain Bacteria; phylum Deinococcota; class Deinococci; order Deinococcales; family Trueperaceae; genus JAHEBB01. The sequence continues at coordinate 14,762 of JAGQHN010000016.1, read as the reverse complement.
CAAGTGCGTTAGGAGAGGGCACCAGGCTACAGGTTGTGGTTCCCAGGAGCCAGTCATGAAACTTCGTGATAAACAAACTATTGCTTATGTCTTGGTAGGTGTTGGAGCCTTATTTCTACTGCTTAATAGTGGTCTTTTGGGAGCACTTCCCTCCTTTATCTGGTTAATCCTCTTACTATTCCTGGCAGGGGCTTTCTGGTTCTGGTCAGTGAGCAAGCTCCTCTACTGGCAGCGTCTGGCAGGCTTTGCCCTAATTAGCATTTTTGGTATTTCAACCAGCGGTCATTTTGCGGGTTGTGCTGCCCTGGCTTTTCCCTCCCTGGGTTTTGGTCTCAGTTATCTTTATGATCGCAATCGGTGGTGGGCCATGATTCCGGCAGGACTTCTGGCTAGCTTGGCACTGCTGCTGGCCTTTGGTGCGCTGTTTCCCCGCTGGGATGCCACACCGATCTTATTTTTGGGCTTTGCCGGTACGTTCACCTGGCTTTATCTCAGATGCAGTAAAGGCTGGGCTATTTTTCCTGCCATTGTTTTTATCGTACTGACAGTTCTGGTCAACGATCCCCATGGCGATATGCCAGGCTGGCTTTTGCCGCTCATCTTAATCGGTACCGGACTATTTATGCTCTGGTCATGGCGCAAGGAAAGCCCGTAATTTACTTTTTGGTTTACCGCCTGGGTGAGCCATTTGGGTATTTGTACCCTTTACCTCTTAAAATAGCTTAATGTTTCGCGATTCCGTTTCTTTGATCGGTCAATCTGTAAGGCTCGAGCCCCTGCTGGAACACCATTTTGATGCCCTTATGCACATAGCCCAGCAGAGTCCTGCCGAGTTTCGCTTTACCTCGACGCCCATAGATGAAGAGCAGAAAAAGACCTACTTTGGTTATGCCTTTCGCACCAGGGATGAAGGACGTGCCTACCCCTGGGTCATGATTGACACAGCTACGCAGCAAGTGGCAGGTACAACTCGACTCTATGATGCCAACTGGGATTACCGCCACTGTTTACTGGGCTATACCTGGTTTGACACGCGTCTTTTTGGTAGCGCCTTTAATGTTGAAAGCAAATACCTGATGCTCAAGTATGCCTTTGAAGAGCTAAATTTAATTCGCGTGCAAATGAATACTGATAGCCGTAACGGTCGTTCTCTGAGGGCAATTAAGGCACTTGGAGCCAGGTATGAAGGAACTTTACGCTCGAGTCAGATAAATAAAGATGGCTACATAAGAGACAATCTGATTTTTTCGATTATCGCCGAAGAGTGGTCCCTCATTAAACAAAGGCTCGAGGAGCGAATACAGGCAAAACTCTAAACCCACTTTCTTTGAATTACGGCAATACTTGATTCGGTTTTACACATTTAGACCTACTTTAAGAGTGGAAATAAAAAAGCTCGAGCTGGCTCGAGCTTTTTAACTTGGTTTTTGAGTTTTTAAGCTATGTCTGCCAATGCTTTTTCAATTAGGTCACAACCAGCTTCTATATCTTCGCTGCTTACATTAAGGTGAGGCGCTATGCGGATAACGTTACCGTATAGGCCGCCCTTGCCAATCAGTAGACCCTGTTTTCTGGCTGCATTGGTCAGCTTGCTAGCCTGAGTGGCATCTGGTGTCTTGTTACCGTCAGGAACCACCATTTCAAAGGCTTGCATGAGCCCCATGCCACGAACATCTCCAATAAAGTCATAGCGCTCTTTCATGCTTTCCATGCGTTCACGTAAGCGCGCGCCTTGCTTTTCAGCATTTTCCCAGAGTTTATACTTTTCTATATATGCAATGGTGGCATAGGCCTGAGCCATGCTTACGGGGTTACCGCCGTAGGTTGAGAGCGTTGAACCCGTAATCGCTTCAGCAACTTCAGGAACCATGATGGTACAACCTACGGGTGCACCGTTGGCAATGCCTTTGGCAAAAGTTAGAATTTCAGGCTCAATGCCCCAGTGTTCAATGCCGCAGCAGTATTTACCAGTACGACCCCAGCCCGTTTGCACTTCATCAATAATCATGATGCCACCCGCTGCCTTTATGATGGGTGCGACACGTTTAAAGTAGTCTTTTGGTGCAACCACAAATCCACCCACGCCTTGTATAGGCTCTGCCATAAAGGCAGCAATTTTGCCATTGGTGCAGGTGGCGAGCATTTCTTCGAGATCTTCAATGAGAAAATCTAAGAATTGCTCTTCAGTCATGTAGTCAGGTTTGCGGTAGGTATAAGGGTTTTTTACTTGTTTGATGTTCGGGTCAGTGACTCCACCAAGTCGCCAGGGTTTGTGGGCGGTCATCGTCATCATGGAAACGCTGCGACCAGAGTAAGCATGGCGCAGACTGATGATGTCACTGTTGCCCGTGTATTCCCTGGCTGCCATAATGGCGGTTTCATCTGCCTCGGTACCAGAATTGGTAAAGAAACAGTACTGCAAGCGTCCAGGGCTTAGGTTAGCTATTTTCTCAGCAACTTTGATAGTAATTTCGTTGAGATATAGGGTGCTGGTGTGACCTGTTGTTTTCATTTGCTCGTAGGTCGCTTCGACAACTTCTTCGTTACAGTGTCCTACTGAAACCGTCAAGATACCACCAAAGAAATCAAGATACTTATTGCCTTCGATATCCCAGACCCACTGATCTTTTGCATGGTCAATAGCCAGAGGGTCGTCGCCGTAGAGCAGCATGCGACTTTGCTGGGGGAGCAAAACCTTTTTCTGACGATCTAAAAGTTCTTTTGTCTTACTGGTACTGGTAACAGTCATCCTTGTCTCCTTTGCAGTACTAGGGGCGTTTTTTTTCGCTTCTGTCAGGGTTTATTCTAAGCTTTGCGCCTTATGCCGTCTAGGTCTGAGCTCGAGTGTGGCGAGGTTGACATTTTGGGTTTTTGTCGTCACCTGCTTGGCGACGCTTCCAAATTGGCTATACAATAGCGCCGTGACTTGGTCCTGGCGCAAGTTCTCGCCTTCCCAGTTGATAGCGCTTTCCTTTATTGTTGCGATAATGTTGGGGGCTCTGATTCTGCTGCTGCCTTTTATGCATAAGGGTACGCCTTTCAGCTTTCTCGACGCCCTGTTCACTGCCACAAGTGCCCTGTGTGTTACAGGTTTAGCCGTAGTTGATACGGGTACTGCTTTCACGCGCTGGGGACAGCTGGCAATCATGATTTTTTTTCAAATTGGTGGTCTGGGCATTTTGACTCTGGGGGTTTTTCTGGCGTTAGCCAGTGGCAGAAAAGTGGGCTTTAGCGAACGAATGCGTTTACAAATGCAGATTAATGCCTTGCAGGTAGGGGGAGTTGTCAGGTTGTTGCGCACTTTACTGCTGACGGTGTTTATTGCAGAGGCAAGCGGCGCGGCACTGCTCTATGTGCGGTTTGCCAAACTCGAGGGTCCCTTTGAAGGGATGTTTTACGCCATTTTTCATAGCATCAGTGCCTTTAACAATGCTGGCTTTGCCCTGTACTCGGATAGTCTCATGCAGTTTGTGGCTGATCCCCTGGTTAACTTTACCGTGATTGCCCTTATCCTGGTGGGAGGGCTTGGTTTTTTCGTGGTGGCAGATTTAAGCTCGAGGTTTAGCAGAGCCAGGCGTGCCCCGTTAAGCTTGCATACCAAGCTGGTGGTGTTCTCGAGTCTGGTTTTACTGCTCTTTGGCTTTATGTTTTTTCTGATTGTCGAATGGAATAACCCGGCAACCCTGCACGAAAAATCACTGGGAACCAAATTATTAGCTAGTTTATTTCAGGCGGTTACGCCAAGAACCGCAGGCTTTAATACCGTTGACTATAACAGTATGGAATTACCAACTTTGCTTGTTTCTATACTGCTCATGTTTATAGGAGCCAACCCAGGTTCGACGGGCGGCGGTATAAAAACCGTTACGGTTTTTGTCATAGTAGGCAGTGCCTGGAGTATTATTCGGGGGCAAGGTGAGTTGAAACTTTTTGGTAGGCGCGTGGCTACGCCTACGGTTATGCGTGCAGGGGTGATTGCCTTAACCGGAGCAATCCTGGTCGGTGCTGCGCTTACCCTATTAACCCTGACAGATGCAAATTTGCCGTTTCGCGACCTCTTTTTTGAAGCTGTTTCGGCATTTGCAACCGTGGGCTTATCGGTTGGCATCACCGCTGAACTCAGTGCGTCGGGGAAGGTCATTATTATTGTCCTTATGTACCTCGGGCGAGTTGGTCTGCTTACCGCTGCGCTGGCCCTGGTGTCTGAGGATAGGAGTGACAGTATCCGCTATCCTGCCGAAGAAGTCATTATTGGATAGCGTTGACGATGAGCCAGTGCAGGCGGTCTGTAGTGCCGGGGTTCTTTCCCCAGGAGGATAGAAAATGCGTGAGTTTTTAATTGTTGGTGCCGGAAGGTTTGGTTCGGCAGTGGCGGAAACACTCTATGATAAAGGTCATGATGTCGTGGTTGTCGATATGAATGAGGAAGCCGTTGCGCGCATTATGAATCATGTAACCCACGCTGCAATTTTGGATGCAACCGATGAAGTTGCCCTGAAAAAGTTGGGTGTAGGCAATTTTGATCATGTGGTTATCGCCATTGGCTCGAGCCTTGAAGCGAGCATTCTGGCGACTGTACTGGCAAAGTCTGCGGGTGCCAAGCATGTTATCAGTAAAGCCAATAGCCAGCTAAGCGCCAAGGTTCTGGCAAGTGTCGGTGCCGATGAAGTGATTCGCCCGGAGCATGATATGGGGGTGAGGCTGGCACAGCAACTGATTGCCCCTAGCATTATGGATAGTTTTCATTTGGGCTCGCATCATAGCGTGGTCGAAATTGAAATTGGTGATAGTTTGAGCGGGCGACTGGCAGACCTGAAGTTGCCGCATAAATTCGGTGTGCAGATTATCGCGGTGAATCAGGGCAATAAGCTCGAGGTAAGCCCTGGGGCAGATTTTCAGATTTTGCAGGGTGACCGCATCGTGGTGATTGGTTCAAACGAAAACATCGAAAAATTCCGCATGTTTATAACCGACTAAGCTATGGAACGTTTCTCTAATCCTACTCTGATTGCTGCCGTGAGCTACGGTTTACTTATCCTTGGTCTCGTGCTTGATCTCATGTCGACCCAACGCCTCGTGGTCGCCATCTTGTTTAATATTCCCATTGCGCTGTCAGCTATTGCGCTGTCGCGCAGGTTAACAGTTTCAGTTGTGCTGTTTGCCCTGATCGCCAATATAGCGGCTGGCTATGTCAATTCCCTCGAGGCCAATAGCCATGATTTAATAACCCTGGAAAATCGTCTGCTTGCTGCCTTTTCATTTTTACTGGTGGGTTCACTAACCCTGTTTTTGCGCAATTCAGAGGTGCGCATCGATGAGCTCGAGGCACACGAGCAGCACACACGGCATCTTGATGAGGTTTTTTCACTGGTAAATGAGCTGGGTCAGGAACTGTATCCGGAGCCGCTCCTGAATAAAGTGGTAATCAGATTTCGAGAGTTTTTAGATGCCGATGAAGTGATTATTTCCCCGGTCACTGATGAGAATAAGTTTGGCCTGCCACGCTATGCCAGCCCCATGAATGCAGGGATGGCCCAAGAAGGGCATGCTGCTAACTGGGCGCTTAATACCTTGCCAGTAAGTTCAAAGGTTGTCTGCCTCAGGCAAAATGATGGGCTTGTGGCGGTGGGCCGATGGGAGCGGAAGCAAAAACATGATTTTCTGGTGATCGTTCGCAAACCGCGCATAGCTTCACCCAAAGAACTGTTGGAAAGGCTTATTGCTGGGCTCGAGCCTGCACTCGAGCGCGCTTATGAACTGCGGCGTTTAAAAAGAGAAAAGGCTGAAACCTGAGTCAGCCTTTTGCTTAACGTTTCTTATTTGCTTAGCACGTTTTCATCAATGTGTGCCAAATCAATTTCGACTCGATGAGTATTAGCTTTTTCTTGCGAGACAATCTTGAACCAGAGATATTGGCTTTGCTCAGTATAAACAGAGCTATCATCGATTGATAGCTCTGTTTCAGGAAGGTTTTCGTGTTTAATCAGGGGAGTTACTCTCATGATTAAACGAAATAGGTATTACATTCCAGGTAGATAGCTACTATCGACAATCTCGTCGTAGCTTACCGGGTTTTCAATAAGTCCGACTTCTACCAGGAGTTCAACACTGCGGTCAAACGCGGTCTGATCAATATGGCCAATTTGCGTGTCGCTACTGGGCATAACCAGTTCGGCGACTCGAGCCATTTGCCAGGTCTGGTGAATGTCTGGGCTTTGGGTAGAGCCAGAGCCGTTACAGGTATCGCCACAGGAACCCAGGACAATCTGCACAGCTTCTTCCTGATTATTTACTGCATATTCCCAGCCTTTTAGGGTGGCAGCCAGGAATTTACGCGCAACTTCGGCACCACTCATGCCACTGTCCTTAAAGTTTTCACTGGCTAAGAGTTCCGGGGTTGTGAAAATAAGATCTTCTAACAGGCTGGCATTGATATCTGCTGGATCTAAAATAGAAAGTGAATCCAGATCATAGCCAAGACCCACAATTTGGTCTAGCTCGTTATAGGTCATGGCACTGGCTACTTCAACCTCATTGGGGAAGACCAGCGCTGGGTCAAAGGCATAAACAACAGCTGATACATCTGGATCAGTCACAGTGGCATCCAGGTCAGAGGTTAAACCTTCAGCGGCAAAAACGACCTGAGAAACAAATTCGTTACCAAAGGCCCAGACCCCAACTTTTCTACCAGCTAGATCGGCAAAGGTCTCTATACCGCTATCCTTAAGCGCAACCATGCGGTAGCCAGAATCTTGATAAATCTGGGCAATTTGCACGACTTCCAGACCTTGCTCACGTTGAACCAGCATATTGGCAATCCAGTCGGTTCCGAAATCACAGTTGCCACTGGCAACAGCTACCGTTGGATTGACATTGCCACCGTCTAGAACGGTGACATTTAGGCCTTCTTCGGCATAAAAGCCTTTTTCCTGGGCAACGAAGTAACCAGCAAATTGTGCTTGCGGGAACCACTTGCTCTGGAAACAAACGTCAACGAGATTCTGAGCAAAGCTAAAAGGCAGCAGTGCCAGAACCAGCAGTCCAAAAAAACCTTTCTTCATTACTTCCTCCTTACAGATGCCAAACCAGCTGATCTGGTTGTAGCCAAAGATTAATGACCTTCCTCGCGGTAGGAAGGATGCCAGCCTGTGAGGCTTCGCTCGAGCCAGGACAAGAGTTGATAAATAGTAATAGAAATAAGGCTCGAGACAAAAATGGCGGCAAAAACAGTATCATATGCGCCTTGCCTTGCAGAGAGTGAAATGCGCTGTCCCAGTCCTCTTGGCGGACCAGGAATGAGAAACTCCGCGACGATCACGCTTATAACAGATAACACGGCGGCAAGTTTAAGTGCATTAAAAAGAAACGGCAAAGCGTTAGGAAGCCTTAATTTAAGGAATATTTGCCAGGGGTTTGCCGCATACGCTTTAAGAAGCTCGAGCTTTAAGGTATCAAGCTGCGTCAAGCCCTGAACCGTATTTAAGACAACCGGAAAAAAGGTGACGATGACGACAACTGCTGCCTTACTCTGCCAGTCAACCCCAAAAGCGCGACCAAGTACTGGGGCAAGCCCCACAATCGGAACGGCACCAAAAGCGGCCGCAATCGGTAAAAAGCCATTTTGCAAAAATCTGGAATAGGCAATGGCGATACCGACCAGAAAGCCAGCGCTTACGCCAATCAAAAAGCCAAATTGCACTTCTTTGACAAACGTGATATAGCTGTCCGTCAAAAGAACGCCCAGACTCGAGGCCAGTTGATTATAGACATGATGGACGCCTGGAAAAATGCCCTTTGGCACCTGAAAGCCAATCACCAGACCCTGCCAGATGAGCAGTAAGATAAACGGTACCGTGGCAGGTGGCAGGGCGCCACGCAGGCGTTTTTTAGCTCGTTCTTCATTGCCATCTGCCTCAGACAGGCTGACCCGACCTGCTGCAAAAAAAGCAACGAGCAAAAACCCCCAGAAGTTCGCCCAGTAACCCCAGGCTGCCACACTGCCGTTACCCAGAGCTGAAAGTTTGCCAATCGGCAAATAGGCGCCGATGAGTGCGACGGGCACTGCCAGGGTTGCTGGTATGAGTTTTCCAATCAAAGCTAAGCCCAGACAGAGCAAGGCAAGCAGCACCGGGAAAAAGCCGAGAAGTGTTGATGAGCCTTCCTGCGCCAGTGGCCCTAACCCTATACCAAGGAGAGCAACCAAGGCTGCGATGAAGGCTGTCCAGATGGGCTTCATACGCGCTCCCACGGCGCAAAGAGTCTTTGTAACAAGCCGACAAAGGCTACAAGGCCAACCCCCAGGAGGCCAGAAATAATGAGCAGTATCCAGACATCAGCAACATTGCCAGATTGAACCTGCCCCAATATTTGAAAGCCAAGGCCCCGGCGATTGTTTGATTCGGTTTCTGCTACCAGCGCTCCAACGAGTGCTGCTGCGGTACCGAGCTTTAAACCTGTAAAGAAAAACGGAACGGCAGCCGGAAAGCGTACCTTCCAGAAGATTTCCAGCGGTTTCGCAGCGTAGGATTTCATAAGATCAAGAATAAGCGGGTCAATGGCTCTTAGACCTTTTACCGTACTGACCACTACGGGGAAAAAGCAGATATAGGCGCCAATAATTGCCGTGGGTAAAAGACTGGTTTGTATAGTGATACCAAAATTCCCCAGTACCAGCAAAAGGACTGGCACAAGGGCAATGATAGGAATGGTTTGCGAGGCAATGGTCCAGGGCAAGAGGGCACGCTCGAGCGGCCTAAACATGACAAAAAGAACCGCCAGAATAATGCCTACGGCACCGCCCAGGGCCAGGGAAGATAATGTGCCGAGGCTGGTGTAGAGGGTTGAGCGCACAATATTTCGCTCATCGGTTAGAGGGAATTTTTGAAAAAAGGGTACGACTCGAGCCGCTATCCAGTGAGGAAAGGGCACAGGATGCTGAGGTAGCGAAAAAAAACATGCCATCAGCGTGTCCCCGCAAGCGGGTCGGGCGTAGATGGTGTAGCTGTCGGTCCAGACTCGAGCACCCGTTTCGGGCGCCGCCCCTAACACAACTTCACCGCGCTCACTGTCCTGAACAAAGTAGTCCGGGTACTGTCTAAGTTGAGCATTGCGAGGGGGTGTTTGCCTAAAACGAATGAGATTTTGCTCACGCACATAATCGCCATCGGAAAGCAAAACCCCATCCTGAACAACAAGACCATGGTCACTTTCAAAGTGAAAGTCGGCGCGCTCACCATCCACTCGTTCTTCGGGTCTCTCTGCTTTGTAAATCAGTGAGCTGTCATTGACAAATAGCGTCCTCGAGTCGTCATTTTCTACGATGGCTCGAGGGTAAGTAAAGACAGTATTACTACCATCACTTTGACCAGCAAGCGCTACGCCGTCAGAAAGGCTTATCGTTTCCTTCTCCCATTTACGCAAATCCTTCATATCACGTCTTGCCAGCGGTAAACCAAAGAGCAGTGCCAGTGGGTAGCCCAGCAGGATAAGGACTACAAGGACAATAAGAATGGGCAAAAAACGCTTCATCGCCTAGCTTTCAGTGAACATCTCGCAACGCCTCACGTACCTCGGTAGCGAGATCAAAAAAGGCTTTTGACTCACGTGTATCTGTATTTCTAGGATAGGGAAGATCTACCGGGATAATCTTTTCAATTTTTCCCGGGCGAGGTGTCATAACAACAATACGACTCGAGAGAAAAACAGCTTCAGGAATGGAGTGCGTTACAAACACAATCGTCTTTTTTGTTTCTTCCCAGATGCGCAAAAGCTCGAGGTTCATGGCTTCCCTGGTTATCTCATCCAGCGCGCCAAAAGGTTCATCCATGAGAAGCAAACTGGGGTCAAAGGCAAGTGCTCTTGCAATGCTGACTCGCTGCTGCATACCGCCAGAAAGCTGCCAAGGATATTGACGGTGAAATTGTTTAAGCCCTACCATCTCGAGGAGTTTTTTGGCACGTGTTTCACGCTCTTCTTTGCCAAACCCCATAATTTCTAAAGGTAAAATGACATTTTTTAATACGCTGCGCCACTCGAGCAGCGCCGGAGCTTGGAAAACATAACCATATTCCCGGTCAAGGCGAGCCTGCCTGGGGCTTTTTCCAGCAATCGTAATCGAGCCAGAAGTTGCCTGAATAAGGTCAGCCATAATGCGTAAAAGGGTGGTTTTGCCACATCCTGACGGCCCAATCAGACTGATAAATTCGCCTTCTGCCACCGTCAAATTGGCATTTTTTAGGGCGACAGTTTCGCTGCCACGGCCCCGGTAAATCATATTGAGATCACGGATAGTAATCAGATCAGATATCTGGACTGTTTTGCTGTTGGGCTGAGTATCTAGCAATGCAACGTAACTCCCATAGACTGTGACATCATAACCTGAAAATGAAAGGAATTAGCACTTAAAACCTAGATGACAGGTAATAGGTAATCATCTATTCCTGAAGTTAGGCTCCTGCGGTTTTTCTTTTGATGAGTTTGCCGCGTCCCTTGGTACCCTGAAATTTGCCACTGCTTACAGCAACTTTACCGCGCACCGTGACATCGGTAATTTGACCGTCCACGTCCCAGCCTTCAAAGGCACTGTAGTCATTATTCATATGGTGAGTTTTCGCGGAAATAGTGCCACGTTGGTTGGGGTCAAAGATGACCAGATCAGCATCTTTGCCAACCGCGATTTGACCCTTTTGCTCTAAGCCAAAAAGTTTGGCGACTCGAGTCGAAGCAGCGTCAACGAAGCGGTGGATGCTCAAGTTACCTCGTGACACGCCGTAGGTATAAAGCAACTTAATGCGCTCTTCAATGGCGGGCATTCCGTTAGGAATTTTGGTGAAGTCACCCTTGCCCATATCTTTTTGCTCCAGGTCGAAGGGGCAGTGGTCCGTAGCAACGGTGTCAATCATGCCCTGGGCGAGAGCGTTCCAGAGAGCTTGTTGATTTTCCTTGTCACGTAAAGGTGGTGACATGATGTACTTTGCGCCTTCATAATTGGCACGTTCGGCGTAGCATTTATCAAGAACAAAATGTGGGATGACGGATTCAATGGCCAGATCAACACCACGACTTTTGGCCTCAAGTGCTACTTTGAGCGTAGGTTCACAGCTAAGATGCACAATATAGCCTTTGGCCCCGGTCATTTCTAAAAAGGTAGCAAAATGATGGGTGCCGTCAGCTTCGACGCGCTCGGGCCGACTGGGTTCATGCCATTCCGGTCCGGTTTTGCCTTGAGCCAGCAGGGTTTGCTGCAACTGAGCAACCAATTCATCATTTTCACAGTGAGCAGTTACAATGACACCAAGCTCTTTGGCTAACATCAGGGTCTTATAAAGCTCTTCGTCATTCACGCCGAAAAAATTCTTGTACGCCAGAAACACCTTAAAGGATGCCATACCACCAGCAACGATTTCCCGAAGCTGAGCCTCTGTGTTGCCGTCAAATTTTGAGATACCGATGTGAAAGCTATAGTCACAGTAACTGTTACCCTCAGCTTTTCCAGTCCAGAGCTCATAGCCCTCCATTAAATCTTCACCGCGGGAGGGTGCCAGCATTTCTATAAAGCTGGTGGTGCCACCCATAAGTGCAGCCTTGCTGCCCGTCTCGTGAGTATCTTTGGCGAAGGTGGACATAAACGGTAAATAGATATGAACGTGTGGGTCAATAAACCCGGGAAAGACATATTTGCCCTGTGCGTCTATGACTTCAGCGTCTTCTGGCGCCTCAATATGCTGTGCGATTTTGGTTATGGTTTCGTCTTCACAGTAAATGTCGGCGTGGTAGCGGCTATCTGCGGTTATGATTTCGCCATTTTTGATTAAGAGTCCCATCTTTTCTCCTAACTTTAAACGGATTCCCGAATGGCTTTAAACATTGGAAAACCGCTCTATGTGATGCTTCTCGCCTAGCTCGAGTTTAGTCAAGTGACTTAAGACCTGACCAAACGAAATTGGAACTAATGAATATCTATCCCGTTTTCTTTACGGTACTTGTGCATTTCATCCCATTTAAGGGTGACGTCAGGTAGTTTTTCGGTAATTTCACCCCAGGTAACAGCCTCGCGACCTGAATCGACCTCGAGCATACTTATACAACCTTCAACCGGACAAACCAGCGAACAAAGATTGCAGCCTACACAAGCTTCTTCATTGACTACGGGGATGGGTTTCTGACTGCCCCGATAAGACTCGAGGGCGATTTTTTGTCCATCAACGGTCAGGTCAATACTCTGGTGGGCACCTTCATCGCAGGTAATGTAGCAGAGATTGCAGTTGATGCACTTCTCAGCGTCAATTTTAGCAACGACCTTGTAACTTAGGTCAAAGCTATTAAAGGCGGAGTATCTTGGCATGGCTGCGCCAATCACCTCATTTATTGACTTTGCGCCCTTTTCATCCAACCAGTTAGATAGGCCGTCAACCAGATCATCAATAATGCGAAAACCGTAGTGCATAACCGCAGTACAGACCTGCAAACTTGTGGCACCCAAAAGCAAAAATTCGGCAGCGTCACGCCAGGTTTGAATGCCGCCCATGCCCGACACCGGAATGTCAAAGTTGCGAATGGGATCAATTTGCATGACTTCCGAGAGCATGCTGAGCGCAATGGGTTTCACGGCTGGGCCAGCGTAGCCACCGTGCCCGCCTTTACCCCCGACGTTTGGTTTTAACTGAAAGCTGTCCAGATCAACGCCAATGACCGAGTTAATCGTATTTATCAGTGAAATGGCATTGGCTTTTCCAGCAATAGCAGCTCTCGCCGGAGGCTTGATATCAGTGATATTAGGGGTGAGTTTCACGATTACCGGGATGGAGGCGCTACTGGTCACCCATTCTGTAATCATGGTGCAGTACTCGGGCACCTGCCCTACGGCACTGCCCATGCCGCGTTCACTCATGCCGTGAGGGCAGCCATAATTGAGTTCAATGGCATCAGCCCCGGTGTCTTCAATACGCGCGACAGCGTCTCTCCAGGTGTCTGGATTTGATTCAAACATGGCAGAAACCACTACGGCGCGGTCGGGCCAGAGGCGTTTGACTTCGGCAATTTCTTTGAGATTTATGTCAAGAGGTCTATCTGAAATCAGTTCGATATTATTAATGGCAACCAGCTTATTACCGGCATACTCAAAGCCGCCGTACCGTGAAGAGACATTCAAAACGGGTGTGCCAATGGTTTTCCAGACTGCGCCGCCCCAGCCCTGTTCAAATGCCTTATTTACCTGATAGGCGCTGTTGGTGGGTGGCGCGGAAGCAAGCCAAAAGGGATTGGGAGACTTCACACCTGCGAAATTAATAGATAAATCTGCCATAGCTTATTCCTTAGTGAACTCGAGAACCCTCGAGTGACTAAAAATCCACCTCCTAAAAGCAGCCGCTGTCATTGACTTAAGGCCTCATGAATACTCTGCGCGGCAATTTTGCCGTCCTCAACTGCCGTAACCGTCATGGCTTCACCGACCAGCCGAACACAGTCACCTCCTGCATAGATATTGGGATGAGAAGTTTGCAGCTTAGCATTAACTTTCAGATAGCCTTTTTCGGTCTCGAGTCCAAATGCCTCGTAGAGTCCCAGCAGTTTCTCCTGACCAATAGCCTTTATGACCTGATCGCATGGCAAAATCCACTCGCTTTCAGGTACAGGTATGACCTGCCGCCTACCATCGGTACCCGGGTTTGAGAGCTGCATCTGGCTGCATTTTAAGCCGCTTACTTTGCCACCCTCGCCCACAATTTCAAGAGGTTGGCTGAGAAAACGGAACTCAACACCTTCATTCTTGATAAATTCGTATTCAAAGTCGTAGGCGGGCATTTCCTCGGCAGTTCTGCGGTAGACGATGGTGACCCTTTCAGCGCCCAGACGTTTAGCTATTGTGGCTGCATCTATTGCTGTATTGCCAGCACCGATCACTGCTACATGTTTGCCAATAGCTAAAGATTTGAGTCGCTCGAGTCCTTCTTTTTCCGCCAATTTGCTGGCGGCAATAAAAGAAAGCGCTTCGGTTACACCTTCTAAATCTTCTCCTGCAATGCCTAGGCTAGGAACCTGCCCCATTCCTGCCCCAATAAAAACGGCATCAAAGTCAGCCAGAAGCGTTTCAGGGCTAATATCTTTGCCTATTTCCGTATTGGTTTTAACCTTGACGCCGAGCTTTTCGATAAAGGCAACTTCCTCTAAAGAAACCCGGATAGGTTCACGCATGACCACGATGCCATAAGTTGAGAGTCCGCCGGGCAGGGCGCGTTTTTCAAAAACGGTGGTCTCATAACCAAGCTGCGCCAGTTCTCCTGCGCAGCTCAGACCCGCGGGTCCAGCCCCAACAATGGCAACTTTTTTGTCTGTTTTTGGCGCAAGCGTTAAGGGTTGCAGGTCATTTTTATAAAGATAATCCATGGCGTAGCGCTGCAACTGACCAATTTGAATGGGCTTATGGTCACTACCGAGTACGCAGGCACCTTCGCAGAGTTCTTCTACCGGGCAAACTCTTGAACAGGTTGCGCCAAGCAGATTGGACTCGAGGATCGTTTTTGCCGACCCCAGGGGGTTGTCAGTAGAAATTTTCCTGATAAATGTCGGAATGTCAATGCTGGTAGGGCAAGCTGCAATGCAGGGTGCATCAAAACAGTAGAGACACCGGGTAGCTTCGGTGGTGGCTTCGCGTTTGCTTAACGGGGATTTCAGTTCCTTGAAGCGTTCGTTCAGAACATCAGTGGAAAGTTCCGTTGTATTCATGAACTTATGCCCCGCTTGGCAGAAAAGGAGAAACGAGA
>JAGQHN010000169.1 GCA_020431825.1 Trueperaceae bacterium | reverse complement strand
GCTTTGGGCCGTTTGCCTTAAATTCTTATTATAATAATTTTAAAACCGGTTGCTCGAGCAACCGGTTTTTTAGTTTCCGAGTTTTGTCTTGCCTTACTCTTTTATATAGCTCCGTCTAAAACAGATACTTTTTGAGTGAAGGCAGAGCTTTACCTTTACCTGAGCGAATCTAAAAATTCTTGACGGGTTCTGGCATCAGACTTAAACACACCGCGCATAGCACTTGTTCTGGTGGTTGAACCCTGTTTTTCCACACCGCGCATCATCATACAAAGATGGCTGGCCTCTGTTACAACGGCGAGTCCCTCAGGCTCAAGCGCTTCAACCAGCGCGTCAGCAATTTGTGAAGTCATGCGTTCTTGCACCTGCATGCGTCGTGCAAAAACATCGACGACTCGAGCAAACTTACTCAGCCCGAGTATTTTTTTGCTGGGTATATAGGCTATATGAGCATGTCCAAAAAAAGGCAACATATGGTGTTCGCACAGACTATAAAATTCGATGCTTTTTACCACCACCATCTCACTGCCTTCAGCTTCAAAAAGAGCACCGTTAAGCACTTCTTCGA
This sequence comes from Trueperaceae bacterium, assembly GCA_020431825.1. Lineage (GTDB taxonomy): Bacteria > Deinococcota > Deinococci > Deinococcales > Trueperaceae > JAHEBB01. The sequence goes on along the minus strand of JAGQHN010000169.1, from coordinate 9,329 downwards.
CACTGGTTTCATAGCCACTGGTTAAAAAACGCAGAGAGCGTTCTACGCGCTCTGGAGTCTTGACCAGTCCTTCTCTTGTTACATCTTCGCCCAGGCCGCTTATGAGCCTGCTGACAAGATGGTCAAGGGAGCAATCGCCAAACTCATCAAAGTCAGGCATAGAGGGGTGAATAAGGTGTGCGGTGTCTCTCAAAGAAGTCTCCTGATTCACTCTATCAGTTGTCAAATGTGATGCTGGTGTCATGGCAATCTCCTTATTTATGAGACTAAGCTTAGGCCCTTTTTTTTACTGTAGCCCAGTGCCCCTTCTAATCGTAGGCTGACGAACTTTTAGCTAAATACATGAGGGCAGGCTGGTTGCTAGACCATCTGAGGTTAAATTAGGTAAAGCAGTTTACCCAGGTTAAGTGTTTGACCGATAAGGCCCGTAGATTTGAGAAAAAGTATGAAGTGTAAAAAAAATCTAGGAGGTGCAGCAATGCACAAGTGGTATATCGGACTTATTGTAGGCGTTATTGGTTTCGTAAGTTTAGCTCTGGGAGCGCAAAATGGGCTTCCAGATGAGATAGCCTCTTATCTTTCCTGGCACCGGGGTAACAGTCAAAAATCGTTTGAAGAATCGGCTCATCCGGTGGCAAAAGATATTTATTTCAATGATACGGCAGCAGAAACCGTAATGGCACAAAGTTTTCCCCATGCGGAAGGTTCAACATTTCTAAAAGAGCGAACAGACCCAGAAACACTAATGGTGACCACTATTTACGGAATGCGGAAGGTTGCTAATTTTGATCCTGCTAATGGCGACTGGCAATATGCTGTTTTTGAACGCGCGGATGATGGCAAGTTCTTAGGCGACTGGATGGAAGCCTCGAGCGCCACTATGTGCATAGGATGCCATACCGGAGCCAAGGATAAGGACTACACGTTTCTAAGCTATCTGGATAACTGAGGGGTAGGTTTTGGAAGGCTTATTGCTTAGGTTTGAGCCTTACAATACGGTCGTCATCAGGATGTGGAGCATTGTTTCGGTCATTTATGTTTGAGGTAGCTAGATAAATTGAGCCGTCTGGGGCGACTTCTACATCCCGTAGTCGTCCCAGATTTGAGTTTATGTTTCTGTCCAGTAAAATTTCGTCGCTTTTAAAGTTCTTATCACTCGTTAGCTCGAGCCTATAAAACCTGCCCGCCTTTAGGCTAACAAAGAGCAAGTTACCCTGCCAGGGAAACATTGTTCCCCGATAAATATCGAGTCCTGCAATTGCTATGGTGCCGTCTGGATAGTAGCTCTTCAGAGCTTGGGAAAACTCTGCGTTCGGTGCGTCTCCCGTTACTTCCGGCCAACCATAGTTTTCCCCTCGAGTTATTAGGTTTATTTCATCATTTGCTTCTGGCCCATGCTCAGTTTCAAAAAGGCTGCCATCATCAGCAAAAACGAGACCTTGGGGGTTTCTGTGACCCAGGCTCCAGACTTCATTGCCAAAGGGATTATCTTCAGGAACCGTGCCATCGGAGGCAATTCTTAAGATTTTTCCGCCAAGGTAGGTTGGGTCTTGTGCCAGTTTAGGGTTAAAGGCTTCGCCCATACTGATATACAAATATCCATCGGGACCAAATGCCAGGCGGCAGCCGTTATGTGCGCCTGAACCGGGCAAATTATCAAGAATAATGCGCTCATCCTGCAAGACATCATCTGTAACCTTGAACCGTGAAACCCGGTTTATTCGCTGATCGTCGGCGAAGGCACTGTAGCAGGTGTAGAGCCAGTTGTTTTCTGAAAACTGAGGGTCAAGAGCAAGACCCATAAGGCCGGCTTCGCCTTCCACTCGTAAATTGGTGAAACTTTCTGCACTTGCCAGAACTTTCTTTTGATTATCAAGGCGACTAAGTCTACCGATTCTTTCAGTGAAGTAAAGTGTTCCAGAACTGTCAAACTCGAGGTCCCAGGGAACCTCGAGGCCTGTAAGCAAAGTATCCATGTCAAACAAGTGACTCGTTTGCTGCTCATTTGCGGCGGTGAGGAGGCTAGCAAGCAGGCAAATAAGACTGAAATAGAGGAAGCGCATAGGGGTAGTTTGCCCGTTTTTTGTGTAACAAACTGGAATGAGCGTTACAGCCTTGGGTTTTCTTAAGAAATGATGGAGGCGAATGAGTAAAAAAATAGGCATCCCTAAGGACGCCAATTATACGGTACATAAGGCTTAAGCGGTTTGCTTATTCGCCTCTTCAAAACGGTCGCGTAATTCCTTGCGGTCAATTTTGCCGTTGGCATTTTTGGGTAGAACAGAGTAGCTCATCCACTGTGAAGGAATCATGTATTTAGGGACAAGCTTTACGAGATCACGTTGGATCTCATTCTTATCCTGGTTTTGTCCTTCTTTTAAGGCGTAAGCGCAGCAAATGGCAGTGCCTTCAAAGCCACCAACATGTATGCCAACGACAGCGCTTTCTTTCATATACTCGAGCGTATTGAGTGCGGCCTCAATTTCACCAAGTTCAATGCGGTAACCACGGCTTTTGATCTGTGAATCCACACGCCCGAGACAGTAGAAAAGACCCTGCTGGTCAACTTTGCCGAGGTCTCCAGTACGGTAAATGCGATTTCCTGCTTTACCGGGTCTGGGGTCAGCCAGGAAGGCTGCATCGGTTTTTTCCTTGTCGCGCCAGTAGCCAGGGCTAAGTCCTTCACCTGAAATATAAAGTTCGCCGATTGTCTCTGGTTCGACAGGCTCGAGCTTGTCATCCAGGACCAAAAGTTCTTCGCCTTCGCAGGCAACCCCAATAGAGATAGCCTCGGTTTCGCTTTCGGGCCGCTTTGTTACTGTGTAATAGCTGCTGGCAATGGTGGCTTCGGTTGGCCCATAAAGATTGGTAAAGGTCACATGGGGCAAGCGGTCCATAAAATGCATGAGAGTGGGGGTCGGCATGGGTTCACCGCACCAGAGCAGGCGCGTCATCTGCGGAAAATCCTGATCGGCAATGACATTAAACTTGGCCATTTGGGTCAGGGTTGAGGGCACGGAAAACCACTGAGTAAGTTCAGCTTTACGAATAAAATTGGCTAATTTGTTGGGCAAGAGGTTCAGTTCAGGAGAAACCATATGCAGCTCTGCCCCGGCTGAAAGGGTTGCATAAATATCAAAGGTGGAAAGGTCAAAGTGAAGAGGGGGATGCCCAGAGGTTTTATCATGCGGTGCAATGCCAAAATAGTTTCTCGACCAGTCCACAAAATGCATGACATTCTCATGCTTTATGACGACGCCCTTAGGCGTACCCGTTGAGCCGCTTGTAAAAAGAAGATGGGCAGGGTCACTGGCATCATTCTGATAGCTCAAAGGGTTGTCAGAAAAAGTGCCGAGGTCAGCCCAGGTAAACTGGGTCTTAAAGGCGTCAGACTCGAGGGCCTCGTCTTCAAGTGTGCCCATGGTGACATTTTTAGCTAAGAGTCCTTCAGCAAACAGGTCATTCACCAGCCCTAAGGCAGCCTTTTCAGTTAGAAAAACCTTGGGTTCCGATGCCTGAGCAATCTTGGCAACCCGACTGGCGGGGCTTGAAGTGTCTATAGGAACATACATGGCGTCAGTTTTTAAAACACCCGCCATAGCCACAACCGCCAGGGGAGACTTGGACATAAAGAGGCAAACCCTATCGCCACGAGAAACGCCGTATTGTTGCAGAAGTCTGGCAAGCTGATTGCTGCGCCTTTCAAGTTCAGCGTAGCTAATGCTCTTATTTTTCATGACGATGGCTGTTTTATCGCCAAACTTGGCTGCCTGCTGTGAAATGTAGTCCTGCAATAATCTGCTCATGCACCCACCTGGGACACTTCATCAAAGACCTTGCGAATATGAGTCAGTTCTTCTTGAGAAGGAGGGATGTCCAGGATAAAGGTTTCAAAACCAAGATCAAGGTAACGCTTAAGCTCATGAGCAACCTGTCCATAATCGCCAACCAGATAGGGGCAGAAGGTTCGGTAGTTCTTAAAGGGACCAAGCCAATACGGGTTTTGTTCCGTGACGGGCTGGTCACCCATTGCGGAGAGTTGCTTGTGCCACAGAGAGTCGGAGACTTTCATGGCAACTGCATGCGCGATTTGACCTTTGCGGTCTTCGGGAAAGCGCTCATAGCCCACTTCCCAGGCGGCTGCACTCGAGTCCCTGGCAATGATGCCAACCCGTACACCTGGAGCTAAACTTTCGTTTTGTACTTCCTCTTCGCCTGGCGGTTTAGGATACTTGATCGCAGTTGCGCCAATAGCCCTCGAGGCTTCTAAACCAGCGTCTGAAGAGCCTGATATAAGAATGCCAGGAAAAAGCTCCGGGTCTAGCGCCGGCGTAAGTTTAAGGTTCTTAACCTGATAATATTTACCCTCAAAACTGACGTTTTCACCGCGTAGCAGCGCTTTTAAAATGAGCGTGTATTCGGTCGTTCTGAGATATCTATCATCGTGGGGCGTATCATCCCCAAGAGCGATCAAATCGTTTTTAAAGCCACCTGCCAGCATATTAAGGTAAATCTTGCGTTTATAGAGATAGCTTAAGGTTGAGACCATTTTGGCGGCGGTATAGGGGTGCATGTAAATTGGCTGGACAGCCACTAAGGGAGCAATACTCCTGGTATTTTGCAAAATAACCTGAGCAATGAGCCATGGGTCAGCCAGACCATTATCGGTATAAACCAGAATGCCAACACAACCAGCAGCCTCGCTCCACTGAGCAACGTCAATGACTTGCTTAAAGTAAACGTCCTGATTAAAGTCTTTTGATTGGGGACAGGTAGAAAACAGTTGAAGATTTGTTGCCATAGTTACCTCGCTCTTTGATGACGAATGCAGGATGATTTGAATTTAGTATAGAGGTAGCAAAAACCTTGAGTCATGAAAAACTCGAGCTTTGTGCACTAGTCTGACTTGGAACTCAGGGCAGAGAGTTTGGGACCAAACTTTGCAGGATTACCCAGAGCTAATCGGTTAGCAGGTACATCGCTATAGACAATAGCGCCTGCGGCAATCTGCGCGTCCCTGCCCACCTTGCGATTAGGCGTAACGACAGCGTGAGTACCGAGAAAGCCAAGCTCCTCGAGCACTGTACCGCCATTTACTGCGGCATAGGGAGAAAGAACCCCATAAGACCCAATCACTGCGTCATGACCTACATGGGCATAGAAGCCAAGGACAACATGATCACTTAGCACCGAATGGGTGGCTATGGTTGCAAAAGGACTAATGATGACACCTTTACCCAACTTGGCGGAGGGTGAGACATAGGCTTTTGGATGCACCAGAGAAATAAACTCTGCGCCACGTTGCTCGAGCTTTTCCACCAGCATTTTGCGGGTATTGGGGTTGCCAACAGCCAGCAAAAAGCGATCTTTTTCCTGTACTTTGTAGCTATCCGTATTGCCAATTATTTCGTAAGCAAGTTTGTCATGAAAATTGCTTAATTCGGAAACATTGTCATCAAGAAAGCCCTTAATCCGAATCGTGCTATTTGAAGAAAAGGTATCAAGCGCATACTGCAAAACTTCCCTACCTAAACCACCAGCACCTACAATAATGAGTTCATTCATCTTTGTTCACTTCCCATAAAATCTGGCATGGTGACATGACCCTCAGCACTGATGTCTTCACGCTTGAACACTTTCAAAAAGGTGAGTGCAAGGATTTTCAGATCAAGCCAGATGGACTGATTATTAACATACCAGACATCGAGTCTGAATTTCTCATCCCAGGAAATGCTGTTTCTGCCATTTACCTGAGCCCAGCCAGTGACACCGGGTAGAACATCATGTCTTTTGGCCTGCTCGGCACTGTACCTGGGAAGGTAGTCCATGCGTAAAGGGCGCGGCCCTACCAAGCTCATCTCGCCTTTTAGAACATTTAAGAGTTCGGGTAGTTCGTCAAGACTACTGGCGCGCATGAAACTGCCAAATCGGGTCATTCGCTGGTCATCAGGTAGTGGTTTGCCACTGGCATCATAAGCTTCTTTCATGGTACGAAACTTATAAATGGTAAAGGGTTTACCTTTATACCCCGGGCGAGTCTGCTGAAAGATGACGGGCGTTCCCATTGTTGCGGCAACCAAAATGGCTGTTATAAGTATGATCGGGCTTAGCAAAATCAGCGCCAGGCTAGTCAAATAGATATCCAGCAAGCGCTTTAAAGGTGTGGTGCCCTGGGTGAAATTAAACATAGCTGTCCTGTAATAGTGATGTCTCGAGCATGTTTGTGAAAGAGGATAAGCATATAAACTATCGTTATTCTTATCCCGACCTTTCTATCCTGTTTTAGTTCTATCCTGTTTAGGTAGGTTTACCTAAGGTTTTGCGAGCACACCATAACATGTGTGTTTATACTCTGTTAGGCGAAAATTACTCATCTATCAGTTTAGCGTGTTCTCTTACGGACTTCATGCCACCTGTCACGTTGTGAACATTGGTAAAGCCTGCGTTTTCCAGATAAAGGCCAACGAGTTCACTGATTTGACCATATTCACAAAGGAGATAAATAGCTTCGTTTTTGGCTACGTCTGGGTAGGTTCCGTTTTGCACCGCTTCCAGACTTAGGTGAGTGCTGCCTCTTAGACCATCATGCAGGTACTGAGCTTTAGCTCGAGTATCAAAAACGAGCGCATTTTCCTCGATTGCTTTTAGGAAACGACTTACTGACACAGATTTCACATTCACAAGTCTGACGTGCTACCTGACACTACAATGAGTTTTGCCTTACATCCTGCTTGACTTATCTTTAGCTAAAAGCATATTGCAAGGTATGATAGGGGTTTATGGCAGAACTAAAAAAGCTTCTTGAGTTTGCTGTAGAGACGGCATTTCAGGCAGGAAAGATTACCCTGGCCCACTTTCAAACAGGGCTTCAGGTTGACTATAAAGCAGATGATAGTCCAGTAACCCTGGCAGATAAAGAGGCTGAGAGCTACATCAGATCTCGCATTGAGACGGCTTTTCCATCACACGGCCTGCTTGGCGAAGAATTTGGGGAGGAGGGCTCGAGTTCTGAGTATCGCTGGATTATCGACCCAATTGACGGCACCAAGTCCTTTATGCGCGGCGTGCCCCTTTATGCCGTGCTTTTGGGGCTCGAGTATGAGGGGAAAATGGTTGCTGGGGTAAGCTATTTCCCAGCACTCAATGAAATGGTGTACGCAGCTAAAGGGGAAGGATGTTTTCTAAATGGGCGGCGCGTTACGGTCAGTCAAACCAGCGATTTGAACCGGGCCATTGTTTCCTTTACCGATTTTGGCAACTTTGCCAAATACGGCAAGGAGGCTGCCTGGAGCCGCCTCGCACCCAAAACTTTTTACCGTGTAGGCTGGAGTGATGCCTATGGTCATATGCTGGTGGCGACTGGTCGCTGCGACATTATGCTTGACCCCATTATGAATGCCTGGGACTGTGCGCCCTTTGGCATTATCCTGAAAGAAGCTGGCGGCTACTTTGGAAATTGGCAAGGCGCAGAGACCATTTATGGTAATGAAGCCTTAAGTTGTAATAATGCGTTACTCGAGCAGGTTCTTGGCGAACTCAGTCCCGATAAGATTTAGCTATTTTCCAGCATAAATTTTGTCACTCTACTTTGGTGCTCCTCATCGATCTTAATAAGACTTTGCCTTTATTAAGCCTTTAAGCGCTCGAGGCCAAAAAGGCTAAGATCATAGGTACTGTCCTGGTCATAAGCAAGGTCAAAGAGGATATTGCCCAGGATAGGGCCAAATTTGAAGCCATGACCCGAAAAACCTCCAGCAATAAGTATCTGAGGGGTCTCCGGATGCCTATCCATGATGAAATGCTCATCAGGTGTTTTGGTATACAGGCAGGTTGAGAAGTCAAGAATTTCAGGTGTCAGATTCATAAAGCTGGCAAGTTTGTCGCAGGTATCCTTGGCTATATCCTGGTTTAACTCAAAGTCTCGAGTGTCAGGATCTGTCTGTGGTGCAATGTAGTGATCACCTACTTTAATGGCGGTAGGACGCTCAAAACTTGGCATGCCATAAATCCCATGGTCACGCTCGATAAAAATGGGCATCTTGCCAACCAGAAAATCTTTGCCTTTTGCCTTGATATAAAGTACCTGTTGTTTTTCAACATAGGTTTTTAACTCGAGCTCGGAAAATACTTTACTAATCCAGGCACCGGCACAAACGATGAGTTTTGTTGCCTGATAATTTCCTTTGCTACTGGTAACCTCTACTCCTGAAGCTGTTGCCCTATAACTCAGCATGGCTTCGTTGTCTCGCAAATCGGCACCGTAGTTTACGGCCATGCGCAGTAGGGTCGTAACGGCACGACTGGCGGCCAGGACGCCAGCACTTTCCTGGTAAAGCACAGTATTCTCTTCCTGGGGTTTAAAAACGGGAAAACGCTTTGTCGTTTCTCGAGGACTTAAAAAGTCACAATCGCTTCCACCTGATAAGATACTCTGAGCAATTTGCTCGAGGAACTCCTTTCGACCAATGTCAAGACCACCAGAGCGGAAAAGCAAGCCTTCCTGACTTTCTGCCTCGAGGGTTTGCCAGGCCGCATCAGCATCAACGCACATGCGTACATAGCGCGCATCTTCGTAAGCATGTCTGAAAATACGCGAACCGCCGTGTGAGCTTCCTCGCTCATGTAAGAATGAGAACTGTTCTAAAAGGAGGACGCTTTTACCGTTTTTGGCAAAGGTATAGGCGCTCGAGCTTCCCACCAAACCTCCGCCTATTACTATGACATCAAAATGTTCCATAGCCTATTTTATCGTTCTCCGTTTACATGGATTGGCTTGTCCAAAATACAAATAGATGTGACCAGATTCAAATGGCATTTCCAGGAAATTGCTCGTTGCCGATATTGTCCTTATGTTACGCATTGATAGACTTGCGAGTGCCAGTGGTAGTTCATAGAGTGGCATGGTTTAAGCTAAGTAGAAAAACAGGGTTTCACAGTGGACATGCCGTTGAATAAACGAGATTTGTCTGCTAAACTTATCTCTCGTTGCCTGCCGAGGTGGCGGAATTGGTAGACGCGCTAGATTCAGGTTCTAGTGGCCGCAAGGCTGTGTGGGTTCAAGTCCCATCTTCGGCACCAGAGAAACTCCGTGTGTGACAATAAATCTCGTCAGCTACGAGAAATAGTATAACACACGGAATTTTTATTTTTCTAGCATTTGTAGCCCACTTTGGGGCAAAATCTACCACCTGTAACCACTAAATCTACCACCTGGAAGCCACTTTTGGGGCTTTAAAATGTTGTCTAAAGAGCGCTAAAAGGTGGCGGATTTAGGGTTCGCTGGAGTGTGGACACTACAAGGTTAACGCATGGCTTGTAGGGGTCGCTAT
>JAGQHN010000168.1 GCA_020431825.1 Trueperaceae bacterium | reverse complement strand
TGACCTTTTCATCCCATCTCTTGCAAAAGTATCAACTGAGCAACTTTGAGACCAGTAACCATTGCTACTCAACTGGTCTTTTACAAGCAGTCTAGTTTCCTGAACGAATAAAGTACTGCTCTGGCATGGTTGGTGCTGGGTGAGGGTAAAGCCAGGCATTGGGATAAGAGTCTGGAACATTGTAGAAGTTGTTCTTAACAATAGCGTATCCCGGTGCAGGCAAGCTAATGCCAATGGCATAAAACTCATCTGCTGCAATTTGCAGAATTTCTTTCATGAGCGCTTCTTGTTCAGCAGCGTCACCTGTGGACTTAAGCTGGTCATAGAGTTCCATCTGACGCTTGGTAGCAGCAGGTGGCTCTTCGGGAGCAGTCAGAGCGCCTTCACCACTGGGGTTGTTGTAGTATACCTGCCAGGCCTGGGCAAAGTTAGATTCATTGCTGAAGGGGAAATACCATCTGGGTTCCAGAATGACATCAAGACCACCGTCACCGCCCCAAACCGTAGCGTCAACGTCGTTGGCTTCTTTACGGGTATAGAAGAGTGAGCGGTCTTCAGTACGAATTTGCATATCGATGCCAACATTGCGCCAGTAGCCCTGGATAAGCTCGAGTGAATCGGTCCAGCTTGGGTTTAGGGCAGTAATGACTTCAACCGCAAAGGAAATACGGTTGCCGCTAGCATCTAAGCGGTAGCCTTCGCTGTCTTTTTCAGCAAAGCCCAGATCATCCAGCATTTGGTTAGCCAGATCCGGGTCAAACTCGGTGTACTGCTTTGCAAGCTGTTCATTGTAAAGCGGTGAGGTTGGGCGCGGAGCAGCTTGATAGGGTTCCCCCTGACCAACAAAGACCACGTCTATAAGTTCCTGACGATCAATCGCATGAGACAGGGCAATACGGAAATCTTTATTCTGGAAGAGTTCGCGCATGGCGGGGTCTTTATGTGTCAGGTTAAGCGCAATAATCATGGTATTCATGGCTGCAGGTATGGTTTCAACAAAGTGATAGTCACCCTGCTCCATATTGTCCGCAAAGACGGCTTTGTTCTCGAGTCCACTAATATGGCGGTCCTGAAAGTCAATTTCCCCGGCCAGCGCTTTTAAGACCAGCACCTGCACATCTTCACCAACGTCATAGCTAAGCTGATCAATATAGGGCAGCTGATTGCCTTCGGTGTCGACTTTCCAGTAATAAGGATTACGGGTAGCAACCACACGGTTAGAGCCGTCACCATAGCCATTATCAAGCGTCCAGGCATAAATCATAGGAAGCTCGGGGTTTTGCCAGCGGGCATCATAGGGAGTTCCAGGAATACCGCCACCTTTTAAGTCAAGCAGGTTGACCCAGTCATCGGCATTATTTTCAGCAATCAGTTCATCCAGATTGGTAGTGTTATATTTGGGGTGAAATTGCATAAGATAATGTTTGGGATAGCGCACAGGCTCGGCACCATCTACCGAAGCAATGCGTTGTAAGAAAAGACCATTGGGTTCAGTAAATACAAACTTCACTGTATAGTCATCAATTTTCTCGACAACAACCGGTTCGCCACCTGTCGTTAACCAGCCGGCCGGTGGGTGAATGGCACGGTACTCTTCATTACGCATCATGTCTTCATTCCAGAAAACAATATCATCAGCGGTAAAAGGAGCACCATCTGACCACTTGACACCTTCACGCAGGTGAAAGGTGAATTCGGTAGCGTCATCATTAGCTTCAAAAGACTCAGCCAGGTTGGCTTTATAGCCACTCCAGTCAACTTCCCAGCGAAGCAAACTGTCATACGCCATGGTACGCATAAAGTTAGCGCCGTCAGCACCACCGCGTAAACCCATATGCCAGGTACCACCATATACGCCAATTTCACTGTTGGGCTCGACCACTAAAGGATTACTGGGTAGTCGTTCGGCAACAGGGGGCAAATCCCCGGCGGCAACCATATCGGCTAGCATGGGCGCTTCTTTATAATCCTGGGCAAACCCTAAAGCAAGGCAAGCCAACAAAAAAGCGAGTGCTATTAACTTATAAGCAACGCGCAAGTGCATAAATGCACCTCCCTTATGCCTAATAGTCTTAGAGGAACTCTGAACCTGCTATGACAAAGCAGGTCTTTTGAGTATAAGGATTTCCTGCTAGGACCCAATTAATTTAGACAAGCAAAGTCTAACATATAAGATATAGGATTTTGTGTAATTAATAATGACCAGCTTTATCATGTATACCAGTGCTCTGGCAAAGCAGGGCGCTCGAGTTCAAACAGTTCAGCCATAAGCGCGTTCGTATCACCAATGGAGTTGCTTAAAGGATCAATAAGTAATGCCTGCCTGATGAGCCGCCTGTCCCCTTTTGCCACGCCTTCTGCTGTGAGTTCATGGGTATCTAAAATTAGTTCCTGTAAAGCTTTAAGTCCTCGAGGAAAGGCTCCAACAACTCTTGGCGTTATGCCGTCCATTGTCAAGTCAGAGAGCAACTCCAAAAAGGCATCGTCTGCCATATTGCTGACCGCGCCTTGATTAAAGGTATTGACATAAAAAGGCTTACCCAAATTGCCAACCATATTTTCAATAATGTCCGTGGCATGGTCAGGACCAAAAGTAGTCATATAGTCAGCAATCGGCAATTCTCCTGAAATAAACTGATCAATTTGCTGCCACATTTCTTCATGCCGCTTATAGCGGTCTTCGGTTTCCCAGATGGACAAGGGAGGAATAGCTTCCTTGGTCGTGCCGTGCCCTTGCCAGTAGCGCAGATATTCTTTGGTATGCGAGACATTAGCGGGTACATAGCCAAAGGCTTCATAAAGTTGATAGCCAATCGCAGCATTAAATTTGGCTTTTGCGCCAACATCTCCGCCATCCGTTTCACTGGCAGCCTCCTGACGTAAAGAAGCGGCAATTTGGGGACTTTTATCTTCTCCGGCATAATCGGCTTTTAAGAGCCAGTTAAAATGGTTTACTCCAGCGATGCGCAAATCAAATCCTTCGTCAATTTCTGGACTAAACTGAGCCTCTTCCTCAATAATGCCTGCACGCAGCGCATATCTGCGCTTGACATGAGGCATATGGAGACCATCACAAAGTGCAAAACTTTTTAGTTTTGGAGCGTAACGCTTTAGCGCAATGCCATTGACGGTAGAAGGGTTGATATAATTGATAACCCAGGCCTCAGGACAAAGTTCTTCTATATCTTTGGCACAGTCCAGAATAAGAGGGAGTTCTCGCATCGCCCGGAACACACCACCTGGCCCAATAGTGTCCCCCGAACACATTCGAATACCGTATTTTTCAGAGACCGTACAGTCGATGCCGCGGTACTTTACCGTATCTCTGGCAAAACTTAGCACCACAAAGTCTGAGTCAGGTAAAGCATCTCGCCAGTCAGTCGAAGCCTCGAGCTTTAACCCAACCCCCGTTTCTGCAATAACCATTTCCGCCAGCGTCTTTAGCTTTTTAAGCCGCTCAGGGTTACTGTCAACCAGCGCTAAGGTTCCCTGATTCAGGTGACTCGAGTGCACCATCTGCCAGATAGCCTGACGACCAAAAAAGAGGCTACCTGCCCCAATAACCGTTACCTTCGGTGATGACATACCTACTCCTTTTGTAAAACTAAGCTCTTGGGTAGCAAACTTAAGGATATATGCTATATGATAAGCTGAGACAAACACAATAGTGCGTTTAAACCAAGCTTTACGAAGGGTAGGCTGTGCTCGAGTACATTTTCAGGCGAATACTTTTCATGATTCCAACTATCATCGCAATTTCGATTGTGTCCTTTGTTATTATCCAGTTGCCCCCAGGCGATTACCTGACTTCGCTGGTTTCAGGTATGGCAGCGCAAGGTGAAACAGTTGATAGAGCTTCGCTTAAAGCTCTGGAAGAGCGTTATGGTCTCGGTCAGCCTCTCTATATCCAGTACTGGCTCTGGGTGAAAGGTATTATCACCAAAGGTGACTTTGGTGACTCTTTTGAGTGGAATCTACCCGTTAACAAACTCATCTGGGACCGCCTCGGTCTCACCTTTTTACTCTCGTTAAGTACGCTCATTTTTATCTGGATAGTCTCGTTTCCAATCGGCATATACTCAGCCATTCGCAAGTACTCAGTCGGCGACTATATCGCTACCTTTATCGGCTTTATAGGCTTGGCTATTCCCAATTTTCTAATGGCGCTGGTCCTCATGTATATAGGATTTAAGTATTTTGGGCACAGCGTGGGTGGTCTTTTTTCCCCTGAATATATCGATGCTCCCTGGTCCTTGGCTAAAGTAGGTGATCTCATGAATCACCTCTGGATACCCATGGTAGTCCTTGGTACCGCAGGCACCGCCGGTCTGATTCGCATTATGCGCGCCAATTTGCTTGATGAGCTTTACCGTCCTTATGTAGTAACGGCAAGAGCCAAGGGCATGGCAGAGTGGCGCCTCCTGTTAAAGTATCCTGTGCGGGTAGCACTCAATCCCTTTATAAGTACCGTGGGTTGGGTTTTACCTACGCTGGTATCTGGAGCCACGATTACTGCTATTGTACTGAGCCTACCAACCACAGGCCCTCTGCTGTTTAAAGCTCTGCTCTCTCAAGACATGTATCTGGCGGGTAGTTTCATCATGATGCTAAGCATCCTAACAGTGATCGGCACCCTTATTTCTGATATTTTGCTGGCCTGGCTTGACCCAAGGATACGTCTCAAATGAGTGATGACGCCAAACGCTTTTCAGGGCTTAGCGTTAAGCGGCCCTCACCGGGAGCACCCCCAGCAACCCCTGAACCGTCACTCGAGCCTGAAAGCCGCGTCCAGGTTGCCAGTCAGTGGCAACTCATGTGGTGGAAGTTCCGCAAGCATAAACTGGCGTTAGTCAGTCTCATCATTGTTATTCTTGTGTATCTGATTGGTCTCTTTGCGGAGTTTCTGGCGCCTCAGCTTCCCGGCAGTTATAGCGCCAGACACACCTACGCACCGCCCCAGCCACTGCGTTTTGTAGAGCGCACCGATAATGGTTGGCGTCCGGCACTCTTTGTCAATGGCTATAAGGTAGAAGTTGATCCGGTGGCCCTCCGCCGCACCTTTGTGGTTGACCCCGAATCAAAGATTCCTGTGCGTTTTTTCGTCAAAGGTGAAACCTATAAAATGTGGAACCTCTTTGAAACGGACCGCCACCTGATTGGTCCCGTAAAATCTGGCGAACCCATGTTTTTACTCGGCGCTGATCGACTGGGTAGAGACGTCTTAAGTCGCACCATCTACGGAACCCGAATCTCTATGTCCATCGGTCTGGTAGGCGTTGCGCTAAGTCTCATATTGGGCATTATTCTGGGGGGTATATCTGGCTACTACGGCGGCGCCATTGACAACCTGATTCAGCGCATTATCGAGTTTTTGCGCTCGATTCCTACCATTCCTCTCTGGATGGGTTTAGCGGCTGCGATTCCGCTCACCTGGCCTCCCCTGCGCGTTTACTTTATGATTACCGTTATTCTGTCACTTATTGGCTGGACAGATCTGGCAAGGGTTGTTCGCGGACGCTTTTTCTCGCTTAAAACCGAAGACTTCGTTACAGCAGCCAGGCTAGACGGTGCCAGTGAAATTGGTATCATCTTGCGCCATATGGTGCCGTCCTTTATGAGTCATATTATTGCTTCGATCACCCTGGCTATTCCCGCAATGATTCTTTCTGAAACCGCGCTGAGTTTCCTGGGTATTGGCTTACGCCCGCCAGTTGTAAGTTGGGGTGTTTTGCTGCAGGAAGCGCAAAACATTCGTTCAGTGGCGACTGCCCCCTGGTTATTCTGGCCCGGTGCAGCAGTTGTCATAACGGTTCTGGCGCTTAACTTCCTGGGTGATGGTTTAAGAGATGCGGCGGACCCTTATGAGTGAGCACAACTTTTACCGTAGACACAATTTTAAGAGGTGTATTCGTGACGCTTAACCAGACCCTTATTAGCGTTCGCGGGCTGAAAACCCACTTTTTTACCGATGAAGGTGTGGTAAAGGCAGTTGACGGTGTTGACTTTGATATTCCAAGAGGAAAAACCCTTTGTGTTGTGGGTGAGTCAGGCTCAGGCAAATCAGTAACTGCGCGCTCAATAATGCAACTGATCGACCGACCAGGCAAAATTGTTGCTGGCGAAGTACTTTACTACCGCGAAGAAGGCAAGCCTATTGACATTGTTCAGTTGGGTAATACGGGTAAAGATATTCGCTCTATAAGAGGCAATGATATAAGCCTGATTTTTCAGGAACCCATGACCGCTTTAAGTCCAATTCATACCATTGGCAATCAGGTAACCGAAGCCATTTTACTGCACCAGGCAATTACCAAAGAGGAAGCTACAGAGCGCGCTATACAGATGCTCGCCAGGGTTGGTATTCCTAAACCCAAAGAGCGTATGACGAGCTATCCCTTTGAACTATCCGGTGGGATGCGTCAGCGGGTGTGTATTGCCATGGCGCTGGTCTGTGAACCTGTTCTCCTCATAGCCGACGAGCCAACCACTGCGCTAGATGTCACCACCCAGGCCAATATTCTCGACCTAATTTTTGACTTGCAGCAGGAAATGGGAATGAGTGTTATGTTCATAACGCACGACCTGGGGGTTGTTGCTGAAATTGCCGATGAAGTCGTGGTGATGTACCTGGGCCAGGTAGTGGAACAGAGCGATGTCGACACCATTTTTCATAATCCCAAGCACCCTTACACACAGGCGCTACTCAAGTCGATTCCCAAACTCGACCTGGAAGAGCGGCACAGGCTCGAGCAAATCCGGGGCATGGTACCCCATCCATTTAACCGACCCTCAGGCTGTAGTTTCCATACGCGCTGTGAACAAATAATGCGCGGCACCTGTGAACGAATAACCCCTCAATATCTGGAACTCGAACCAGGACATAGTGTGCGCTGTTTGCTGTACCAGGATGAGGCAAAAGAGGTAAATGCATGAGTGACGCTAGATCTACGCCGCTGCTCGAGCTTAAGTCATTACAAAAACACTTCCCCATCCATAAAGGCTTTTTACGCCGGGTTGCCGGACATGTCAAGGCCGTTGATGATGTCAGCTTTAAGATTTTTGAAGGGGAAACACTGGGTTTGGTGGGTGAATCAGGCTGTGGCAAAACCACTCTGGGGCGCACCCTGATGCGTATTTACGAGCCTACAGGTGGTGAAATTTTGTACCAGGAGGAAAGTGGCAAAATTGTTGACCTTGCCCACCTGAACCGCCAGGAGATAAGACCCTATCACCGCGATATCCGCATGATTTTTCAGGACCCTCAGTCCTCACTAAACCCAAGGCTTACCGTTCTTGAAATTGTTGGTGAACCGCTAAAGAATAACGGCATCGCTAAAGGCAGAGACCTGGAAGACCAGGTGGCAGAACTTTTGCGCAAAGTGGGTCTTCGCCCAGAGTATTTAAGGCGCTATCCTCACGCCTTTTCTGGTGGTGAGCGGCAGCGTATTGGCATTGCCAGGGCCCTGGCGTTAAATCCACGCCTGGTAGTTGCTGATGAAGCCGTATCTGCCCTCGATGTATCGGTACAGGCGCAAACCTTGAACCTCTTGCAGGATTTACAGGAAGAGTTTCAGTTAACCTATCTTTTTGTAGCGCATGACCTATCCGTGGTTGAACATATTGCAGACCGAGTCGCCGTTATGTATGTGGGCAAACTCGTCGAACTGGCAGATACTCGAGACCTCTTTTTACGACCCAGGCACCCGTACACCGAAGCCCTGCTATCAGCAGTACCAAAACCTGACCCAAGATTACGACGCAAAAGTGAACGCATTCGTCTGGCTGGCGAAGTGGCCGACCCGGCCAACCCGCCCTCAGGTTGCTATTTCCATCCACGTTGCCGTTTTGCCGAGGCTCGCTGCAAGAGCGAAACCCCGGCTTTAAAGGATCTTGGAAAGGGTCACTTGGCAGCCTGCCACTTTGCTGAAGAACTCGAGCTTCGGGGCGTTATGACCGAAAAGGCCGCCTAATCCTGCCAGCGCTCCCGCAATAAGTGCGCTGCCATTTTAGGTTTGCGGTCGCGGGTGAAAACACCTTTATGGTTTAAACCTGCAACCCGCATAATGCCCTGCCCGGTTTTAAAGTCAGCAAAGTTCCAGACGTGCATGCCAATAATAAAATCCCTGGCATCAGCAACGTCCAGATAGCCTTTTATAAAATCCCGCTGGTACTCTTCGCTAAACATTTCCGGCGGATTGCTGTGAAAACCTGCCAGCGTATCAGCACCAAATTCACTGACGATCATGGGTTTACCTAGTTTTCCAAACAAATCGTCTAACTCGGCCTCGAGCATCCTTTTTCCTTCGTCAAGCCGGCCCTGCTGCGAGTACCAACCAAAATAGCGGTTCACAAGCACCACATCACAGAGTTCAAACCATTCAACTGGCGAACCATGTATCCCTGCCAGCGTTACAGGGCGGCTTGGGTCAAGCTTGCGACTCAAATCTACCAGAGTTCTAAAAAAGTCAGTCGTTGATGGGTCAAGGGGCGGCACTTCCGCACCGGCAAAACGCAAGCGTAAATCAGGTGGCAGAGGCTCATTGGCCACACTCCACATAATGACGCTAGGATGATTTTTATCTCGCTCTACAAGCTCCTGCAAATGCTGCTCGCACTGCTTTAGTCGAAGAGCTATATTCTCAGCACCATCTTCAAAAAAGATACCGACGGCGGGCGTTTCATCAATGATCAAGATGCCCTCGCGGTCGGCCATCTGCATAGCTTCTTCACTGTAAGGGTAGTGGGCGGTTCGGTAAGAATTGGCACCCAGCCACTTAAACAGCGAATGATCTCTTACAAGCACCGGTAAATTCAAACCGCGCCCGTGAATAGGAAAGTCTTCATGCTTGCCAAAGTCTTTCAGAAAAATGGGTTCACCATTTAAAAGCAGCTCTTTACCGCGAACTTCTACACTACGAATCCCTACGTCCAAGCTATAGCGATCAAGGGTTTTCCCATCTTCACCAAGCTCGATCTCAAGCGCATAAAGATAAGGGTCTTTGGGCGACCATAGCCTAGGCTTATCAAGTCGAAATATTGTGCTTGCCGCGCCACTTTCAACCTGAAAAGCTTGCTCGAGCGTTTCGCCTTCCCCAACCAGGCGAGCGACCGCCTGAACCTTTCCAGTCTGGCGAAGTTGCACTTGCACCGTCCCTGCACCACCTGCTTCGACTGAGGTTATTACGGTTATATCCTCAATGGCATTTTTTGGCGTGGAGAAAAGTTTGACCGGTCGGTGCAAACCAGCATAGGGAAAAAAGTCGTAACTGGTATTTGGGTAATTGGTCATAAAACCACCCAAGAACCCACCTTTTAGGTCTCCTGGAGGAACTCGAGTCGGCTCGAGGTTATTTTCTACGCGAATGGCAATCAGGTTGGGCTTATCCCAGTTAAGTGCGCTGCTGATATCAAAAGCAAACGGTAAATGCCCACCCGCATGTTCACCTACAACCTGCCCATTTACCCAAACTCTGGCATGATAATTTGCTGACCCTACGCGTATAAAACTACGTTCGCTCTGCCAGCTTTTTGGCACAAAGGTTTCCAGGGCATACCAGGCAACGCCCAAGTAGTCTCTGGTATCCTCAAATTGCTCATTCCAGCTGCCAGGTACAGCAATAA
Organism: Trueperaceae bacterium; assembly: GCA_020431825.1. Taxonomy (GTDB): domain Bacteria; phylum Deinococcota; class Deinococci; order Deinococcales; family Trueperaceae; genus JAHEBB01. The sequence continues at coordinate 355 of JAGQHN010000168.1, read as the reverse complement.
GACGGCTGTCCTGAAGTCCATTAAACCAGGCTTCGGCTTCGCCAACATCACTGGGGTCAAGTTTAAATTGCCAGAGGCCTGAAAGCTCCAAAACATTGCGAACATCATTTTGTTGAGGGTAAAGCATGTCTTCTCCGATCAGTCCTTTAGATGCTGGTCAAGGACTCCTTTGGTGCTTTGTTTTCTATGCCCCAGAGCATACCCTAGGCCAAGCAAACAAACAATTATTCCCTAAAATTCTGACAAAACCCTCTAAACTTCTGACAAAGCTTTGTATCAGTGCCCAGGGTGCGTCCTAAGAATGAGACGTTGATAAAGTAGAGCATGAAAAAGAGTCGAACGGAGTTAAAAGCGG
>JAGQHN010000167.1 GCA_020431825.1 Trueperaceae bacterium | reverse complement strand
TCACCCTCTTTTGCCATAAAACTGGACTTTTTAGACAATTATTCATTTGCCGTAAGGATACTTTTTACTTTCTACTTTTTACTTTTCCCTCTTACTGACACCCTGCCGTCTGACAGATGTCCAGTACAGCGAAAGCATTGCCCTTTTGCGGCATAAGCTTAAGATACAGAGTACCAGCATTTAAAAAGTAAGCGTTGCCTGAACCTCTTATAAGGGCATCAAGGCTCGAGCTTTTTTGCAGCAAATTGCGGCTATCAATCCAGTAATCTCTATAGATATTTAGCGTCTTATACGGATAGGCAAAACTTACGACCAGACTGTCATTTGCTTGAATTGCAGTAAGCGCAAGTCTGATATGTGAAGGTGTTTCAGCCAGATCATATCGATAGCTTCTACCCATTAGCACATTGCTGATAAACCTGGTTCGGTCACTGGCATTTCCTAACATCTGATGACTTACCCCGTCATCACGAATCAGACTCATAGGTGCCAGATCTTTATTTCGGCTTTCATTCATAAAATGCAGGCTTCCATAATCGTTCAGGCAAACCTGGGCATTCCAGTCCGGATTCAAAGAGCAATTCTCATTGCTTAAAAAAGGATTATTAACCACAATGGCAGCACCTTTTTTCCCGCTTAAACCGCCATCCTCATCAATAAAAAGGGCTGAGCGGTAGCCATCTTCTCCTTCGCTTAGGACCTTGGGTACAGATCTACTTGCAAGATAAATAGATTTGGTACCCTGAGCAAAGCTTAACCCTGAGGCACTGTTTAGAGGACTGGTAGGAAAATGAGTGAAGTCAAGGTAGCTAAGGGCGGCAGCCTGTCTTTGCTCATTGGGGCTAAAAGCTTCAAAATGGCTGTCATGCACACTGACATTACCGTCATAAAATTCAAAGCCCCGAATCGTAAAGCTCGAGTCCCAAAAACGGGGCAAACTGCGACCATCTAAACCTACAGCCCCTTCACTAATCATCCAGAGCTCCGGGGTTCCAAGGTTCTGACTTTCCCCAATAAAGAGACTATTTTCGGCGCTGCTATCCTGAGATGCCAGGGTGACACCGACAGCATTATCGGCAAGGATGGCATTATCTAAACTATGATTTTTACCTCTAAGCCATACGCCATTGCGCCGATTTTTATAGGCCAGCAATGAATCAAAGGTGGCACTTAATTCTTTGGAAGAGTTTTGAGTGTAGCCATCTTTATCGACCACGGCATTCGGGTTAACTCGAGGGTCATAGTAAGCAGGTTCTACCCCACTTAAATCAGCCGTGGGGCCAGAGTCAACATGAAGTCCATCAACGTGGTTACTATGCGCAACATTATTACTAAAGCCTGCCAGAGGGATAAAGCGCGGCCAGATTTCTTTGCTTGCTGAAGGCCCAGTTGGGTTTTCTGGCAAGGCATACCAGAAACCTGAGCCAGCCGAACCCGCCGCCACATTATTTTCAAACAAATTATCCGGGTTGGTTATCCAGTAACTGGCGGGTCCTGGAAAGGTATCATCAGTTGGTAGCAAGGCTTTTTCTGCACTTTGCGTCGTCATGACCAGATTACTGCGAAAGATATTATCCTCTTCGGCACCGTCTTCTAAGAAAATGCAGTGTCCTTCCGATTTGTAAGCAACATTGTTTACGACCTGTACACCGTTACTGCCATGAATAGTAATGCAGCGGTTAAAGGTCTCATGAATGCTCGAGTTCTTGATGTACTGTCCTCTGGACAGATCACCAAGCAAATGCCAGTGAATTGGATAGCGTCCTAGCTCGCCGCGCTGCCCCATATGGTAAAATTCAACCCCATCAATAAGTGCCTGCCCTCCAGCAACCACCATGACATGTCCGCCAATACCGTTTTTAGTAGAGCTTTCATCTCCCTGAATAACAACCCGCCGGCTCAAATTAGCAACTTCAGCCCGCTCATCAAGGGTTTGACCGTTATAGCTTTGCAATTTGCCCCAGTGTTTATAGGCAAAGCCCTCATCTACTTGCAGGGTACTGCCCTCAACACCTTTTAGCGTAAACCGCTCGGTTTGCTCAAAATCAAAATCGGTAGAAGCAACCACAATCTCATCACCTGCTTGCCAATCGGTAGCCTCACTCAGATTGAAACGGGTGTCACCTTGAAAAACATTGGCAGCCAGTTTGGTCCAGGCTTTTGGGGAAGTGGCATGCATGAGCAGTACTCCACCAGAAACAATGGTTATGGTTCTTTCGTCTTTGCTTCCGGTTAAGGTGATAGTTGCACTAGATTGAAAAGGTTTACTTGGAACACCAAGCTCGAGCCTCCCCGCAACAATAATGCGAGATGCCCTTAAATCAATATCTTGATCAGCAAAAACCAGCGTGCCGTTTATGGTTAAGTTGTTTAGCTCGAGTTTGTTTACATCCAGCAAAATGCTTTTTCCCTCGGGAATCGTGACATCTTCCCCCGATGCAGGTATAAGGCCTCCAGGCCAACTTGCTGGATCAGACCATCTGGCACTTGCAGAACTTGGATTTAGGTCAACCTGGGGAGCAGTTTCCGGGACACCTGAGGTAGGTGGCGGTGCTTCTATTTTTTGACAGGCCACAAAAAAAAGCAAAATGAGCCAAAACAGTCGTTTCATCAAAATCCTAAGGCCAACTCAGTCGGTTGCGCTACTTGCTCCTCTTGCAACTTTGCGCCCAAAATCGTCTCAATACTTAGTTTAGGCAGCCAGCTATTACACCTTTATGACATGCCCTGGCAAGTAAAAAAACGCACGTTGCAAGACTCACAGCATCTGAGAGCCAAAGGGTCTGGCTCGCAAACAGACAGATTGTAACGTTAAGAAAAAAAAGAAAGATGAATGTTCTTGTGTGAAAATAATCTCATTCTAATGAGGTAAATTTGCATTTCCAATAAACAGCTTAAGCTCGAGTTGCTGGTAAATGCTTATCAAACTTTTTTATTACCAATTGCAAAATCCTCAAGACTTTTGAGGCAAATGCCTATAGAGACAAACTTGCACTTCTCACAATACTCAAAAGCAGCCTAAAATAATTGTGGCCAAAAAAACAAGAATCTACAGTGATAATCTATCCTGCAGATTCTTCTTAAATCTGGTGTTATCGGCGTTTTAGTGCTTGCAGGCGTTTGGTTGCCTCATCGACACTGAGTTCTCCTTTTTCCAGCTGCGCCAGTATCTCTGCACGGTCAGTTTTGGTTTCAACCACTTCTTCATATTCATAGCCCAAGGCTTTGAGCATATTTTCAAAGCGTAGCCTAACAGTCGGATAGCTAAGTCCTAAAATGCGCTCTACTTCTTTAAGATTGCCCCGTACTTTGATAAACAAGCGGAGATACTCTAAATGCTCCCCTTCAAGCAGGGCAAACTCATTGGGTTGAAATCTTCCTTCTATTACAATGCCACTGCTGGGACACTCGAGCCTTGTTACCTCTAAAGGCTCAGCCGTTACCGGGCATTTGGTGGGCATAGGATGTTTTTGCATAATCAGCTCTTTTCTACATCACCTCAATGATGATTTTGGTGCGACTGGCGTCATTGTCTTCGCTATTATCAATATTTATAAGTTGACCCTCAGGCAGGTTCTCACTATCAATCCCTTCAAAGAGATCAGATAGGTCAATTCCCTGATCTTCGATACTGTCTTTAACTTCTCTGGGCAAAAACTTGCTGATAAACTTAGCTAAACTCAAAGGGATGTTGACATCAACTTTGGCACGTTGCGAACCATCATCTTCGGTTGCATCCACCTGAACACGAATCATTTTGGCGATTCCCCTGGCTTTTGGCGGAGGAGGTGGGCTTGGAGGGCTTTGCTTTACCGCATCCAGGAGTTCTGTAGCTTCATCGACCGAAATCTGCCCAGAGGAGAGCAACTCCAGAATTTTTCGCTCTTCAGTCATTTTCAACCTTAACTTCTATGTCACCAGTACTGAGTTCTACCTCAAGATGAGCCTCTCCCCCACCCAAGGTCGCTTTGAAATCGCCGCCCATCATAGAGTTATTGATTTCCAGGCTTTCTTCGATACTTTGTGGTGCGTGTATTTTGAAGTCACCCATACTTACTGAGCCTTCAACCTGAACGCTCGAGCCCCTTAGCAAATGAATATCTACATCCCCGGCTGCCAGTTTAATTTTGTGACTGCCCGTTGTTAACTTCAGACTTACATCGACATCACCCGCAGCCATTTGCAGATCAATGCCAGCGATATCTTTCGCGTCAAGATCGCCAGCTAATAAGTTAGCCTTTAAGAAGACAGCGCCTTCTATATCAACGTCGCCTGCTTTACTGCTCACTTCTACGCCAAACCCTTCTGGAATGGCAATTTCCAGGTCACCGTGGAGTCCGCCGATAAAACCAGCAACCATGTTGCCAAAATCTTTTAAAGGATCACCAGAATGGCTGACTTTTGCCTTACCCCGGTGCAGAACATAGGTATTTCCTTTTTTCTCGAGGCTTGCTTTTCCATCTAAGACCTTGGGTTCGCTTAAACTAGCATCAACCTTGACATTCAAATCACCTGCCAGCATTTCTATAACAACCCAGTTTAAGTCGTTGTTACGCTCAACTTTTGGCTCAGCTCTCTTCTCCGTTTTGGCCTGGCTTGGCTCAGAACTTGCCACACTTTGCGGTTCCTGGGCCCTGGCTGCCGTTTCTTTAATTTCTTCGTCTACGGCTTTCATGGTGCTTTCGACTTCATCAGCGTCGCCAAGAGCTTCAAGCAGTTGGTCTGCTTGTTCGCGGCTAATCTTGCCTTCTTCGAGCATGGCCATTACACGGTCTCGGTGGTTAAAAATAGGTTCTGACATTAGCAGGTCCTTTCTACTAAGCTTTGATTGTGCAGGGGTTGAGGCTCGAGCCTATCTGCCATATGACGCATCAGCCGGGCCAATTTATAACTGAGTTTGGTTTTAGGAAGCTGCCGCCACAAATCGGCCTGGGCTTCATAAGTTTGTTGCTTTTCTTTAATTTGATGATAAACCGAATCGATAGTCATGATTCAGAACTCCTTACATCATCCAAGATAAAGGAGATTTTTATATTTGTCAAGTTTTATTTTATATTTGTCAAGTTTTTACTTTATATTTAATTATTTTGTTAAGTTCTATTTTCAATAATATAGGTTCCCTCAACAAATCGGACGATCTGGTAGCCCCTGGCCAGATACTGGCCTAATACTTCTCTCACCGCCATGCGCCAGGCCAGGGCTAAGTCAAAGTCAGTCGCAAGTAGGGTGTTTAAGTCCTGCGGAATGGCAACGCGGAGTTGTGTATCAGGTAAATCCAAGTTGATATGGTCCGGTTTTCCATGAACTGACTCGAGTGCCTTCGGGATTTTTTCCAGGTCTACAGGTGCTTGCTTAATCCCATCGCGGCAGTGCTGTACCCTTTCAGCATGCAAGTCCCAAAAAGCAAGCAATCTATCGGTGGGCAAGTTGCCATTAAGCCCTCCCCCCAAAACACCATACTCATTGACCCGGTACTCGTCTACCGTAACCCCCAGATGCTCGAGGTTTAATCTAGCATTTTTTGCTTGTAAGGGGTCAAAGGTCCAGGTTATCCAGTTTATATTTCGGGCAAGGCACCATTCTCTCTGAAACCATTTAAGTTTTCGGCCCAGACCTTTTGCTCTGTAAGCAGGTAATACGCCCATCATGTCGGAGTGTAAACCAACTCCTGTACGTTTATCTGGCAGGTAAGAAGGAAAGCCATTTAAAAAAGCAACCATGTGGTCGCCGTCAAACGCCCCTAAAACAAACCCTCCTGAATGTACAGAAGCAACAAAAAAATGTACGGGTGTCACGCCTAAATCATCGGTACCCCACACGTCCTGTTGAATACGTTCACAAGCCAAAAGTTCTTCAGCGCTATGCAAGGTTCGTAAATGTAGCGACTCACTCATCCTTATACTCAGTGTAGCATCTCATACAAAAGCTCTTAAGCTTCCTTAAGATACGGTTCGGTCAACTCATAGAAACTGTGTGCCGTCCAGATTTTTTTGTAAATTAAACTTCCTATACTCATTATTAAGCGTTAAAGACGCCGTGTGCACACCACTTAAAAGGAGGAATTATGAAAAAGGCTCTGTTAGCTTTCGTATTCGGTATTGGCTTTATGTTTTCCCTGGCATCAGCTCAGGACATGCCTGCAACAGTCGTTGATGTTGCCACAAGCAATGAAGATTTTTCCGTTCTGGTTGAAGCAGTAGTTGCTGCTGACCTGGCTGAAACACTATCTGGCGAAGGTCCTTTTACCGTTTTTGCCCCAACCAATGATGCTTTCGTTGCAGCCCTCGAGGCCCTTGGTTTGAGCAAAGAAGAACTTCTCGCCAGCCCTGACCTAGCAGGCATTCTTACTTACCATGTAGTTGCTGGAAAACTTATGGCCACCGATGTCCTGGCAGCAGTTGAAGCAGGCGGCGGCACGGCTGAAGTAGAAACAGTAAATGGTGCTCCTATAACCGTAACCGTTGTTGATGGCATGGTTATGTTAAATGGCACAGCGACTGTGACTGCGACTGACATCGAAGCAGGTAACGGTGTAGTTCATGTGATTGATGCGGTTATTCTGCCCCCAAGCGAATAAGCTTTTTAGGCTACTTTTTACAGGCAACCCTCAAAGGTTGCCTGTTTTTTTGTTTACAGGTTTGCTAACTAAGATTTTGCTTTACATGTTTTTTCAATAAGCAGCGTGTTAAACCCAAAGGACTCGAGCCCGCTTTATCTGTATAGAGGTCAAGTCATATCTTTGATGAGCATGAAATTGTTTAACATGTTTGATGAGGGTTTACATCTTACGTAACTACGTTATCATTAATTGAAGGAAATTTTTTGCCTAAACACCGTCATTGCCAGGGATAAAACTTAGCTATTCCAAACCATAGTAAGGTACACAGAGTGCGACAAGCCTATACACCCCCATCGTTTTCCACCTTAACCTTAGACACTTTGCTTTGTTTTAATTATGAAAAGTGTTAATTATGAAAAATCAGAGTTTCTCTGCCAATAGTCAACAAGCTGTAGAAGATAAAGATCTCTTCATGATTTGTTTTGAAGTAAATCAATCTGCTCTAAGCGAATTACCTCCTGATTATCATTTCAGAAATTGTCAAGAAGATGAGCTGGATATCTGGAAAAAGATCCATTTTGATACTCCAGACATGGCTAATCAACATTTTGATGACATGTCAGACTACTATTCAAGGGTTTACGCTCCAAAAGATGACCTGTTCTTTGAAAAATGCTTATTTGCTTTTGACCAAGATAATGCTCCAGTTGGCACGGCCTTTATATGGAAAGCTTATGATACTTTCAATTCAATACACTGGTTCAAAGTGATAAAACACTATGAGGGTAAAGGCATTGGTCGCGCCCTATTATCAACCCTTACGGCTGAGCTTTCCTCAAAAGATTTCCCACTTTATCTTCACACCCACCCTGCAAGTTTCCGTGCTATAAAGCTTTACTCAGATTTTGGCTTTCAGTTTCTTACCAACCCTATAATTGGCCGGCGTAAAAATGATTTAACTATGGCTTTACCTTACTTAGAAAAAATGATGCCAACACAAGCATTTTCCGCACTTCGGTTTATAGAAGTGCCTCAGTCATTTATTCGGTTTATGAACTTGCAGGCTGGCGAGGAATTCTAAGTTTTTATTCTCGTTGAGGCCTGGCGTCAGTGCCTTAGCCTATCTAAGCTTTAAAAAGAATTTTAAATCAACAATGATAAAACTCAACAAGACCTCAAACGTAGGAAAATCAGACATTATAGTCATGCAGCACTACTAAGAGTTCGTTTTCGTGACAAGATTCACCTATGAATGTAGAGCTTAAGTTATCTACAGATAATGACGCGCATATCATTAGAAATTTGTGGCCCCTATATCAGCATGATGTGTCGGCATTTGACGGTACTATTCCAAATCGGCATGGCATTTTCAGTGACGATGAGACAATGGCAAGCTTAGCCCAATACCTGAACTCTCTCGGTCCATGGTGGAGAGACCCTGAGTCGCTCTTTCCCTACCTGATCCTGGTGGACGGTTATCCGGCTGGTTTTAATTTGATCGCTGCGCAACCGAGACTCCCACAGGGAATTCGGGCTGACTTTGTAGTTCATGAATTCTTTATCTTGCATGCCTACCGAGGAAGTTCTGCAGCAGAACGAGCAGCTACCCAAGGATTTGATAGGCACAGAGGGAAGTGGGAAGTCGTGACCTATCCCAAGCACCTGCGTGCCATAGCGTTCTGGAGCAGGGTCATAAGCCACTACACATTGAAGAAATTTTCAGAGAGTGAAATTGACCATCCGTGGGGTCGGCGGATTTCCTTCCGTTTTGTAAATACAAAAGGTATACATAAGCTCTGAAATGGACTGGCAGTATCGACTTTTATGGATTGACAGCTTAGGTGGCTTAGCAGTCGGACTCATTGTTCTTTTAGTCCATAAATGGCTAGTCAATTTATATCAACTGCAGCAGAGTTTTCTAATTTTTATTGCTTTGGTGAATATAGCATATGGTCTATATTCACTCTCTTTGGTCTTGAGGAAAAGGCGACCCTTGTCTCTTATTTTCCTTTTGGTCAGCGCAAATTTGCTTTGGGCTATCCTTTGTATACGCTGGGCTATAGTTTTTAGAGGAAGCGCGAGTGTTTTTGGACTTATTCATCTGTTAGGAGAAGGTGTTTATGTCGGAGGTTTAGCCTGCTTAGAGTGGCGGTGGCGAAAATTTTTACTTAGCTCATCTCACTCGGCATCAGTGCCAAACTAAGTCTGTCAGAAATTGCTAATGAGTGCAAAATCTCAACTAGGCTCGAGTTCAATTAAAGCATTCGTGAAAACCTCTAAAGAAGCTAAGCTATTACCAGCAAGTTTTTTACATTGGAGATTTGGTGTCTAGGGCCAAACCTAAAACAAGGCTATTCCGGTGGCTTCGCAATCCAACGCTGCAGTTCACTGTGACTTTTCTACTTGCGCCCCTCTTTGCCATTGCAGGTGTATCCTTTAATAATTACCTTGACTTTGCAGAGTATATTGGACTCTTTCTAACCCTATTACTCATTTCAGTGACGGGCTTTAGGAGCTATTACCATGAGCGGGCACGTTTACCACCTAGCAAAAACGTTTTCATGGTCAGGCATCTTATGGCGATTGCGACGATCTCAATTATTTCTGGCATTGCGGCTCTTGTCACTACAGTTGCAGGTGTTGTTAAGCTGTTTAACTAGGTAAAAGGCCTATTTAAAAATACCGTTTAAACATTATGTATAACAGTCAAAAACGACATTCTCTAATGTTCTGATTACTATTAACCAGTCAAACCAGAGACTGAAAGGCCCTACAGTGAAACTTCATTATGGAGATTTTTCTTTAGAGTCAATTGCGATGGATTCAGGCAAGGTTAAAATTACAGTTTGTATTTATACAGTGCTTGCCTCGTAAGGTATTTGTAGCGTTGTTGTGTCAGTCGTAATAAAGTGACATAGTGACATGCCGTTTAATTGAGCAATCTGTCAGGTGCTAAACTACTTAAACCCTATTGTACATAGATACCTGAGGATTGATGACCTACTTTTTCCCTGTTTCACAATCTATTTTTTCGACAGATGCTTTAAAGGTTTATGTAGGTAGTCACTATAGTCTGGGCAATTTTGCTGATTGTCGTTTTTTAATGTCTGGCTTAAATCATACCTATTTGTTAAAAGCAGAAAATAATCAAAAGTATATTTTTCGTGTGTACCGAGTGAATTGGCGTAGTTTAGAAGCTATTCGCTGTGAACTCGAAGCGCTGCTTTTTATGGCTAACAATGGAGCAAGTGTGTCCATACCTATAGCTGACTCGCTAGAAAACTATATTCAGGTCTTTAGTGCTCCAGAAGGCAAGCGCTACGGGGTGTTATTTAGCTATGCCCCTGGAAAGCCCAAGTTTGAAGATGAAACTCAGGCAATCCTTTACGGAAAAAATATGGCTAAATTTCATAATGCAAGCACTTTATTTCAAAGTAAACACAAGCGTTTTCCCCTTGACCTCGAGCAATTAATCACACTTCCTCTGGCCTCCATCAGTTCTTATCTGCAAGAAAGACCAAAAGATGTCGCCTACCTGAAGGCATTAGCAAATAAATTGGTAAGGAAGCTCGAGGCACTTCCTTTAGCAGACTTAGAAAAAGGCTACTGTCATGGTGATTTTCATTTTGGCAATGCGCATATCACAGAGGAAGGTGAACTCACCTTTATTGACTTTGACTTTTCTGGGTTTGGCTGGCGAGCCTATGATTTAGCTGTTTACAGGTGGGGGCTTTATTTTGATGATAAAACAGCATTCTGGCCTTTTTTCCT
>JAGQHN010000166.1 GCA_020431825.1 Trueperaceae bacterium | reverse complement strand
CAGGGTGTCAGAAGCTTTAATGGCATAGTTGCCCGAGGTCCAGTACTGAACCGTGCCATCTTCAAGAATGATGGCAAATTTAAGGGCTAGATCATCCCTAGCGACTTGGAAAAGAAAGCCAGGAAGATCAAAAGAAACTATGTCGTATTCAATGCCGTACTGGTCCCGCTCGAGCCTTGCTTTTAGTGCTGATCTATCAGTCGTCAGATAAAAAAGAATCGTGTCACTGTCTGCGGGATCCTCGAAAAAGTCAACATCGTTATAGAGCAGCGGATCTACCCCGGTAAAAGGTCCTACCGTTTCAAAGGCAGTTTCTGCGTTATTCCACTGGATGACCGATACGGTTTCATCTTCCTGATAGCAGGCTACCCGCCTAGCGCTGGTATTAAAGGCAGCGTCTATATGGTTTGCTGCCTTTGGCAATTCTGGAAAAGAGGCAGGCCGAGCAACTTCGGCAAACTCGCTACCAGACCACTTGTAAAAGCTCAGCGTGTCGTCAAACCAATCCCACGCCCAAAAGGTCCCTCTAAGGTCCTCATAGCTGCCTGAACCGGTATTAGCTTCGGTTGCAGGTCCACGAATGATAGACATTTCAGGAACGGTGAATTTGTAGCGTTTATAGGTCTTGGTCTTGTTCATAAGCTATTGCGCGGTGATCTGGACCCAAGCAGGCGAAGCGTCATAAGACAGGACTAAAACAATGTCAGCCTGTGTCTTAATGGCATAGGTAGAAGCAGGGGGCAAGTAAATGGGTCCTTTACTGCGGTTTGCTTCACTTACGTTTTTGTCAGATAAAAACCAAAGGATTGCCATATTGTCACCAATATTGGTGACATCACCCCGTTCAGCAGGTTTACCTAAGAACGCTCTGAGATTGCAGTATTCGGGATCCTCTTCGGTAACGCTGTGCCTATCCGTAACCTTGGTACTGACTTGGTTGATGTACTCAGGGGCGTTGTAAAAACCGTACTCAGTTCTAAGCATGGTATGCAGATCCTTGATATAAGGACCCATGGCTAGGACGGTTTTAGCTGCCTCGATAAAACAAGGGGTAGCCTCGAGCAAGGCAGGTGCCTGCTCGAGTGCGCGAGGACCTAAGTCCTGTACCCTTTTATCACTAAGGATTTTGAGGCTATTAAGCATAGTAATAGCCCTTCTGGTTAGTTGCGTTTAGTTGGGCAGGACTGCCACAACTCGCGGTGATTTGGTCTTGCGGGGTTTCAACACCATAACGGGGTTTTATCCAAAGGTTTAACACCAGTAGGAAAAAGGCCCAAGCTAAGACGGTACCCGTCCCTTGTGCAAAGCCTTTTTCAACGTTTTTTAAGAAGCTATTCATGGGTTACTTTCTGGCCTTTGGTTTGGCCTTAAGAACATCTGCCTTTTTGATTTCAAGGCCACTACCTACCAGCCGAACATGTGCGGCATTGATAGCGTTCTCTAATTGTTTTTGGTCGATAACTGAAGGAACCTTGTCGCGGAGTAAATCAACAGCTTTTTCAAATTTCTTACTACCGCTAATTTGCTCGATATTCGTACCGTAAAGCTTCATAAAATCAGCCTCTTGGTTTTCAACGGTTTGTACTGCCTGATCTGCTAGGACCGGCAATTCAGTCAGGTACGTTTCGTAGCGCTTGGCTACCGCTTCAAAGACTCGAGCAAGAAAAGGTCCTATATGTGGGATCTTTGCCAGCAAGGGGCTAACAAGGCTAATGACTAAGGAAATAAGTCCAACGGTCAAAAGCGCTTGCAGCACCCAGGCAAACAGCTGGTTAGAGCTTGGTAAGAGTTGGTCAAACATACTCAAACCAAACGCATACTGGTGCGCATGACGGAGGGTTTAACGTAGGTCCTATTGTTATTAAACTCATCAAGCGTAACGATGCGAGCGCTGCGCGTGTTACCTGAAGTATGAATCTGAGTATTTTTAAGCTTGGCTATATCAGACGCATTGATGGCTTCAGCCACCGCTTTAGGGTCAAGCGGTAACATCGTTGAGCCTTCTCGCTCAATAGGATCTAGCTTGATGGTATTACCCTGCTCAGCTTGGGCATCACCTTTACGGTTGACAAGGAAATAAGTACCTACACCCCCAAGCGCCAAAATTAAACCGGACCAGATAACTAGACGCATTAGATATAACTCAAATCACCGTCACCTGGACCATAGCCAGGGAGGTAGCCAGAATCAGGGTTATAGGTGCGGCTTCCTGGGTAAGTGCTGGTCGGTTTCTCGCTTGGAGAAACGTAAACCGGTCTGCTTTTGGGATTAGTCAGGCTCGAAAGGGTGACGTAACCGGCAAACCCTGCAACAAGTGCAATAGCTAGTTTGCCCCACATTAGGCAATCACCGAACTTTTCAGCACAGGAACCGGATAAGAAACACCGTAGCCATTTGGGTTTAACGGTTGCACAGAAGGACCTGAAGGGTTACTTGCCCAGTCCTTTTTGCAAAGGGGCGAGTTGGGAAATTTGGTGCAGAAAATCTTTTGCTCTGGTGTGCTCCAGCTGCTATCGATTTCCTCTTGCGTTAGTCCGCCGCCGCCTTTTACCAAGATAGGTAAACTAAGGCCATTCGTGCCTGACAGGGCGCCTTGAGCATTGGCGCGACCAAGCGCCATATAACCAAGGCTGATGCCACAGACACCGGCGACAGCTAAGAGAACGATTGTTTTGGTTTTCATGGGGTTACCTTCCTAGAGATAAACGCCTTGCGCGTTCAAATCTCTGATTTGGGTTTCGTAAATATGGATTTGCTTTTGACTTTCTTCGATCTGGTTTTGCAGGTCCAGATACTCCCTGCGGTAAAGGTCTACTTGGCTTTTGCGCTTTGACCGGTTTATGTCGTTTTGGGATTGCTGTTTCATGTCGGATAGATCAAGTTCACCTTTGACATAGCTAAGGCAATCTCTGCCGATGCGGTCCCGATCTGCGGGACAACTGAACCAGCACAAGCCGCCATAATCCCAAGGCAACTCCTTGCAGCTTGTCGCTGCTTTTTTCTCCAGGGTTGAAAGCTCGGTGAAGTGTCCCTTTAACTCATCTTGCTCAGCTTCAAGGGCGCTTTCAATTTTGGCCAACTTTTGGCTAAGGGTGATGTTTGCACCATCGGCATAGCTAAGCTTTTTGCCCTGGTCCTTGATTTTTAGGGCGCCAGGGTTAAGCTTGCGAACGGCAAAAAAGCCACCGGTTAGGGTTACTGCGCCAAGGCCTGCTAAGAAAATGCTTTCATTCTTGGTTAGCATCGTCTTAACTCACAATGGCAGCGATAGCGACACCGCCAAGGACAGCAGCACCGGCAACGATCAAAACCGTTAGTTGGCCTTGTTTCTGACCGGCTAACCCGTACTTGGCGAGTTGCTCCGTTGTTCTTAAGCGTTCATGCTCGAGATCAATCTGACGGTTGCCAAGCTCTAACTGACCTTTACCAAGCTCATAGGCATTTTGTTCTTCAGGGCTGTAGATGAGATCATCTAAAACCCCGGTAAACGCGCCTATACCTGCGGTGATTGTCTCCCACATAGCAAACCTACTTGAGGACCTTAACGACCAGTAAGGTACCGATTAGGGCGCCAACGCCGACCGCTGCCCAGCCTAGATAGTTGGGACCGCCTACCGGTTCCAGGGGTCTAGGTTGGTAGGGGTCCACCACTACAGCACTGCCGGTTTGACCTCCGTAGATGGTTTGCCAAACGGTGGCAAAGCCTTCGGTAAGCACCGGGACCGAATTGACAAAATCCGTCCAATCGCTGTTACCACCGGCATACTGCGGGGCTCTTGGGTCATAGGGCGTTGACTTTTGGTAAGGGCTTACGGGCTCGGTCGAACCGGGTAAGTAGGGGCTAGGCAGTTGACCTAAATCAGGGTTGTAGCCTACGGGCATGGCTTAGCCTCCTCTGATTAGGTCAATGGTGCTAGCTTTGCGAAGGGCAGACAGGTTATTGATTTCAAGTTGCTGCAAATAGCTAAACAGGGTAATCACCGTTTGAGAACGAGAGTGAAGCACAGTTTCAAGCGAGGTTTTAACCTCCAGGGCTAACTGCTGCCCTGGTACAAGAGAAACATCCCGCAACCACTTGAGATTGGTTTCATCGTTCGTCTGGTCGATGGTGTGCAGCGCTGCAAAAGAGCCGTTCATGACGGTTACTGCCTGGGTATTGTCAGCACCTTTAGCGTCATAAACTCTAAAGCGCCATTCACCAACACTGGAGAGGTACCAGACCTCTAGATCCGTACAGTTATCAGGTTCGGTAATAGTTACCGTTTTTGCGCTGTAGTCAATGGCGGTAATCGTTGCCAAGCTCCAGGTACTGCCCACTTTGGCCCACACCACGATATTGGGGTTAAAGCTTGCAGGTAGTGCAGTGATTTTTTGGGTTGACTCAATAAGACCGGTAATACCGGTAAGGGTGCGACTTGCCGAAGTCGTGTTATTCCCAGCAAAAGTCTTTTTGGACCGCAAAAACATGCGAAGCTTGCGACCAGCTGGCAGGATGTACCGCGTACCATAAGGAACTCGGAACGTACCAATGGGGTTAAAGTCTGACTCGCGCCAGATACCAGCCGTAAAATCAGCTGCCTCTAAGAGAGCAACATTGTACTTATTGCTGAGCGCCACAGCTGCCGGGCCAGTTGCCTGGACAAACTGAGCTTGGTTTGTTTGCACGGGAGGGGCTTCACTAAGGACACCTAGGGCGCCAGTTAGTTGCCGGTGCATTTGCCTAAAAAAGTTCATGCTTTGCCTTTCTGAAGATAGATTTAGAAGGGGGTTTTATTGCTTAATGCAAAGGATTTCAAAAATGGTCTCAGCTTGCGAACGGTCCACCGTCACGCTTGCCTCGATATAAATTTCTAGGGTGTGATCTTCAGGGCAGTAGATCTCTTGATAGCCAGCACCAAGATCATGCAGGGTTTCATGCTCATAGCGCCGATCACGTTGCTGGGCCATGGTTAAGTCAAAGTAGCCAGCATAAGGAATTTTGCGAATGAACATCGGGAAGTCTTCACCGCTTCTACGCTTGGCAATGTAAATGCTCGAGTTAGCGGGTAACTCGTTACCACCATCGTCATAAAGCTTGGCTTTTATGTCTAAGGGGTCAAGGTAACGGTAACTCGCACCTTCAGGGGTGGTGATTTGGGCAAAGGGTTGCAGGGTTTGGGTAAGGTTACTAACCTCACTCGATGAGTTGATAATGCGCTTTGTTTGCATTGTTGCTTTTCCTTTCAAAGCTGTTTTTGGGTTATTCAGTTGTTAAAGCTTGTGAGTTACTCACAGTTAGAGGGGGTTAGTCGATGCCTAGTAAGGTCATGACCACATTGGCAAAGCCAGCAGCGGCAAGCCCTAGACCTAAGTAATCCAGATTTGCGTCTTTGGCCCTTCCGATCAGGATGGAACCAGCGGCAACTTGAGCACCGTTTAAAGCCAGTCTTGCGAGTCGGGCGTTGGGTAGTTCGCTCGTCATATCCATGGCGCCGCCTGCTCCAGGGGCGTAGAATTTGACGTTTCCGCCTGCATCTTTTGCAGCGAATCCGAACACCGAACGCATACCGACATAAGCAGCTTTACGTGTCACATAAGCGCCTATGGTCCCTACAGCCGTCATCGTCACTCGAGGATCACTCACGACTTCTACCGGGTTCCAGGTTGGTCTTGCTAAAAATTCACCTTGCACATGTACACCTCCCACCACACAAAAAGCGTTTGTGTAGGTTCAGATTGGGTTATAGAGGGGGTCAAAATGCAGGCAGCTTAGGTTTGGCAATGCTAGTAACGGGCCTTACCTCTAGGTATGACCTCGGGTAAGGCAAAAATAGTTTTGCAGGGTTTTTAATCAGCTACGACTTGGGCGCCCTTAATCAGCTACGACTTGGGCAAACACCGTCTGTGACAGCGTTTGCCCAAGTCGAACCCCAAGTTGGACAGGTTAAAAAAAGGCGCTAGTTGTGTCCTGGTCGGTCAGGTCGAGGACAACCCGCTTTTTAGGATTTTGGGGGTCTCTGACATAGGCATGAGCTTTAGAGTTACTAAGATTTTTTACAGCAAACTCAGGAAGTCCACCCGTAGCAGCATCATAAATTTGCAGCTTTGCCGCTTTATCGCCAAGCTCAGGAAAAAACTCGTTGACGCGCTCCAGGTCATTGCCCTGAAGTCTGAATAAAACCATGTGGGTGCATTGCTGCATCACCGCTAGGTCGATGCCTCCAGATTGGCTCTTAAGCATCTGGGTAGCTATGAGCAGGTTGACGCCATACTCTCTACTTTCAGTAATGACGGGGAAGAACTCAGGAGCGACCTGACCACGCCTAAGACTGACGATAGCTTCATCAATGACAATAAGCATGTTTTTGTAGTCCTCATTGGTCCGGTAGTTTCTGATTTGAGGTCCAAGCTGGTTTAAGAATTCCCTAGGATCAGCACTAAGCAGCTGGTAGAAAACGCTATCACTTGACTCGAGCGCATTGAGTGCTCGGTCATAGGTCTTACCCTGCTCGATCTTAAAAGCTCTTTGACAGTACTGAGCCAGGTCCTGTTTTGAGTTGATAATGACAAGTTTTCGGTACTTATTTTGCTTTTTTAGATAGTTCAGGCAGGTTTTCAGGTAATGGGTTTTACCACTCCCTGACTTACCGGCAATTAAGGCTCTAAAGGTTTGTGCCACTGGGTAACGCTCCCATGTCGTTAAGCAGGCTTAGACCGGCGACGGTAGCAAGGGCAGCACCTACAGCTAAACGGGTATTTGCACATTTTGGGCAAACCTGCGAATTAGGTTTTTTTAATTCCCAAAGGATCACGGTAGAGTTATAAAGGACAAAGCCTATAACCCCTACTTTTAAGACTGTGCTAAGCATTTAATAGCCTCCTCTCGGCAAGGATCTACGCCAAAGCCTGCGGTAATATTTGAGCATGGCTTTAGTCGGTTCATAGCCCCTTTTTAGGTTGGACCGGCCTACAACCTGGGGAAAACATTTGAAACAATAGCCGCTCACTGTCTTCACTGAGCGCTTGCAGTTTTTGCACTCCCAGCCGATGATGCGCCGAACGACCAAAGGACCTTTGGAACGTCCAGCAAAGAACCCTTTTAGTCCTTTTAGGAAAGCGATCAAGCTACGCCAAAGCTTCATGACCTGAGCCAGGAAGATAAACAATTTGCTGAGCTAAGCCAGGGATAGCCGCCACAAAAAGATCAAGCACATCTAGTTTTTCACCCTGGTAGATCAGCTCCAGGTGCAAATGACAGCCTGTAGATTTATGACCAGTGTTCCCTAAAACGGCAATTTGTTGGCCTGGGGTAAGGACCTGTCCCACTTTGCAGTTAATCGCCTGCAAATGCAGGTAGCGAAGCTGAAAAACTTGATTTTTGGGAATGGTTTTTACTTGCTGAGAAACATTTTTTGCCCAGACATCAAAGGGCAAAGACGCTTCAATCACAAGCTCATTGCCACCGGCTCGAGAACTACCGTACAGGTTGGCAGCCGTAACCCTACCCTGAACGCTTGAAATAATCGGGGTACCACAGCTACCGGCATGGGGCGCCATGTCCGTACCCATGTGCGGACTGTTTCTATAGTCCTTAAAGGTCCGATCAGCAAAGACAAGGGTAATCCTGGGTTTGCTTATGGGAAATAAAACCGTTGAAAAATTGTACACATCATCCTCTTTTCTTTTAACCACGCTTATGCCGTAATCAGGCATCATCAGAACCAGCAAAATCAGCAGGCTGATTGCTAGTCCTAGGGCTGTCTTGAAGTCGCCCACGTTCCACACTCCTTATTGCGTTTACGACTGCTGCGGTCATGCCAGCGGCAAACAGCACAAGCCTCAGCCAAGGGGGAAGGTTTTGCACCCTGTCCAGGACCTCAACAAGGCTTGAGTTTTTGTGGATGCCGTAGCTTGCCAGGGCGCCACCAACATCAAGCGATTCAATAAAAAGACTGGTGCTAATTGGGGGAGTCGTAACGACAAGGCTTAGGCCTTCTTTAAAGGTTTCTGCCTCTTTTTCATTTCTAAAGAACTTACGGCTCTTAACAGCCGTTAAAAAGATCCAGACCGTACCGTCAAAGACTTCCTCTGTCGTGAAAGGAATAACCGGTATTTCTTCTGGCTCCTCAAACTCAGGTAGGGGTGCATCACTGTCTTCAAATTCAGGACTAGTAAAAGACGCCTCCTGAGGGTCCTGGGTAGGTTGAGACTCCTCCAGGGTCGGCGGGTCCTGCTCCCTTTCCAGGACTGGGTGCAGCTGCTCCTGCTCTTGCTCCTCGAGCAAATCTTTCGGCATAATACGAACCTCCTATAAGGGTCACACCTAGGGTTAAAAGCCCATACAGAAGGTGCATAGGCTTAATGCGCCTAGCACTTGGGTTTAAACGCCTGGTCTTTCGCCTGGTCAAATCTGAGCTTTGCTTTTTGGCTGCAACCTGATCAGATTCCTCTGGCTTTATGGGTTTGGGAATGGTTGGTTGAGAATCAAACGCCTCGAGCATTATGGGACCTAGATTGTTGTCTAAGGCTTCTAGGTTGGTGGGGCGTTTGGGTGCCGTTGGCGCTTTGCTTAATTGGGGAAAGTTCATTTACTTTTTCTTTCTGAACTGTCCAACGGCAAACGCTGTTAAAACGGCGATACCTGGAAGTGAATACAGCAGGCCAAGCAAGAACACTTGCCTAGGTCCTATGTCTTCCACCGTGTCGTTAACGATCTTGACTGACTCTTTGGTGTTAGCTGAAATTTTCCAGACTAAAAATAAAATGGACAGGATAGCCGCAAAAGTTAAAGGTACTGCCCAAACGATTGCGGGGGTATAGTCAACGGTTTGAATAGTTGTGCTGTCCTGTCCAGATTCGACCTCAAAGCGAAGTGTGAAAGTACCGTCTGCTGTGTTGTAGTCTTTTACGCTGATGTTTGGACCATGACGCAACCTAAGAGCCTGTTCGATCTCTTTGGCTGTCAGCTGCTCAGGATGTCCCTTTAAAGTAGTGGCTACTAGCTCATAAACACCGACCTCTAAAGCCTGGTTTATGTTTACCGGTACTCGCTTTAATGCCATAGCAACAGCATGAAAAAAGACCTGCTCCTAAAAGCAGGCCGGTTAACTTGGGCAGTACTATAGTCGAATCAGCTACGACTTGGGCAAACAGCGTCCTAGACGCACTTTTTTAACTTGTTACAACATTGATATATTCAGGTTTTCCTGTCGGTATAGGGCGCATTTGCCCCTCTTTAAAGTCAAGATAGCGTCTCACAAGTTCTAGGGTTGCAATTACGCGAACGATTGAAGATGTTCCTAAATGATCTTTAATGTAGAGCTGCGCTGCGTCCCGTCCAGCGAGGTTAAGTAAATCTCCTTCGGCAACCTCCATCAGGGCATCGGCTGCAAGCTCTGACAGTCCTAACCTTGTCATAGAGTCATACTGTTCTTGTTCGCTCAAACCATGAGGCAGATGTTTACAAAAGGTAAAGATAGCGTCCAGGCTTTCAACGCCTTTTTCGCCTATGCCATCGGCTTCTTTTAAGCGGTAAAACTGAACATTTTCAAGGGAAAAGAATTCATTATTACTCCAGGCTAAGAGACTCTTAGCACCGGTCCGGGTAAACCCTAAAATAATGAGTAAATCTTTAAGTGAAAGGTCCTCTATTTTTACAGGGTCCTCAACTCTGGTTAGTTTCCTAAACCAAGACTTGTTATTGTTGTAATAGCTCACTGGTAAAACTCCCTAAGTTGCCTATACACCGCTTTTCATTGTGGGGTTTATGATGCATAGAGTTAGTGAAAAAATTACCTAGGAGTCGAGAAATATCGTGCCTCTGGCTAGATCTAGTGACAGATAGCAGGTAAGCAACATTTACAAAATTGATTTGATCTATAGTGTCCAACTTAGGCATTTCCTGCTCTCCCGTGGTAGGCCCTCCGGTATTTGCTGCGGGTTTCTGGCTTAGTCTCTCGCCTGATCTGCTCAAAATGCGCTGATTTCTTCAGCATCGACATGAATAAACCCGTTGGGTTCTTCAATCCTCCCTCGAGCATGGCTGCATGGGTACGCCTCATGCTGGTATAGAGCAAATAAAGGGGCTCTTGGTTGCCTTGATCTGCCAAAGTTAAGCAAGCCCATAGGTAAGCAAGCCAAAAACGCACGTCATCACCCTGAAAAATCGCCGTGTAAGACTCTGCCAAGTGCAAAACCTTCTCTGATCTGTCTTTTTTTGGGGTTGCCTGAAGGTCAAAAACCTCCTCAAAGTCAGCAGATTTAGAAAGTGGGAGGGTCATACTTTCCTGGTGATTCCCTAAGTTAGTGGGTGTTACTGTCCAGTTAAGTAAGAGTTCAAACGTTATCTTAGTCTTTAGTCCTTCTATGACACTCCCACTTTGGTTAATCAAAGAATAAGCAGTACGTTTTTCAGCAATATCACTGGCTAAATTACGGTAAGGGGTTTTCATGTCTTCATAGGCAAGTCGTGGGC
>JAGQHN010000165.1 GCA_020431825.1 Trueperaceae bacterium | reverse complement strand
GCTCTACTCTCCTACCATTGACCCTGAGCACCAGGAAGGTGATGAGCGTTTTGGTACTGATCCTCTTATTGCCACTTTTGAGCTAAGAGATACCTGGGGCAACCTTATTACCATGGGTGACTTTCCTGAAGGCGAGTCCAGCTGGCTGCTCTTTTTTGATGCCAGTTTAGCCCCTGGCAACTATCAGTTAAGCAGCTCGGTCAGCGGAAAAGGTAAAAATGTTTTTGTTCCGCTGCTTGAAATCGCTGGCGAACGGCGGAGCTTTAAAAGTTATGACCCGACCATAAATGTAGGCGATACGCTCTGGCGCGAAGGGGTTCGCTTTAGCACTGAGGAAAGTGGTTGCAGCCTGAATATCTATGACGGTGACGGCCCCACCGAACTGATGATGCGACTTGTTTACCCAAATGGTGAGCGGCGTAATCTGACTATTCCAGATAACAGAAGCTGGCTTAGCTATGAGGTTTTAGATCAGCCTGGCGATTACGCGGTAGAACTCAGACAAACTGACACAGCCCTGCAGGCAACCAATGCCCTGCGTTTTCGCGTTAGCTGTAACGACGTAAAAGTGCCTCTTGAACTCGAGCCTGACCTGACAAATCAAGCTCACCCTATAGAAGTTGTTGTTATAGATAGCTCGGGCAATCCCCTGGAATTTCCCTATACCATTGAGGGTGAAGAAAGCCGTCTGGTTAGCCTTAAAGAGCACCTGGGTTATGAACTCCTCGAAACGCAAATCGAGGGTGGTGAAGCCACAGGCACAGGTCAGGCAAGATTTGGTCCTGAAGGCGGCAAGGTCACCTTTGTTTTAGAGCGTTTTATTGCTATTCCAGAACCTGATATTCAGGTCAGTATAGGTAAGGAACTAAGGATTCCTCAACTTGAACCAAAGATTAGTCTGAGCCCGCTTGTTACGATAGCTGTTCCAGACATACAGAGCTCGCTTGCCTTTCCCGATTTCAGCCTGACAGCGCAGTTTTCAAGTGATCAGGCCTTTCTCTGTCAAACACCCACCTGGCACATTGAAGTCAGTAATACCGGAAAGCTTGGCAGTGCGTTTAGCCTTCAGGCCAGTCTGCCTCAAGGCGTTTTGGTCTTAAGTGGCAGCACGACCTGGCAAGCCTATCTGGCACCTGGGGAAACAACCAGTTACGACCTTCAGTTTGAACTGACCCCTCAATTTGACCCGACTCAGGCATTTCGAGCCCAGCTAAGCGGTTTCTTTGAACCCAGGCAAGCCGAGGCGTTTGTGGAACTGCTTCGTCCAGAAGTCAGCCTCGAGCGTATCTCTCCCAAGGGTGAACTGTATGCAGGTGATGAAGCAGTCATCCGTTACAGTGTGACGAACCCCGGCAAGCAACCCGTAGCGTTCAGACTCGAGCCTGCCTTTGCCAATCTCGAGCCACTAGACCTTCCTGAGCGTTTGACCGTACCTGCTCAGGGCAGCGCCAGCACCGAATTTAAGGTCAAAGTCAGTGAGGGCATCGGTGCTATGCAGGTCATCCCTTTTGCCTGTGACCCCCTTGCCCTCGAGCTACACGCAGCTCAAGACCCTAGCATTTACCGCGAAGAGGTCAATCCCCCACCAAGCCTGCCAGTTGCCCTGCAAAGTACCACGGTCTCTATTGATATGGCTGCCTATAAGCTGCCCGTAGTCAAGGGTCTGGTTCTGGTTCAGATGCTCCCCGAAGGCGTGAGCTATCTTTCTGGCAGTACATTTATCAACGGTGAAGCAGCGGCTGATCCTGTAAAGGCAGCTAATGCTCTCATTTTTGAATTGCCAGATGTCAGTCTGGCCACGCTAAGTTTTAGAGTGCGCTCTGAGCAGCCTTATCTTGCCACAACTGAAGACAGTAGTTTGATCGTTCTGGGCAAAGAGCCCGAACTGCTGCTGGGCAAACCCGAAGCACTCGAGCTTTATCAGACCGCGGTACCCCTGCAATCGTTTTCGCTAAGGACCCGCCAGCGTAGTGGTGCCGTTATCTTAAACCCGGCCAATTTCAGTCTGATTCGTTCTGGCAATACCACAGCACTCTCGGCTGATACGCCTCTGGGTGACACTGTAAAGCTTTTTATCAATAACAAACCCGTCGCTGATACGCTTATAGGTACCAAAACCTATGACGAAAGTCTGGGGCGGCAAACCTTTGACTATGTGGGGCTCGAGCTTGATCAAGGCCCAAACCGCATTAGGCTGGAAAGTCGCAATACCGAAGGTCGCCTCTTGCGCGATGTCATCACCGTTTATATTGCAGGTACACCACATATGGTGGGCTTAAAACCCTTAAGCCCACTGGTCGCCGATAGTAATACGCCCCTTCTTTTTGAAGTACGGGTACAAGATGCCTGGGGCAATGTGCCCCCAGATAGTCTCATCACCTTTGAGATTGATGGCGCTGAAGCTTCCGGAGAAGATGCCACCGAGCAACAGTCCGGCTTTCAGGTGCAAATAGAGGACGGCCTGGGGCAGCTTAGCCTTAAGCCCTTGAGTTCCCCAGGAGTCGTTACCCTTACGAGTATGCTGAGCAAAGAGCTCGGTTCCGCCAGCTTTGAAATAAAGAGCAATCTACGTGACTGGATTGTGGTGGGCAATGCCAGTGCTGGCCTGGGCTTAAATGACAGTAGCTATTTTGGGCTCGAGGGCAGTGTTTTTGCCCGGGGCCGCATCTTTGATAGCTTTCTTCTGACCCTGGCAGCCCAGTATCCGCTCGAGCCCCTGGGACTCTTTGGGGAGACTAATTTTACGGGTCAAAACAACGACTTTCCTCTCACTGGCTCTTCTGATATTTATGCGCAGGACGCCTATTCGCAGCAAGGCATTTATGCCCGACTCGAGCGCGACCAGAGCTACCTGCAATACGGCGATTTTGTTACAGCCCTCGAAGGCCCCTATCTGAATATTTCCAGACCCTATACCGGCCTTAGCTCGAGCTGGTATCTGGGAGACTTCAGGCTGGTTTCTTACCTCAGTCAGGCTGCCCTCGGCGATCTCATTACCGATCTTTATATTAAGACTGACGGCACTCGTATTTACCCGCTGCCGCATAGCCAAATCCTGCAAGATAGCCTGCAGCTTAGTACCGTTAAAGGTGACTGTGAAAGCCCACAAAACTTTATAAATGATGACAACGACCCGCTGATAAGGGAGCTGAAGGCCAACCTTGATTATAGCCTCGATAAAACTGGCATCATCAGACTGAACTTTCCCCTGCCAATCAGTGATACTGAGGGTCACTGCTATTATCTTGTCGCTAATTATGCACTCGAGCCGGGCAGTGCCGCCGAATATGACTGGCAGTTTGGCGCTCAGGCGTTTTATCAGCTGGAAGGCCTGGGCCTACGCCTGGGCCACTATCAGGAAAATATGCTGGGGTCAAACTACAACCGGGTTAGTTCGGCTGGACTCCTTTTTAGCTATGGCAAGCTTCAGGGCAGTCTTGATCTGGCGCTGGGCCAAAACCAGGATAGCAGCGGGCTGGCACTCAGTACTCAGGTGTCTTACAGTGCAGATAAACTCGGGCTCGAGCTTCGCTACTCATTAACCAGCTCGGGCTACCGCTCGGCGACCCTTACGAGCGATGCCAGCTCCGGTCAGCAGCTTGACGCAGGTCTTAGTTATAGTCTAAGCCCTGAAATAGGCTTAAGCGGTACCTTAAGTCTGGGACAGGCCTACCAAACAGGCGACAGCTCTTTTGGCCTTAGCGGGCAGGCGCGCTTTAGCGGCGGCTTTGATCTGGGCTTTGCTGAACACAGCTCGAGCCTATTTGGCCTCACTTATCAAAAGAGCAACGCGGACAGCGGCGTCAACTTGCTTTTGGGCAGCAATCTCAGTCAGCTCTTTGGGTTTGATAACACCGAATTCAGCATAAGTCACCAGCAACTTCTCTTTGGCACAACACCCAGCAGCACAGATTTTAGCGTCGGCTTTGAACTTTTGGATAATCTGAGTCTGCGCTTTACTGACCGACTCATATGGGGTCAGGGCAATCGGTTTATTGTAGGCTTTGACTCGGGTTTCAGTAATAGAGATGCCCTTCACATGCTTTGCCCCTTAACGCTTTGCCCCAGACTTGAGTCTGCCAGAGATATCGGTGAAACCCAACTGAGCGGAGAGTATGAACTCAGCAACAGTCCAGAGACGGATGCCGGGCGACTCCTGTTTAATCTGAATACGGCTTACCCAATAAATGACAAGCTAAGCCTCAAATTTGCAGCCAGCCAGATAACGGACCTGCAAGATAGTACAGGTAGTGAACTCGGTCTCAGTCTGGGTGCTGACTACCAAACAAAAGAGCTACTCGCCAGCGTCAACTACGATCTGCACTTTGGCTCGAGTTTCAAACAAGGGTTTAATGCCTCGAGCACCTTTGACCTAAATAATGAGCTCAGTGCTCAGCTTGGCCTTGATTACCTGCTTGACAGCAGTAGCAACCCCGAACAGGGTTTGAAATTTAGCATTGCAGCAGCCTACCGGGCCAATCTTTTGAGTGTTTTGACAAGACAGGATTTGCGCTTTGGTCGTTACGCTGCCAACCTTGCCACCGATCTGCTGGGCGATACGCGGCTGAACTTTCAGGTAGCAGACGATTGGTCGCTGCGAGCTGGCTATATCTATGCCCTTGAGCCCGACCTGGGTTTCCGCGATCAATTCAGCCTGGGCGCTACTAAACTCATCTGGCCCGGCACAAGTCTTGCTGGCTACGCAAGGCTTTTTCACAACTGGCAAGACGGCAGTTTTAGTACAGGTGCGAGCCTCGAGCTTTCGCAAAATCTGGGCTGCGGCGTCAATCTGATAGGAGGCTATAACTTTTTTGACGGACTCGGCCCCAATTACGGAGCACATTTTGGGCAAAACGGTGCCTTTTTACGACTTGATCTCGTTTTTGATGAAGACTGGCGCTGCGGCGCCGCTGAGCTTAGCGGAAAAATACAAACAATTGACAGTAAAGCACTAGCAGGCGTAAGGCTCGAGCTGCTGGACAGCAACGATACCTTACTTGAAAGTACACTCAGCGATGAATTTGGACGGTACAGCTTTAAACGACTCGTACCCGGCGATTATCAGCTAAGGCTAAACGTTCCCTATGGTTTTGACAGTGATCTGGCTGAAGCAGGGGTAATAAAGGCAAGGCTCGAGTTGGCCTGGGCAGAAACCAAAATAATGGATTTTGCCTTCTCCGAATTGCCCTAACTCGAGTCACAGGTTTGAAAATGTTCACATCTCTACCTCGTTACGAACCCTCAGGTACAGTTCTTCGCATCACGTGGCAAATGGGCTTGCTAGCCTTAGTTAGGGATCAGGTTTCAGGATTTTTGTATTTATGAGTTATAGCTTTCATAGCAGATATATTCAGCAGCGTATTTTCGGCCTTCTCCTTTTCTTGACTGCCACCTTAGCAAATTGGGCCAGCGCAGAAGGCTCTGCTCAAATCAACTCGGCAACCTATGGGCTTAACCAACCCCTTTATGAATACAACGCTTCTAGTTCTTTGCTCTCGAGCTCAACTCACCCGCTCTATGTCATTTTAGATAGTGCCAGCAGTGTCATTAATGTTTCGCTTTGTGCTGAAGACACCTCAGGAACCTCAAAAGACGATATTTATTTTGAGGTCTGGGCAACCACACAAACAGGCGGAAAGTACGGCCCCAGTGGCAGTTCGCCTATTTACACGGCTCCCGTCAGGCCTGACGGTACAACCGAAGCGGCAGCCTGTACCTTTGGTGCAAGCACGACCTCACTCAACCCTCCTAGCAATTACCGCTGGGCGCCCATAGACAATGGAAGAACTGCCGGGGTTTACGAGATTCGGCTGCACAACAATAACAACGATACCTTTTTGCAATTTGACATTAGTGTCACACCCAATAAATCGACTAACCCCAACCCCAATCTTGCAGCCGGGCGCCTGTTTGCCTATAACTGGGCCTTTGACGCTGGCAATTATGGGCAGGCTCAGTCCACTGATGCCAACTACTATGTTTTAGTTCCAGGGGGTCACAGCAACACCAACTATGTCTGGCAACTCGATTTACAAAGCTTTGCTGGTTACATATATGACATTATCGCCAATGCTCTAGGCGTGGTAGAAACCTCGAGCGGGCAAAATGTTGGTTACAGTGTTCCTTACACGGGTCACGGCTTAAACGAGCTTTATCCTATCTATCTTGGCTATCCAGCCAATGCACAACCAGAACCTCTTACACCGCCAAGCATATCCAACTACCGCTTTTTAGATAATTCTGGCATTGACCAAACAATTTCTCCTGGCTCAACCACGAGCATTCAGGACTCAGGCACCTTTTTATTTACCAGTGACATCCCAGGAACCGCACAAGTGATTATTGATGCCAATCAGGACGGCATTTTTGGAAATACGGCCTTTGGCATTGACGACATTTATCTTTATGATCTGGTTGTTGCTGGCAATAATTCGATTACCTGGGACGGCCGTGACAATGACGGCACTATTTTGCCTGACGGCAGTTATGATGCCCAGCTCCAGGTACGCATTGGTGAGTATCACTTTGTCGCTGGTGACGCCGAAACCAGTGGGGGTGGCAGCAATAACGGTTTGACCATTTACAGGGCAAGCTCGAGCACAAGTTTATTTAGTACCCCTGTCTTCTGGGATGACTTAACGGGCTTTGACCCGGATATTTCAGGAAATGGGGGTAGCAACCTGCCCTCTGGAACAAACTCTATTGTCGGAGCCAGCACAGGCAGTTTTCGCCATACCTGGGGCAGCTTTAGCTCTAACAGCTTTGGTAATGAAAACTGGGTTGATACTTACACTTACGGGCTATCAAGCTACGCAACCACACCTGCTGTCATTGAAACAGTTTTGCCTGACACTCCAAGCAATCTGGGTATTGCGAAACATGCCAGTGTAAGTGGCAATCAAATCACTCTGGATTTTTATCTGGAAAACTTTTCAGGTTCCACCATAACTAACTTGAATCTCAGTGATAATCTCAACTCGAGTTTTGGCGCTGGAAACTACAGCATCATGAGTAAAACTATTGTTAGTAGCAGCTCAGGCTCGAGCCTGACCCTTAACAGCAGCTACAACGGCTCGAGTGTAACAAACCTGTTAAACAGTAGCAGCAGTTTGGCTGCCTTTGGCAGTGCCCAGATTCGCATGGTTGTTAACCTCACTACCATTACTGACCAGGGCTACGGCACAGGCAATTATTACAATTCAGCAACCCTGTCTGGTCAAACCCCCTCAGGAACAACAGCATCTGATACCTCTACTGACAGCACCGACCCCGATGTTGACCCGGTAAATAGTAGTGGTACTGCCGACGGAGGCAGTGGCAGTAACGACAATAATAATCTACCCACCGACAACACCAACCCTACCTATATCAGCATCAATACCTACGACTACGGCGACGCACCTGACTCGGCTGCAGGCACGAGTACAGGCAACTATCAAACCTTGCGGAGTGACAGTGGCCCCAGACATATTCTCGGTTCTGGGCTTTACCTGGGCTCTGCTGTAAGCACTGATTCGAACGGCTTTGTGGACGGTATAGACAACTCGCTCAATGCCAGCGATGACAGTGACGACGGCGTTAGTTTAGACGGCTCGAGCCTGCAAGGTCAAAACCTTGGTCGCGGACTTAGCCACAGCCTTTCGGTTGCAGTTACAGGCAGTGGTTTTCTCAATGCCTGGATTGACTGGAATCAGGACGGCGATTTCCTGGATGCAGGAGAACAAATTGCCACCAATCTTAGCCCAAGTGCAGGAACGATTACCGTACCCCTGACAGTTCCGGCAACGGCAAGCCTGGGTGCAAGCTATGCCCGCTTCCGCTACAGTTCAAGCTCTGGCCTAAGCCCGACTGGTGACGCCCCTGATGGTGAAGTTGAAGACTATCAAATAAACCTGATTTTGCCCTATGACTATGGGGATGCCCCAGATACGACTTCGGGTACTGGAACGGGTAATTACCAGACCCGCAGTAGTGATAATGGTGCCTACCACCGAATTAACCCTCAATTGCTCCTGGGGAGTCTCAGTGATGGCGATGATGGTACTTTGCAAAGTAGCAGTGCCAATGCTGACGACAGCACCGACACAAATGATGAAGATGGTATCAGCAATTTTCCTACGCTGACGAGCAGCAGTACCAGCTACAATGTCAATGTCAGCGTTACAAATACAAGCTCAGCCTCAGCCTATCTGGTTGCCTGGATTGACCGAAACAAAGACGGTGACTTTCTAGATTCTGGCGAAAGGTCGTCTATTGTCACGGTGAGTGCAGGTACGACTAATGGAACCAAAACGCTAAGCTGGACGGGATTAACTGGGCTTAGCAGTGGTACCACCTATATGCGTGTCCGGCTCTCGGCTGATCCGTCCTTTGGCTCGAGCCCTGTTCCAAGCGGCTACGGAGGTGAGGGCGAAGTAGAAGACTATAGCTTAACCATTTTAAGTGCCAGCCTGATCTGTCCAGCGGGTAGCAGTCTTGTTTCGCTTACTTCTTATGCCAGTGGCGTTTACAGCACCTCAGGCAATAACCTTAGTTCAAACTATGCTTTAGGAGCACCTGATGCCGTTGGTGGCTACACCTATTACACCAGCAATGCCGCCGTCTTCTGGTACGGCGGTATTCTGACGCTTGATCTTGGTTATACCCTGCCTGCCAATAGCACCGTAACTCTGGTCATGGCCAAATACAATTCCTTTGCCTCTGACGTCACAGTGACAGCCTCTTTAAATGCCAGTAGCTGGTCAGGTAGCTCGAGCTATACCCCAACCATTACCAATACCAGTCAGAGTTTTAGTTACACCATCCCAGGTGGTGGAGCGCGTTACCTGCGTTTTAGCAGCACTGGCTCTTCCATTGTCCAGTTAGATGGGCTTAGCTATTCTCAGGTCTGTATCAGTTATGACTACGGTGACGCCCCCTTTAGCTACGGTGATGCCTATCATAGTACCAGCGGTAGTTACCGCTTGGGCAGCATCAGCCCAGATGCTGAAAGCTCGAGTCTGAATAGCAGTAGTGGAGGCACCGATGGTACCGGAGACGATCTGAACGGTTCAGATGACGAAGATGGCCTTAGCTTTGGCAACTTTACTGCTGGTCAAAGCGCCACTGTGAGTGTTGAGATAAGTGGTAGTGCAGGCTATCTCAATGCCTGGATTGACTGGAACAAGGATGGCGATTTTAATGACCCGGGAGAACAGGTTGCTAACAACGTACAGGATAATGGCCCCACGGATACCAATGCCGCAACGGGAACGATTGGTTTGAGCCTGAATGTACCCAACAGCGTTACGACTGGAACAAGCTACGGGCGCTTTCGCTGGAGCTCGAGTGCTGGCCTGACGGCAACCGGCGCTGCCAGCGACGGCGAGGTTGAAGACTACAGTTTTAACTTCATCGGCAGTGCTGATTTAAGTATTCTTAAAACCATCGATACCAGTCCCACAGGCATCATTAATGACGCAGATAACAGTGGCAATGTTACGCCAGGCGACACTGTCCAGTTTAGTCTTAGCATAAGCAATAGCAATGCGCCTTCCAGCAATATTACGGTGACAGATATTGTTCCAGCAGGTTATAGCTATGTACCGGCAAGCATTGCCGGGGGCGATTTTAGGAACGATAGCAACCCTAGCACCACAGGCTTAAGCTGGACTATTAGCAGTATGGCTAACCCCTCGAGTCAAACCTTAAGTTTTCAGGCGGTGGTGCTGGATAATGCTAGCCCAGGCCAGTATCAGAATACGGCTACCGTTACGGCGACCAGTCCAGACAGCAACAGCTCCAATAACAGTTCATCGGTGACGCCTGACATTTTGCGCATCGTCAAATATGTCTGCAATGAAAGTCTCCAAGTTGACTCGAGCTGTGATGTGGGCACGCCCAATGCCAGTGACCCTGCTGACGACTTTGAATTTAGCGTCAACGGCAGCCCTGGCGACACGCTTGTTTACCGCATTGAGTATCACAACTACGCTACTACCGTGGTCAATTTTGACTTTAGTGATGCCGTACCCGTTTTTACGACTCTGGTCGAGGATAGTTTTTCCAGTAATGCTGAAGCCCACGTTATCTGCCATGCGAATGGGGCTAATACCAATGCCCTGCTTGATCTGGGAGCCGTTACTACCGTTACGGCGGATATTACAGATGCCAGTGTCTGCGACGGGGCTATTTTACCCGGCGAATCTGGAGCGGTGCTTTTTAAAGCCAAAATAAAATGAACTTAGTATATTGCTGTCAAGTCTGAATCCACCTTTGTGGATGAGCTTTGGTGTTGGTGAGCATGAACTTAAAAACTTCTCTAGCTACATAAGTTTTCAGACAGCGTAAAGCAGCACGTCGGGTTTTACCTTGCTGTTGTTTACGTTCTAGATAAGCTTTGCTTTTATCATCACAACGCAATCTAACTTGTACCATCATATGAAAGACACGATGAAGACGACGGTTACCCCTAGTATTAAGCTGATAACGTTTCTGCCCCCAGAAGACCTCTCAACAGGTGCACAACCTGCAGCCATGGCAAAGGCATGTTGAGATTTAAA
>JAGQHN010000164.1 GCA_020431825.1 Trueperaceae bacterium | reverse complement strand
GGTTTCTAAACGGATATAAGTCACTTTTTTGCGTCTGGTCTTGGCAGGATAATATTTTAGCTCAACGTCAAAACCTTCTCTTACTAGTTTGGCTTTCTCTAATTTGCAGTTTCGTACAATGCGTTCCTGGTTAAGCTGACCTTGCAGGGGAAAAATTTTGCAATAGGTGAAATACACCGAAGCCCTCCTTTGTTTTATTTAGGCTTACGTTATCCTAATGCAAGTTGGGTGAGCTAGACCTCTTAGTAGGTTGTCCTGGGTACTACCGTACTTTACTTTTCTCATCTAAGGTTGGCCCGAGCATTTTAGATGGGCTGCACAGGGTTAAAGGGGCCGATCAAAAAGGGTAGTGGGCAATTGTCATAGGAGCTTTAACAAGCTCCCAAAATTGCCAAAGGAATAAACTCGAGCAAGACTACAAAACTGAACAGGAGACCGCAGGTAAAGCCCAGTTTTGGCAAGAAATCGTCGTAGCTTGGTGCAGTTTTTTGAGCTTGCTTGCTGGTTCGAAAGGCTAAAAATGTAAAAAAGACAGAGGCCAAAACAAAAACGAAGGTTAGCAGGTACAGGAGAGTAAGGCTCGAGGCTCCAAATATACCTGTGTTTTCTCCTGCTGCGCTGCAACTCCCCTCTGTTATGAGGTAAGCAAGTAGAAAGTGGAGGAGCCAGAGAAGCGGTGTGCTTATAAAACTGATCCAAAGTAAGGTTCTGGCAGGAACAACAGTCATTCTTTCACCTCACATTAAATGTGGACTCAGGTAAAGGGTGAAGAAAATAGCAAGCCAGCAAGCCAGCATTACATAGTTGCTGCGCCGAGCGTTTTCTACTGTGACCTGAACCCGTTCCTGCTCAGCTGGATCATGATTAAAGTTAAGTCTAAAAAGGGCTATAGAGGCCATAACCAGAGCGGTAATGAGCATGAAGAGTTGAAAAGCGGCTAGTAAGTAAAAAATAGAACCATAGGCATGGCTGGTCCAGCTGAATGAAAGCTGGCTATAGGCCCAAATCTGTAAGCCACCTGCCACAAAATCTAAGACCGATGCAATAGCAAAGTGACGAATGAGCTTGGTGCGCCCCCCTGCCATGCTGTAACGCTGAGTCCAGGCGACTATGACCAGTCCAGAAACAGTGAAAAGCTGGGCAAGTACAGCTGCCGTCCAGCCACCCAACTTTGCCGATTCAGGGGGCCAGACGGGAGTATTGGTTGAAAGAAAAAAGTAGGTAAATAAGAAGGTGCCCAGAGTGGTCAGAGCAATGCCCATAGTCAAGAACAGGGACCAGCGGGCTATAGTAGGGCTCGAGTACCGATAAACTGCAACGCCAAAACGCTTAAACTTCTCCTCTATGGTTTTATCGTTTTCGGTCGGGCGCTGCCGTGGATTCATCCAAACCAGATAGGCAATCAGGGCTATGACGAGCCCCAGGGCGCTTAACCAGTAGCTATCAAAAATCATGGCTCCCAGAGAAATAGCTAAGCCAGTGGCCAGCGTGATAGGCATATAAGAGGGATTCGCCAGCCAAAAAACTTCGCGCAGACGCCCGGTAAAAACATCGGTTACAACACCGGCCTGCCAGCTCAGGGGCCAGCTTGCCAGCGTTTTTACCATGTCTACGGTTTCCTCATCACCTTTATCAAGCTGTTCCTGTTCCCAAAGAGGGTAGCGCCCTTTAACTATAGGTAAGGTTAGAAAAGCATAGGGCGGAGGCGGCGAACTTGTGGCCCACTCGAGGCTATAGGCGCCCCAGGGATTAGGATCGGTATTGGGCTGCCGCAGACTGGCAAGAAAATTTAGCACAAAAACCAGGATGCCGGTGGCAAAGATAAAGGCACCCAGGGTGGAAATCAAGTTGTAATTGGCAAGGCCAATTCCTTCAATATAGGTGTAGACCCGTCGGGGCATTCCTCTAAAACCAGCCAGATGCATAGGGAAAAAGGCTACGTTAAAACCTACAAACATAAGCCAGAAATTCCAGCGTCCCAGACGCTCGCCCATCAGTTTCCCCGTGATTTTAGGCATCCAGTAGTAAAAGCCCGCTATAAGCGGAAACACCACACCGCCAATTAATACGTAGTGAAAATGGGCCACTACAAAATAAGAGTCATGTACTTGCCAGTCAAAGGGAGCCACGCCTAGCATAACGCCAGTGAGGCCACCAATTAGAAAATTAACCATAAAGCCCATCACAAAAAGCATGGGGGTTTTCCAGATGACCTTACCTCGCCAGATAGTGGCAATCCAGACAAAAAATTGTAACCCGGTTGGAATTGCGACCACAATGCTCATCGTAGAAAAAAAGCTGGCTGTAATATCTGGCATACCTGTTGTAAACATATGGTGTGCCCATAAGCCAAAGCTCATTACTCCTGTAGATACCAGGGCCAAAACAACGGCCGTATAGCTAACCAGGGGCTGGCGGCAAAAGACAGGAATTATCATAGAAACAATGCCTGCCGCTGGTAAAAATTGAATATAGACTTCTGGATGTCCAAAGAACCAGAAAAGGTGTTGCCAGAGGAGGGTACTCCCACCCAATTCAGGACTAAAAAAAGCAGTACCTAGCTTACGGTCAAGCTCGAGGTACAAAGAGGCAATCAGGACTGTCATAAAGGCAAATAAAATCATGCTTGAAGCCACCAGCATTGCCCATAGAAAGACGGGAATACGCCCCAGGGTCATACCAGGTGCGCGCATTGCCAGAACCGCAATAATAAGTTCAAAGGCTGATATGATGCCAGAGGCTTCTGCTAACTCGAGCCCTAAGAGCCAGAAATCCATGTTTATGCCCGGAGAAAATTCTGGACCAGTTAAGGGTACATAGGCAAACCAACCCCCATTGGGTGCGACACCTAAAAGAAAGCTCGAGTACATGAGTACACCCCCAAAAAGATAAGCCCAGTAGGCAAAGGCCGTAAGCCGGGGAAAGGGCAGGTCTCGGGTGCCGAGCATGCTAGGCGCAAGCAGCGTGGCAAGCCCCTCAAGGATTGGCACAACAAACAAAAAAAGCATGGTAGAACCGTGCATGCTCATAAGCTGGTTGTAAAGCTCCGGGCTCATCAGGTTGTTTTCGGGTTTCGCTAATTGAAGGCGCATAAAGAGGGCCTGAATGCCGCCAATTAAGAAAAAGGCAAATCCAGTTACCAGAAAACGTTTGCCAATTGGGCTATTATTCACGGCTCGTAGCCATGCAAAAGGCCCAGCGGCACTTTTCCAGGTTTCAATAAAAGTATCGTCGTTAGAGCTTCCGTAAGGTAATGACATAAAGATCCTAATTAAGTTCCATTAAATAACTGAGAAGAAACTGCAAATCCTCTCCGCTTAGTTTTTGCGAAGGCATCCTGTTGCCTGGTTTTATACTTTGAGAATCGACGATCCAGGCAGCCAAATGCCCAGTCGTATTAGGTATATTTGCAGCCGCGAGCGTCAAGCGACTACTGAGGTGAGTTAGCTCTGGCCCAATCTCTCCCTGAGCAGCCGTACCTCTTATAGAGTGACAACCAGCACACCCCTGTTGCATAAAGATAGCCTGACCGACTCGAGCCTCCTCCGAAACAGCCGCATTTGCCTCTGCCCTGGCATGCTCGAGCCAGGTTTCAAAAGCGGCCCTTGGTTCTGCAATAACTGTAAAATTCATCTTTCCGTGTTGAACGCCACAAAACTCAGCGCAGCTTCCCCGGTAAGTACCGGGCTCGTCAGCTTGCAGCCAGAGACTATTAGGATGCCCCGGTATCAAATCACGTTTTCCTGCTAGGTCAGGTAGCCAAAAAGAATGAATAACATTATCTGAATGCAAGCTGAAATGCACAGGTTCCCCGCTAGGAATATGCAGTTCATTGGCAGAAATGCTCTCGCCTTCGTAGCGAACATCCCACCACCACTGCTTGCCTACAATTTCAAAAGTAAGCGCGGGTTTCTGGCTTGGGGCGGCGAGTGTACGCATACTAATAAAGGTATAAACTGCTGTAATCAGCAAAACGATGATAGTCAGTCCAGTGCCAAGGTAAAGGATGGGCCGCACTGAACTGTTTTCCTGAACTGGGCCTTTAGGTACAGCTTGACCCTTTTTAAAGAGAGCAATAAGCAGCAGGGTGATAACGACTAGAAATACCAGGCTAGCGGTACTGAATAAAAACCACCAGATGGTGCTGATTTGGTCGGCAACCAAACCTTTCCGACTAAGCACATTAACGGGGCTGCGCCAGGACGCTTCCTGGGCGTTAGCCAGGCCCAAATAAAGCGCTATGCCTGCGATCTGTCTAACGCGCATCATTATCGTAGCCATAAAGGAATCCGGCAATCAGTTTTGCTTCGGTACTCGTCAGGTTCATGGTGGGCATAGCGGTACCGGGCTCGAGCCTTTGAGGGTTCATGAGCCAGTGGACGAGATTTTCTGGAGTATTTGGAAGATGCCCAGCTATATAGGCACGATTTGCAAACTGTTCAAGTCCAGGGCCAACCTTGCCATTCGCACCGGCAATACCTGGAATATAGTGACAGCCACCGCAGCCGTAATGCTTAAGAAGTGAGCTAGCCTCCTGGCTAACTACTCGACCTGTCGTGTCAGGCATAGCAAGGGGAGGTTTCGCCTTGACGCGCTCAAGTGATATCAGAATAACGCCAATATGTAAGATCACGGCTAAGCCCGCGATAATGAGTGCGCCGCGGAACATACCTAGTAAAGGGGTCCAGGCTGAGCCAGATAGTTGTTTACAATAGCATCGGCAGCACGGTAGGCAAGTGCGCCCACGGTTCCTGTCGGATTATAGCCTGAGTTATGGGGAAAATTGCCTGCACCAACGATGAACAGATTATCGACGTCCCAGCTTTGCAAAAAAGGGTTTACAACACTGCTATTGGGGTCGGCACCCATAATCGTCCCTCCTGTATTGTGGGTTGATTGATAGGGCACAATGGAATAGTGTTTAGTCAATTTGCTAATGCTGTACTTATCGGCGCCCAGTTCTTTAGCAATGCCTTCCAAAATCTGTGCCATGAATTCTGTCATGGCCAGTTCATTTGGGCCCCAGTCAAAGGTCATACGGAGCAGGGGTAAACCATAAACATCTTTATAAGTAGGATCCAGATCAAGGTAATTACTTCGGTAAGGCATCACACTGCCCTGTGTAGAAAAGCTCCAGCTACGGTTGTAATAGTGGGCCAGGTTTTGCTTCCAGGCTGAACCCCATTTTGGTGTATTTGGAGGAACGGGTCGACTGCGCACTGGGCCTGCACCCGTACTGTAATTGGCAATATTGCCACCGTGAATAAAGTCCAGGTTGCTATGGTCAAAATTGTCACCGTTAAAATCATCCAGTGACACACCTAAAGCTCCTGCACCCATAAAGGTGTTAAAGATTTCGTCCTCAAAATAAACGGTGGCGCCTGTAGAAGCCTGATAGCAGTAATTTTTGCCCACGACCCCTGTGCCACTGGCTGGCTGATAAGGCTTACCAATGCCAGAAACAAGCATTAATTTGCAGTTATTCAGAACATAGGAATTTAGACAAATGATATCGGCAGCCTGGGTGCACTCCTGGCCCTGTGCGTCAATATAGGTTACAGAAACAGCCTTATTGCCACTGGAATTCACGTTGATGCGTATGACATTGCAATGCGTGCGTAAGTCAAACAAACCTGAAGCCATAGCTACAGGTAAAACCGTTGTCAGGGCACTGGGTTTGGCATAGCTTTCGCAGCCAAAGCGTTGGCAGTAACCGCAGTAGACACAGGCCCCCTGAGTAATGCCATCTGGGTTGGTATAGACTTCACTCAAATTGGCAGCGGGTTGCATAAAGGGATGGTAGCCGAGTGAAGCTGTGGCCTGACGAAAGCGAAGATTGGCATAACTAGGAGTTAGCGGTGGCGTAGGATAGGGACGTTGGCGAGGACCTTCAAAGGGATTGCCCTCTGCCACGGTTTCGCCTTGCAGATTGCCGGCCTGGCCTGAAATCCCGCAGGTGTACTCGAACTGGTCAAAATAGGGCTCGAGCTCATCATAAGTCAAGCCCCAGTCCTGAAGACTCATATCATCTGGAATTTTGCGTTCGCCATAACGCGCCAGGGTTTGAGAACGTATTTCAAAGTCATAGGGTAAAAAGCGCCAGCATACGCCGTTCCAATGAACCCCAGCACCTCCCAGGCCTTCTCCTGGTAAAAACGAGCCCAAAACACGGTAGGGCAAAGCAGTTTGCTCCTGGTGATTGCGAAAGCTAAGGGTTTCGCGGGATAAATTTTGCATCAGGTCATACCTCACGTGATAGCGCAACTCATCGTGAATATGAGGGGGTTGAAAATCAGGGTCGGTTTGCCGGTAACGACCTCGCTCGAGTCCCACAACTTTTAAGCCAGCCTGTGTCAGCTCCTTAGCCAGAATCCCTCCTGTCCAACCCACGCCAATCACCACAGCATCGACCTTCTCGAGCTTAGTGCTCATGTTTGAAACTTTCAGGATGGACACTTAGAATCTCACCCGTTGCCAAATCCCGGTGAATGGCATGACCGCTTTCATCAGCTAAAGCTGCTCCTGCCTGGAGATCAGCCAGCGAAACGGGTTCAACCTGATAGGGGCGACCATAATAGGCTTCCATAACGCCCCGGTAGGCAGCGGCAACCCCTGGAAACCCGACCAGTCGCCAACCTGCTTTTTGATCATTGCCTCCGTAAACAGGATCGGCAAAAAAGCCTTGCATGGTGTTGTCATAAAGTATTTGCCAGAAGGTGCTTAGAAAAAACTGAGGTAAGGGAGAAATCTCTAGTTTCTCGCCTTCCAGGGCAGCAAGCAAGTCATCTTGGGCACTTACTGATAAATCAGCAAAGACCTGCCCTTTGCTTTCTTCTGCATGCATATCAATAGCAGGAATACAAAGGCGGTAAAGCTCCTGCGGATTAAAAGGGTGCTGATAGCCCTGTTCTGGTGTTCCTTGTTGCCAGGGTCCTTGCATATACCAGGTGGCAGCCAGGCCAAACTTGCCCTGTAACTGCTGGTCAATAAAATAGGCTACTCCTGTCTCGAGCGCGCCTGGTCCCAGATCATCTGCTGGAATAAGGCGACTTACTGCTGCCTCGACAAAGCGAGCCTCAGGTAGTGTAAAAAAGGTATAGGCGGCTTGTACTCTGGGTAAATGTCGTGTTTGCCCGGGTGCCTTGAATTGGGGGTTTTGCGGTAAATTGGGCGTGTTTTGAGCCTGCTCACTACCTGTTAGCAGATGCGCCAGGCCAAGAGCACTGGCTACCTGTAAAAATCTGCGCCGACTTAGGGATGGGCTCGTCTTTTCTGCACGTTCTTTCATTGGCCTCCTATTCACTGTTTTGCTCTACAGTGTCCGGGTTTTGCTCTACAGTGTCCGGTCGATACTGATTTACTTCAGGGGCAATAACCTGACCATAGGCATTGCTCCAGCTCGAGCGTATATAACTGGCAATCGCGGCAATATCCTCGTCAGGATAAAGACTAAAGGCGGGCATCACGCCTCTTCCAAAAAGTATTGTGCTTAGCACAAGTTGGGTATTGTCCAGATTTGGGTTGCCTGCCAGAGGCGGCCCAACATCGCCACCCCCTTGCAATCCATGACAGGCTGAACAGACTTGGGTATAACGCTGTTGTCCCAAAGATGCCGAGCTAAGGTCAGAAAGGGCAGGGTTTAAGGCTTCAGGACGCAATTGTGAAGCAATCTCGCGGATTTCTGCCTCGCTGATAGCCTCGAGCTGCCTATTCCAGGTGGAAAGAAATTGGGTAAGGCTTGCAACTTCATGGGCATCAAAGCGAGCCCCAAAAGCTGGCATTGGTCCTGCGCCAAGTAAGATGCGTTTGACCACCCAGTTGGCTTCATCCAGGCGACTATTGTTATGCAAACTAGGACCAATGCCGCCGTTACCCTCAGCTCCGTGACATCCCGTGCAATTTTGCTCATACAGATAGTGTCCAAGGGCAAGCTGTTGCGAGTCACTTTGACCAGTTTCTCCATTAGCTTTGCTTGAGTTTTCGTTGCTAGAGGACGTTTCGGACAGAGCCAAATTTTCGCTCGAGCTTTGAGACCTTACTGGTTCTGGTGTTTCACTCTTTTTAAGCTTTAAGTCAAAGCGAGCAGTTCTGTCAGCTTC
The DNA here is from genome assembly GCA_020431825.1 of Trueperaceae bacterium. Classification (GTDB taxonomy): domain Bacteria; phylum Deinococcota; class Deinococci; order Deinococcales; family Trueperaceae; genus JAHEBB01. The sequence goes on along the minus strand of JAGQHN010000164.1, from coordinate 2,457 downwards.
AAGCTCGAGAGTTGTCTGTTGACTGGTAAAACCCTCTTTTTCAGCACTGAGTTTATACGTTCCTGGTTCAAGTTGAGTTACTGTCAGACTCGAGCCCTCAATAGTTAGCTGGTAATTGTTGGGACCTTCGAGCTCAAAGTCAATTCCTTGTTGCTCCGTCTGAATATGCAGGCTGGCAGTCTTGCTAGGACTTTCCTGGGCAAGGGTTGCTTCTTTGCCTGACTTACTGGACGTGTTCGCTACAGTGAGAAAAAGGGGTTGACTTGTACTGTACCCGTCATAAGAAAGTAAGTCAGGATTGGTCCCAGAACGAGAGCTATAGCCAAAAAAATAAAAAGGATTGGCCTCATTTGTGGGCTGCTGCATTTGCATGTGAGCAGTTTTAGTTACCTGACTGGGCTCGAGTATCAGATTGCTTACCTGGCTATTGTTCCCTCCAAGTTTTATCTCACCAGCAGGAAGTCCATTTTGCTCGAGGATATAAGCTGTACTGGCAAAGTAAAACTCGTCTGGCAAAGTCCCCTCCTGCCCCTGTGGCATTTTAGTGCGAATATAATTAGACAGTTGCTGTACTTTTTTGTCTTTCCAGCTTGTCCAAAAACCAGTTCCAATCAGTGCGGGAGCGCTTATGCCCCTAAGCCTGGGTCCATGACAATTCGCACAATGTTGGGCAAAGACGGTTTTTCCTTGGCGAGCCTGATCTTTTTGAAAGTAGCCGATAGAAGCCTTCTCGGCTTTTGTTTGACTGAGAAAGAATATTCCAGAAGTGAGAAAAATAAGCCAGAATCCTGCTATGAGGATGATCCATAGATTTATTTTCATAGACGATTTTTTCTTTCTGACCCCGGGTATTTATATGAGATTCGTAGGTCGTATTATCCTGACAGATAGATTGATAAATATTCTGTTTGACTTCTTTTGAGAAATCCTTTCTTAACACGTTTTACATGACGTATCTTTTAAACTAAACCACTTTTAAAAACTAAATCACTAGGAAAACTTAATACTGCCCCACACTTAATGGATTGGGAACTATTTTTAAGATCTTTTGAATTGATTTTAAGATCTATAGGGACTAATAAATTGTTTTTGGTGGTATCATCCTGATGAATAGCCCGATTACCCTAATGTCTGAAACCTTCTCCAAAACAGCATTTCTCAGTATGCTTCTCGGAAGCTATCTGATCTTCTCTATACCACTACCTTATTTTTAAGGCTAACAGAGCGCGGTTTTAAGTGAACAGGGGTAGAAAGACTATAAAGAACAGTATAGACGCACCAGTCTCATCTGGCTTAAAAATCAGTGTGTTTGTGGGCTGTCATCTAACATTTTGTACAGTCTTTAATTGATTTATAGAATTGCTTTAGTTGATTGAGGATGTTGTCGCTGGATTTCTCTCATCGCTTTAAGGCTGATCTAAGGTACTGCAGTACTGCTACAGAGCTTTCAGGTGCCCCTTTTTTTCCTGGGAGTAAGGTTGTAATTTAAGAGAGTCAGGGGTTAAGTCATATATTGGTTATAGGTTTTTCTAGTCGAAATAATTCAAAGTTTATATCGTAGTTGCAAGTTTGGCAGGATATTTAAGTTATGGAGCAATACATTCAATCAATCATGAATAACCTTGGATACTTAGGTATTGCTTTTTTAATGTTTTTGGAGAATGTTTTTCCTCCCCTTCCCTCTGAGCTTATTATGCCGCTTGCTGGTTTTAGTGCTGAGCTTGGCGAACAATCTCTTGTTGCAGTGATAGTAGCTGGTTCACTTGGTTCTTTAATAGGACAGTTACCTTTATTTTATCTTGGCAAGCTAGCTGGTCGAGAACGTTTGGAGCGTTGGGTTGATAAATATGGGCGCTGGTTAAGTATTTCGGGCAAGGATATTTCTAAAGCAAATGATTGGTTTGATCGTTATAAGGGTTGGGCTGTTTGTTTATGTCGCTTAATTCCTGGTATTCGTTCACTCATTTCTATTCCCGCAGGACTAAGTGATATGAACCTTTTTCCTTTCTTGTTATATACGCTATTGGGTACAAGCATTTGGACAACCTTGCTAGCTTATCTGGGATATATTTTGGGAGATAACTATCAGTTGGTGGCACAATATTTAGGTCCGGTTAGTTATGGGATCATAGGGTTGCTTGCTTTATTGTTTTTCGGATGGGTACTCTGGCGCAGAGTCAAATGAGGACACGCAAAGACCAATATCAAGGTAGAGCGCAATGGCATAGATAGTCTGTCTTGCACGATGCGATAACGTTGGATGGGCTCCGTCTGTATAATTACGAGTAGCTGAAAAAGCAAGATGTGAACCAGGCTCTGTCTGCCAGAATGTTTTGGCTTGAACTTGAAATTTCGTCTACGAATACAAGCAGTTACCTGAGACCTGGAATTACGAAAAAGGTGGTTTATTTCGGCGTGAGTGAATAGGAAACCCTGAGTTCGAATGAACCCACGGTG
>JAGQHN010000163.1 GCA_020431825.1 Trueperaceae bacterium | reverse complement strand
TTATATCTTTCCTTCATACCCTAGCTTGCCATGACTCATTCCTGAATTATGTCAAAGGGGGGGGCGGAAAGTCGGCTATATGCTTGGCAAGGATTAAATAGAGTTGAGTTTTTACCTACCTTAACATCAATGTTGCTTTTTTCTTTTTCTTTAGCATCTCTCGTGAGATACAGACCTCACTTAGTCGAACAAACTGTTTCTTCGCATTTGAATATGATTTTTGAAACTTTCATTAAAGAATCTGATGGGGTAGTGATTCCCTCAATCAGGAATTTACTTTACGGCGAAGAATGCTACATTCGGAGTAATACTTTTATCTAAAAACACTTTATCAATTACTATTATCCAAAGCTAAATCTTCTATGAGTCCTAGGTCTTCTAATTCTTCGCGTGTATCGGGTCGTATCTGCTCGAGCTTTAGCCCCTCGAGCCAGGGCAGAACTCTAGGATGTAAGTCTTTATTCCCATATTTAACCGTATTGATAAGGGTACGCAAACGTGGGGCTACGTCATCAATCTGACTTGCCAGCTCAATGGCCTTAAGCAGAGCAGGTTGTATCTTTTCCTGCTCAGCCGTTCGGTCATAAAGTTCAGCAAGGCGGGTAAAGGCATAGATGCGCTCCTGCGTCTGCGCTCCGGTTTCACTCAGGTCTAAAGACAGGGCAATTGCCTTGTCATAATGCCCCAGGTCTGCGTAGTAGACGGCCAAATTACCCCGGACAGTGTCATAACCATGAAATCTCCCCTGCTCGAGTGCTTCTTCGGAAAGTTCGGCAGCTTTACTCAGGTTACCCAACAAGGCATAAGTCACCGATAAATTATTGGCCGATTGAAACTGCTGACTTTTTAGACCATGTTTTTGCCCCAGAGCCCTGGCCTCATAGTGAAATCTCAGGCTTTCTTCAAGCTGTCCTAAACTACTTAGGGCTACGCCCATATCACTGAGGGCTTTGGCTAACCAGATCGGTTCAGCCTTTTGCCTTGCCCGCTCCAGAATCTGAGCAGCGTAGCGCTGGACAGCAGCAAAGTCACCCTCTGCATAGGCAACGTGCATAGCAAGTACTTGCAGGTCACGATCAAACGCTTCGCTGGGTACCAGGTTTGCAAGCTCCTGCGCTTTCTTTAAATGGTTCTTCGCTTCAGAAATCTTTCCCAGGGTGAGCAAATAATCCGCCCGCACATGATGGACTTTGCTCTGCACCCAGGGTTCATCTGAGCTTTCTTCCAGGGCCTTAGCAACTGTTAAAGCCTTGTCATAATCGCCTATTTCCAGATAAAGTTTTGCACCTGTAAACTGCAAATCAGGCTCATTAGAATGAGCGAGTGCCCGCTCGAGTGTATTTAGCGCCTCTCTAGTCAGACCCCTTGTATATAGATAGTCTGAAGCAATCTGCCACTGCTCCACGGCCTTTAAGGGTGCCTTTGCCAAAAACCAGTGTTCTGCAGCTCGAGCCGCATCTTTGGCTGTCTGACTTAAAAACTCGGCGGCCCGACTATGGAGCAATGCCTTAACGGCGGCGGGCATTTTTTCCCTGACATACTCAGCAAACAGGTCGTGACTTAAAGCATCCTCTTTAAGCAGCTGGGCATCTTGCAGTTCCTGTAGCTGCTTACCCAGCGATAGGGGTTTTAGAGTAAGCATGGCGGCACTCAGCTCGAGCTCGAGCCTGCCACCATTTAAGGCCATCGTCCAAATCACTTGCTCTGCCACTTCAGAAAGTCCTGTAAGCCGTTCTTGAATAATGCTTTCCTTAAGCTGCCACTGACCCGGCTTAAGAGCAGCTTTTAAACCTTCTCCCAGATAAAGCGGATTGCCCTGAGTCAAACTTTGTAAACTTGCCGCGTCAGGTAGCTGGCTTTTTAGACCAAGCTTTCCCAGGATGGTTTCAAAGGCATCTACTGGTAAGGGAGAAAGCTCGAGCTTCACTGCCACAGCTTTATCCATGAGCGTTTGAAGGCTTTCCGGAAACCCAAAAGGACGGCAGCTGGCAACAATCTTCACCTCTGGCATAGCTTCAAAAAGTAAGGGCAAAAAGGCAAAACTCGCAAAATCCCAGAAATGCAAATCTTCTATAATCAGGGTGCTGAGGTTGCCGCCAACCAGACGAAAGACTTCAAGGCAGGCTTCCTGCAAACGATCCTCTGAGGGCTCGAGCACCGTTTGCACAGCTTCCAGCTCAGGCAGTAGCCGCACCAGCTCCTGAAGGGCCCAGGGCTCGAGCCTTTGCTTGATAGCGTCATCAAGCAGCTGGCTCAGAACATAACGCAAACTGCTCAAGGGGATGGTTTCGCCCCCTGAACTAACCCCCAAAAAGAGCACCCCTGATTGCTCTGCAAAGTATTCCTGCAAAAACCGGGTTTTCCCTAAACCAGCTTCGCCACTGAGCACAATGAACCGGTAGGTCTGACAGACTTCAGTCAGTTCAGCCATCAGATTTTCCCTACCCGCAAAAGGCAGACGGCCCAGTTCGGCTGGTGGTTTTTCTTTTAGGGTAATAAAGGGCGCAAGGGTATTTTGTTCTATGTCTCTGGCAAGGTTTTGCGTTTCTGCCAGAGGCGAAAGACCAAGCGCCTCCTTTAGGGCTTTCTGACAACGCTTATAAGTTTCGAGGGCCGCTCCCCTATCCCCAAGGTAAAACTGGAGACGCATGACGCGCCGATAATGGCTTTCAGCCAGGGGCTCGAGTTGCATAAGCTGCCTTGCTAACATAAGAGCGGCTTCTAACTCACCTTCCGCCTCCAGCTTAGCCAGCTCAACACTTAAAACCGCCAGATTTTCATCCCGCAGACGCTCGCGCCATACCCAGAGCCAGTCAGCAAAATCAATACAGTCATCGTAGCTTTGCCCTGCCAGCAGTTCAGCACTTAAGGCAGGTTTTTGCTTGGCTCTGTCCCTTAAATCGCAGACAACTTCATCTCCCAGACGCAAGACATCATTGCCCGCCAGAAGCTCAGGCCAGGGTTTAAGCCGACTAAGCACCTTTCGCAAATTGGTGCGTGCCTGGCTTTCACCACTTTCTGGCCACAGTAATCCGGCTATTAGTGCCCTCGGCGTGGAGCCTTCCAGTGCCAGATAGGTCAGTAGGCCAGCCGTTTTTCGCTCGAGCCCTTGAACCTGCCCGGCAAAGTGCAGCTCACCAGGACCAAAGAGTCGAAGCTCGAGCACATTCATAACCTTAAGCCTAAACAAAAAGCCCAGTTTCTGCAACGAAAAGCCAAAGCAAAACCACCTCTCGTTAAAAGAGGTGGTAATACTGATTCCCTTTAATCATGCGAGCGGAAAACAGTCCTGAACATGCGGCATCATCGGTGATAACTCAGCAATTCTAGTCACTACCTGTGGTTCAAGACGACTTACAAGCAGAATCAAACTAGGGGTTGGTCAACATGTTTGCAGTATTCCCAGAATTAGTATAAATATCATCTTTAAAACAGCTTAGGGTAAGCGTCCAGCAAAAGCGTTTGACCCATTGTTAAGTAGCGAACCAACAACGACTGATTCATTTGCGCTGTTAACAGCCACAGACTGGGTATAGTCGTAGCCTACGGTACCGATCTGCGTTGCGGATAAGGTCGAACCCGAAGTAGAAAAACTATGTAAAAAGACATCAAAATACGCAAGGTTTTGCCCAGCCAAATTACCGGTAGTTCTACCCGCCACGTAAATTTTGTTGTTGGGGCTAAGGTCTACGGCCACCGCCTGATCATCTTCAGTAGAGCCAAATTGCTGCTTCCAGACAATGCCCGCACTGTCACTATAGCGCAGCACAAAAGCATCAGTTCGACCAAAGAGCCTGGCACCAAACGTACCATTGGTATAGCCCACCACATAGGGTCTATCAGCACTATCTAAGGCAACGCCAGTAGCTTTTACGGCCTCACCCGTTTTAGGGTTAGCAAGACCAAAGTCGAAGTCTTTCAATAATCCAGCATTGGACTTATACGTTCTAATGTAGGAACGTGTCTCAACAAAACCTTGAGGTGAGTTTCTCTTCTGATTCCAGCCCACAACGTAGGCATAATTCTCAGAAGTCACCGCGACATCTTCCACACCAATCCCAGCAAACAAATCTTCACCGTTTAGCCAGCCACCTGGTGAGTAGCTACGAACAAAATTCTGACTGCTGCGTCTACCCACCATAAAAACAACATTGCTATTGGTAGCAACATCAATGCCCCAGGAACCTGGCTGATTGCCAAATTGATCGGTCCATAGTTCTCTGCCTGAAGCGCTGTAGGCTCTGATAAAAGCATTACTCGTAGAGCTTGCCTGCGTCGCCAGTGGTACGGGGTCAGGATCGGGGTCAGGCTCTGGTTGTGGCTCTGCCTTTTGACCCATGCGACCCACCACATAAATCGTACCGTTATCAGCAACCGTAACCCCGTTGGCTTCATCAGCGTCAGCTGTGCCAAACTGTTTGGCCCAAAGGGCTTTGCCTCTGGCATCAAACGTGCAGATAAAGGCATCTCTGCCACCAAAAGTGCGTGAGATCATATTGCCTTCGGTCATACCTACAATGTAAATGTGATCCTGCCGATCAATATAGACATCATTGGCAGCGTCGGACTGCAAGGAACCAAAAGTGCGTAAGGGTGAAGCGGTGTATATGGCTGGTCTCCAGGGATTACAGGCATAAAGATAAAAAATATCGAGAATCTCAGTAAAGTTGCCTGTTTTTGGACTCAGGCCCCGGTGGTTAAGCTCGAGCACCGTAGCGTAAAGCTCGGCATTCTGACCGTCAAAAAGGCCGTCATCAGCTTTCTCTAACTTCGCACTGAGGCCTTCAAAAAGGCTTTCTAGCTCTTTGTCACTGTAGAGGCTGAGCTTAGCCAGATAGCTGTCTACATCGTCAGCTGAACTATTAGCTTTAATCTCACTTATTTCGCCAGGATAACTGGGTCCGCAGGCCGACAAAAGTAAAGCAATCATAACTACCGCTAAATAAATCCATTTTTTCATTTGCTAGTCTCCGTTCCGTTAGAGTGTCAGTTTTATGCCCTATCCAGCTAGTAACAAAAAAGGCTTACTATCTGCACCCTTCATCTCTTAAAGTGGCCACGTCAAAAGTCTAAAAAAAGGTGCGTTGCCTGGGCGTTCTTTTAAAGTTTGTCCTGCAAAAAAAGCGCGCCCATTAAAATGAGGGCAAGACCAAAAAGTTTTTGACCTGAGAGCTGTTCATCAAAAAGCCAAAGACCAAAGACAAACGCCAGGATGGCTTCAAAACCAATCACCAGAAAATAACTAATACTTAGCTGTGCCTGACGCATCGCTAAGGTTTGTAAATAAATACCTGGAATGACGACAAAAAAGGCCATCAGACTAGGCAAGGGTTTGGTCAACCCCAGAGAAAGTTTCATGAAAATACCAGCAACACTGTAAGTCATAGCAGCACTTAAAAGCATAAGCGTGCCCATAAAAGCCTCCTTGCTTTTCATGCTGCCAGCGTAGTGCCACAAGCGTTGCTTGAGCGTTCCTTTAAGAGAGCAAAATTAAGCCCAATAAACATCCCCGCAGTAAACCCGCGGGGATGTGCAGAATCATGCAAATCTAGGTGGTGGTATAAGGTGGTCAGATATGAAAGACCATAGTTCGAGTAAAAAGAGTAATTTTGAAGGGCACTTTAAAGCTAATACCAGACGTCCTTGCTGTCAGGATGATACCCCTACCAAAATCTAAAACCCTTTAATAATCAGATCATTCTTTTTAAAGGCTCGAGCAATGTATTCAGGAAATGAATTTCTCCAGCACAGCCTCAACCTTTGGCCAGTGATCTTGATTGTGGTGTTCATGGGTGCCTACCAGTACATCCATAAGGGCAAAACCCTCTAACCATGGGAATTTTGTTTTGTCGCTTAACTCATCTTCTGATATAGCTTCACCTAACGCAATAAGCTCAGCAAATCCATCTTTCCAACCCTCATAAATCTCTGACCAGCTTGTTTGCTTGTACCGTTCATAGATCTTGGCATTAAACTTGTGTATGCCTGGTTCAAATTCCGGGCTTTCTCCCTCGAGCCAGGTCGGTAAGTCAGGTTCACCGCCTGCTCGAGCCGCTCTTAGGCGAGCCAGCGAGACCTGCTGCCAGGCCATTAGATGAGCCATCAAATCCTTAATTGACCAGCCGTTGGGCAAGCTGGCAGTTACGACCCGGGTTTCATTTAACTGATCTAGCTTTGTTTCCCAATTCGCGTATTCTTGTTTTAGCAACTTAATCACGCTTGCTTTGTCTTGACTCATGCTTACTCCCATTAAACTAACTTTATGAAATGAAGGGACTTTTTAAAGGTATCCGTTTTGTGTGCATGGCGAGAGGCAAACCCCGTCAGCGTGGCATTTATCTCAACTGGCTATGCAAATCTGCTACACCGTTTTACAGGCGACTTACTGCCGGATCAAGCCGATAAGAAAGCTTTAGTAAGGCTCGAGCAATGTGCCAGCGCCAGGCTTCGGCAAAAAACTTATGCTGTCGTAACTGCATCTCTAAGTGTGTCCGTTTTTCCAGATGGGCCAGCCTTATAGCATTCTCTTTAAGCAGGAAATAATCATTCTGTTGCAGCATGATGCCTCCTTAGAAACTAAGTATAGCGGCCTATCAGGTTAAAATCGGTCCTAATATGTATCACCCGAGCACACGACTTTTAACCATCCTCGAGTGGCTTCAGTCAAGAGGAAATATGAGTGGCAGGGAAATCGCCAGAAGGCTCGAGGTCAGCCCTAGAAGCGTGCGGCGCTACATTGCTATGTTGCAAGCTATGGGCATCCCGATAGAAGGTGAGCGCGGACGCTATGGTCAGTACCATCTGCGAGCTGGGTTTAAACTCCCTCCCCTTATGTTTGACAACCAGGAAGCTTTGGCCTTAACCCTGGGGCTACTTCTGCTAAGACGCACGGGTGGTCTGGTTGAACCCGTAGTCAGTGAAGGCGCACTGGCTAAGCTGCACCGAGTCTTACCCGAATCGCTCCGACAGCAAGTTACTGCACTTCAGGCTACCCTGGTGCTTGACACGCTCCCGGTAGACCGCTCTGAGATTGGCGATCAACTGGCTCTTTTAAGTCTTGGTACCCAGAACCAGCAACGACTTCATATGGTATATTTGGGCAAAAAGGATGAAAAAACTGAGCGCCTCTTTGACCCCTACGGCGTGGTGCAACGCGCCGGACGCTGGTACACGACGGGCTACTGCCATTTACGGCAAGAAGTTCGTATTTTTCGCCTTGACCGAATTGAGAGCGTCAAACTCTGTGATGACAGCTTTGAAGCTCCAGAAGCCTTTGATGCCTATAGCTATATCAATGAGGGTATCGCTATGATTCCGTCGGCACACAGCGCCGAGATATTACTCGAGACCAGTTTGGAAAAAGCGCAGCGTGAAATCTACCCCAATCTGGTGACACTCGAGCCCCACGCTAAAGGCGTTCTGATGTGCTGCACCACCGACGAAGACATGAACTGGCTGGCGCGCCTGCTCTCAGGACTGAGTTTTTCCTGGAAAGTGCTGAAACCCGTGGAACTCGAGTACGCTATAAAAGCTCACACTGAGACCCTGCTCGCCCGGCTCAGCTCTCAAAAGGACAAGTCATGAAGGGCGGTGTAGCAGATTGTGTGCATCTACTTTTACGAATGGCAATACTGATTGGGTTTGCTACTCACCGCCTATACAAAATCGCACCCCTTCTATGAAACGCATTTTGATTACAGGCATGTCAGGTACAGGCAAATCAAGCCTGCTTCAGGCACTATCCAAACGTGGATACAAAACGGTTGATACCGATTATGGCTACACTTTACAGGAACCCGATGGCGGCTGGGTCTGGCGTGAAGAGGCCATACAAACTTTGCTGTCTACAGAAGATGCGGAGGTACTGTTTCTTAGCGGTACCGTCAGCAATCAGGGCAAGTTTTACCCGCAGTTTGACCGGGTCATTTTGCTAAGCGTGCCAAAAGAAATCATGCTCGAGCGCCTCAAAACTCGGAGCACCAATAGCTTTGGGAAATCAGCAAAAGAATTAGGGCAAATCTTAGCCGATCTGGAAGCTATAGAGCCTCTTTTAAGGCAAGGAGCTGATTACGAAATTGATACGAATAAACCTCTAGAACAGGTGGTTGATGAAGTTCTACAGTTGCTTTGAATGTGCTTGGCCTACAAATGACTCTTCGCTCATTCAAAGCAAATACTTGCTTTGTTAACTCACAAAATTGAAGGCTGATTGTTTAAGGTAGATATATCCATACCTGCCAGTTTTTTATAGCTTGCAGCCAAGTCAGTTAGTTCCTGTTGACTCATGACCTCATCTATGACTTCAAAACCGTTTGGGGCGCGCTCGGCAACCAGGTCAAGCACTTTGTCAGGACCATCGCCGCGGTTGGCTAAGACTACCGCGTTGACCTTTTCACGCCGGGCAAGGTCATAAGCCTCGAGTGCCCCTCCCGTCACACCATGATCGCGTAATTCGCGAGTCAAGACTCTGGCATCAATAATGGCTTGCGAAGCCCCATTGGAACCAATCGGGTACATAGCGTGAGCAGCGTCGCCAATTAGAGTCATGCGTCCGTGCGTCCAGCGCGTTAAAGGATTGCGGTCAACCATCGGGTATTCGTAGATTAGCTCTGCCGTACGAATAATTTCAGGAACATCCAGCCAGTCAAACTGCCAGTCGGCAAAGGGCGGTAAGACATCTTCAAGCTTGCCAACACGGTTCCAGTCCTGTTTGTTCCAGCGGTAGTCAGCAGGTTTAGCCAGATCGGCAATCCAGTTTATGACGGACTGCCCCCCCTCGGCATCGGCAATCGGGTAGCAGACAAACTTTCTATCCCAGGTACCTGCCATCGCCATGGTGCGACCTGTGCGAAATCTGGGGCCTTTGCTGACACCACGCCACATCATGGTGCCACGCCAGTGGGCTGGACCTTCATCAGGGTAAAGTCTTGCTCTTGCCGCAGAGTTGATACCATCCCCTGCTACCAGAAGGCCACCTTTGACGCTGGTCAGGGCCTTTCCGCTATGACGATCAACAAATTTAACCTCAATACCAGCTTCGGTCTCCTGCCAGCTTTCAAGGGCTGCACCCAGCACCAGCACCTCTTCGCCGGCTCGAGCCACAAGGGCGTCACGCAGCATCATCTGTAATTTGCCCCGGTGAATGGAATATTGCGGCCAGTTATAACCGGCAAATTTACCCCTGGGCTCACGCCAAATCAGGCCACCCTGTGCCGAGAAATAAGCAACTTCTTCGGTCTTTAGACCGATTGCATCTATTTCTTTTGCCAACCCAAGTTCAAAAATCTCACGAACGGCGTGCGGCTGAAGATTAATGCCCACACCCAGTGGGCGCAGTTCGCTCACCGCTTCATACACCCGAAAAGGAATACCTTGTTGCTCGAGGCTTAAGGCCAGCGTTAGGCCAGCAATACCTGCCCCAGCAATAATCACCCTTTCTGATTCTGGAGACGTCTTTTCTGCTTTTGTCATCGTTTTTCCCAATAAGGATGTTTTGCCAAACGTATCATAGATTGGAAAAAATGGGTAGTTTGCCAGGCTCGAGTCCTTGCTTCTCCAGTCATCTATAAAGATTCAAAAGTATAGAATGACCACACTAAGACCTTAATGCTGAAAGGACCGTGCAATGAAAAAAGGGGTATTACTTGGCAGCTCGATCTTTGAACAGTGGACAAGCGCTCAGGGGCGCTATGACGGCTTCCAATTGGAAAACCATGCCATCGGAGGAACAACTGCCGACTACTGGGCGCAAGAAATAGATATAGCGCTTGCCAGAACTGACTATGATTTTGTTGTACTTTATGCGGGTAGTAATGATTTTAATCAGGGCCGAAGCGTAGATGCTATTACTGAGTCTCTGGGCAGTTGCATAACAACCATCCGCACTTTGCTTGGCAAAAATTCAGTGGCCTATGCCTCGATTATTCAGGCGCCGCAAAAACGTGAACTGGGGCTAAGCGAGGCTATTGAAAAGGTCAATCGGCAGATTTTTGACTTGCTCGAGCCAACAGACCTTGCCCTAAATCTCAATGACGCTCTGGCTAACGAAAACGAGGCCAACCTCTATGTCGAGGACAAGCTGCATCTCACCGACAAGGCCTATAGCCTTATGTCGGCCTATGTCATCCCCAGACTCGAGCAGTGGCTTAAGGCGAAGGCTTAGACAGTGGTTTACCTCATTCACGCTTCTAAAATAAGCTATGCCATTTAGACCTCCTGTTCCCAGGCTCGAGCCTTTGTTTCAGGCTCACGTTGATGTTGACGACCCGCTCGATGTTGGCGCTGTTGCCACCGGACAGCGTAAAGTTATCCCGATTACTGGAGGCAGTTTTACCGGAGAACGTCTTAAGGGAAGAGTGATTCCTGGTGGCGCTGACTGGCAAATTGTAGCTGCTGACGGCACAGCTTACCTCGAGGCCAGATACACCCTAAAAACCCACGATGAAGCCCTTATTTATGTCAGGAATATTGGTGTGCGGCATGGCCCAAAAGAAGTTCTGCGAAAAATCGCCGCTGGGGAAATAATTGACCCAGGTCAGTACTATTTTCGGTAGTGGACCATCTCAGACAGCTAGCTTAGCTTTGATGTCAAGGTTGTAGCGAAC
>JAGQHN010000162.1 GCA_020431825.1 Trueperaceae bacterium | reverse complement strand
GGTGTTGGCGCAGTGTTGGCAGTGATTTTTGCAGACTGGTGGCATGAAGGGAAGCATAAAATGAAACGGTATTTACTATTAGGTTTGCTTATCATTCTGGCTGCTTGCGGAGGTCCCTCGAGCCCTAGCCCAAGCGATATAACAGCACCTCTTTTAAGTAGTAGTCTGCCAGCTACAGGCTCGAACAATGTCCCCATAAATGTCAAACTGGCTTTTGGCTTTAATGAGGCTATAGATGAGGCGTCACTTACTCTGAGTGCCACACCAACATTCAATCTGGGCAGCCCCAACTGGACAAGTGACCATAAGAATGTGGTTTTTACCAATGATCTGCTTAGCCCATCAACTTCGTATAGTTTGCTGCTAAATGCCAAAGACTTAGCAGGGAATGCTCTGGCAAGTACCACGCTGACTTTTAACACGTCAGCCAGTACCGATACGACAGCACCCTCAACTCCGACTAATCTTATTGCCAGTCCTGGTAATGCTCAGATTAGCCTATCCTGGCAGGCCAGTCCTGAGACAGATGTGGTGGGCTATACGATTTATCTTGGAACTACAGCAACCCAACTCGAGCAGCATAGCCTTGTTACAGAAACCTCGAGTACAGTTACAGGTCTTGATAATGCTAAGGCATACTTTTTTGCGCTTGACGCAGTAGATAATTCAGGCAATCACTCGAGTCAAAGCGGGGTTGTTTCAGCTACTCCCTCAGCTACCGATGTCACCGCACCAACGATTGTCTCGAGTAGTCCAGCAGATGATGCTACCGATGTGCATCCCAACAACCCAACAATCAAGCTGGTTTTTTCTGAACCGATGGATATAGCAAGTTTTAGCTTGATCTTCTTGCCACCTAATCCCACAGAGAATATAGTCGTGTCGCCTCATACCTTGGGGCCTCTAACAGAACTCGAGCCTTTAGCAACGACCCCCTTCAATGTGAGTTGGAGTGAAGCAGATACAGTAGCAACGCTCACGCTCGTGCCACCCGATGTTCTACTTTTAGAAAATACAACGTTTACTCTTACGCTCAGTGCCAAAGATAAAGCAGGCAATGCTCTGGCGGGTAATAAGGAAATTACCTTTAAGACGGGAAAAAATATACCCCGACTGGTCTCGAGCGTTCCCGCTGACGGTGCAAGTAATGTTGAAGCTTCCAATATTAAAGCGACAGCAATAACCCTGACCTTTTCTGAAGAAGTAAAGCTCGAGACATTTGAAGTTGATGATACGAACTTCCCTTATGGTTGTTTAATCCAAAAGTCAGAAGTAGTGGGTGTAACAGTTGCGTTGACTTGCAATTTGTTTGATGGCAATACTTACACGCTTCCTTACAAGGGTCAAGACCTTGACAGTAACGCTTTTGAAGGTAGCATCAGCTTTTCTACCGTTCCTGACACGGTTCCCCCGAGCGTCTTTTTTACCAATCCAAATGATTTGCAAATGAATGTGCCCCTGACTCAAGAAATTGAAATCGGTTTTGATGACGAGATGGATGAAGTCAGCACCCTCGCAGCCGTCACAAGTTCTCCAGATCTAGGATGTACCTGGACACTAAGCGAGACGAAGGATTTCCTGATTTGTAAAGGTAATCTTCAAGGCAATACTAACTACGAGATTACGGTAGCCGAAACAGCTAAAGATACCTCGGGTAAAGAACTTGCTGGTTCGGGCTTATGCCGAGGTGACCCTCCCTGTTCATATGTGTTTACATTCACGACCCTTACCCCACCACCCTCAACAGGCAACCTAAAGCTTACGATCAGTGGCTTACCATTTGGTCAAAAAAGGGTAAGGGTACTTGGACCCAGTGGCTTTAATAGCGGTCTGCTCGATGAAGGCAGCACCTTTAGCAATCTGTCTGTGGGCGACTACACCATTACTGCGGCGAGCTTTACCGTTGCCCCAGGTAAACCTGCTTGCCGCATTTATTTTGCTGAACCGAGTTCTCAAACCATAACGGTGAGTGCCAATCAAACCAAATCTGCCAGTGTGACTTACACCAATGAATCGTGTGCGCTTTGAGGGCTCGGCAGCTAAGAGGCTAGACATTGCTCTGATTACTGAGGGCAAGCAGAACCCCTAAAGGTTAATAAAAAATTCTGAGAAGAAAGGAGGGAAGATGAAACGAATTATTTTTGCTTTGATCGTCATTATGTTTTTGGTGGCTTGCGGCAATTCAAAGCCTCAGCCGAATCCCAGCGCCAGTCTCTGGAACAGTGCCAAATGGAATGAAAATACCTGGGGAAAATAGGTTTTAGTCTCACTTTATTATGGAAGGAAAAACATGCTTAACCTTAAGTATAAATTTTTAGTCGTAACCGTGATGGCTTTATTTGTCTGGGCTATTGCAGCAGATATGCCCTTTAGTTTTAAAGCTGGGGATGTGATTAGTGCAGAGCAGATGAATCAAAATTTCTCGGTGCTAAATACCGCCAAACAAGAGCGTGTTACTGGTGAGTGTGCTGAGGGTTCATCGATTCGTGTGATTGCTGAAGATGGCAAAGTGACTTGTGAAACAGATGATGTTGGTACCGGAGGCAGTAGCTACACCGCTGGGGAAGGACTTAATTTGACCGGAACAGCTTTTAGTGTTGACTCTGCAGAAGTTCAGACTCGAGTTGGCACAGCTTGCGCGGCTGGTTCATCCATTAGAGAGATTAAAGAAGATGGCACTGTGGTGTGTGAAGTTGATGATATTGGTAGTAGCGGAACCTCAGGCGTGGATGCGATTAACGGTCAAACGGGAAGCGTTACCTTACAAGCAGGAAACAACATTACGATAGATGACAGTGTGCAAGGACAAATAAAAATCAATTCGAGCGTAACAGGTACGACGTATAGTGCTGATGACTCGAGCCTGCTCTTAAGCGGAACAACCTTCTCAGTGAAAGAGGGGGGTATAACCAGCAGCAAGCTAGCGAATGGAGCAGTAATAGCTCCGTCTATCTCCATGCCTTTGTCACTTAATAGTGGCCTACTAGGAAGTATAGGGCTTCGAGTTGGGATAGGAACCGCACCAACTGCTCCTTTTGTCGCAGCAGTTGTAGGCACTGCTGAAGGTAATCGCATAGGTGTACATGGCATAAGTGAAAATGATTCTGGGATACGGGGTAGCACGATTAAGGGTAATGGTGTTTTCGGAGAAAGTAAAGAAAGTACTGGTGTTTATGGCCTAGCTCAAATAGGGGTAGGTGTTTGGGGGGATAGCAAAGGTGGTTTTGGTGTCAAAGGCAGGACAGAAGCTGTTGGTAGTAGCGGTGTGCGAGGTGAAGTGAACGGCGCGGCAGTAGCCTACGGTGTTTCTGGCTTTAGCACCAATGGTCCTGGTGTGTATGGTGAAAGCACCAATAATGCAGGGGTCTTTGGAAAGAGTACCAATAATAATTCAGGCTTTTTTACTGGGGGTTCAGGCGGTTCAGGAAGCTGCTACTATAATGGTGGTGCAGGCTGGAACTGTACATCAGACAAAAACGCCAAAGAAAACTTTAATGCCATTGACTCGAGACTCATCCTTGAGCAGCTTGCCGGTATGCCGATCAGTACCTGGAATATGAAAGGTGATAAGTCTCAAACACCTCATCTCGGACCCGTCGCTCAAGATTTTTATAGCACGTTTGGTTTAGGTGATAGTGACATCACCATCAATACTGCCGATGCTCAGGGGGTAGCGCTGGCAGCTATTCAGGGGCTTTATCAACTGGTTCAGGAGCAGCAAGCCCAGATTTTAGACTTAGAAGCACAACTGAAATCTTTGAAGTAAACACCTGGGGCTCGAGGCATGTCCTTAAATCATGAGCTTAATCACCTCACCCCGAAATATCTCTGGACACTTTTCGAGTATTACCAATGGGCTAAGGTACGAGCTCGAGCTGAATTTGAGTTTGGAAAAAAGGGTTTCAGGCAGCTTACACATCAGTACGGAGGTGTTTGAGCTAAAAGGAAAAGCTCTGCTACCTGAGAGGTCTGTATATGGTGTGGTGCTCGAGCCTATGACGGGTCAAGCATTTGCTCTTTTTAAAGCTAAATGGGTAGCTAAGCATTTAGTTCTAAAACTTGATTTTCCAAGCTATGAACCTAGCAATACCCAACCCAGGTTTCTGATTTTTCAGCGAGTACCAGAAACCTGGGTCCAAACCAAAGCCTAAAGGTCCTAAAAGCTAGAAAAGGAGATTAAGCATTTTTCTGATCGTAAAAGGCAGAAATCTGCTCATGGATTTTGGCAGTTTCAGTATAGTCGGGTAAGTCCAGGAGGGCCTTAACTTCATCCTTACTGCGTCTTGAAACGGGCCAGTCTGCTTTAGGGATAGAAGCAAAGCGCGCTGCCAGAAGTGCAGCTAAAACAGAAGCGTCCTGTAATTCTCTTAAGCTAACCTTATCCAGCGTGTCAAACTTGGTGTGTCCATAACCGCGTCCTTCGGTACCTTTGGGCACACTTTCCATGCCGCCTGTGGCAACGCCCTCGAGTAAAAACGGATAGTGGTCAGAAAAGGCATTGACGGACTGAGCTGTTTTGTAGGGAAAGGTAATATCCTTTTGCCAGCTTTTAACCAGTTTTTCCAGCTCTGGCCATTCGTTGAGCACGACACCTTTGTTTTTGACCGAGCCAGCCCCGTCCATATTAAAGTAAAAGCGCAAGTGATCTAGTTGATCTTTGTGAGTCTGCGCGTGGTACCTCGAGCCCAGTAAACCAATCTCTTCAACTCCCCAGAGAGCAAAGCGCACGGTAAAAGGCAGGGGAGCCGCATGTGTCGCCAAAAGTCGGGCAGCTTCCATGACAGACACGGCACCCGAAGCAGGGTCCTGAGCGCCCTGAGAAATATCGTGACCGTCATAGTGTGAACCCAGCATGACGATTTCATCAGGGTCTTCGGAGCCGGGTAAATCCCCCAGCACATTCCAGGAGGTCATGGTTTCACTCGAGTCGGTCGTTTTAAGTTTGAGCGTGACTTTGCCGTGCTTTGCCAGCAGGCGCCTCAAAAAACTGCCATCTTCATAAGAAACAGAAATACCCGGAATGAGTGCTGTCCTGTTTTTATGACCAATGCCGCCAGTTGCCGGGCCGTAGGCTGCATAGTGATTCATAAAGATAAAGGCCGAGGCACCGTTTATCAGGCTGCGTCCAAATTTTTCGCCGCGGTGAACCCAGCGCTTAGAACCCGAAGGAAAGGTCTCGCTGCTTGCCATGACGATCTTGCCCTTCATGGCGTCGGCTTCCTTTTCAAAGGTGCTAACTGCACCGTCCCTGGCATCATAAAGTTCAGCTGTTAAGTCAGCAGCAGGGCTGTGGGGCAGACTGATGCAGGCAATCTCTTTATGAATGGGGGAAGTGATTTCAAGTTTGGCTTCGCCTCTACGCCAGCCAAGGTAATCAAAGGGCTCGAGCCTGACATTTTTGAGGCCATAATCTTTGAGTTTTTGCGCTATAAAGTCAGCAGCTTGCTTTTCCCCTTCGGTGCCGCCAAAGCGCGAGCCAAAGTCATCACATAAGATGCTCAGGTTGTCCATCGCCTCGCTAGAAGAGTAGCCGTCTCCGCTTATTTTCTGATCGAGTGTTAAAAAAGGGTTTGCCATTGTCTTTCCTTTCTCAAAAAAGTACCTAGAAGATTATTCATTTAGTAGTTGTATGAGCTTTGTCAGGATGTGGGCACCGTCGGCGCGCAGGCCATTATGTTCGTATTCACTGGTGACCCAGACTCGGGTGTTAGGAATGGCGCGAGCGGTTTCCAGACTGTACTCTCTTGGAACATACATATCATTAAAGTAAACCGCGGCGGCAACAGGGACTTTGTTTTCTTTTAAACCACTGGGCTTATAGAGAGGGGGCCAGTCTGTTTTTTCTGCCAGTAGTTGGGCGGCGTCCCGTAAAGGTTTTAAGGCTTCGTACTGTTCAAACATCCAGGGATAAATCATTTCACCGGTAAAGAGAAAGTCATTGCCCTTAGCATAAATAAACTCTGGAAACTGCGCTTTCTGGCGCTCAGCTGCCCAGTTTGAAGCCGACCCTTGACAGTAAATAGCCTCATGCAAAATGGCGAAAAGCGGATTACGGTTATAGCCGAGCTCGGTAAAACAGTCATGTAAAAAGGTGTGGCTCAGCGTTTCTTTGCCGTTGACCCGGATAAGGGCACGCTCGAGCGCATAATAAAGATGCTCAAAACCCGTGCTGCTGCCCAGTGCCATACCCAATTGTTGAAACTGCTCTACCGTAAAACGCTGTCCATTGGGCAGGTAAAACGCTTCTGCCAGCAGAAGATCGGCAATTTTTCTGGCCCAGTCCTGGGCTTCGGGGTAGCGCTCAAAAAAGAGCCTGTTCTTCTCCGCTACAATAGGATAAGTTGCTGCGTAAAGCTCATCGGCAGTGTGAAAAATGGCAGCAAGTCCACCTGTTATAAAGACTTCCCTGAGCCCTTCAGGGGCCAGGCTCAGATAGCTCAGCGAACAAAAGCCACCAAAACTCTGCCCCAGCAAGCTCCAGGTGTCTTTACCAATGAGTTCCTCACGGATGCATTCGGCGTCACGCACGATGTTATCAGCGCGGAACTGGGCTAGATAGTCGGCTTGCTCCTGAGGGTTTAGACCAGCGAGGGTTTGAAAGGTGATAGGGCTACTCAGGCCTGTGCCGCGCTGATCAAGTAAAAGAACCCGGTAGTGCTCGAGGGCTTGCCCTAACCAGCCACTTTTACCGTCGGGTCTGGGTGCTTCAGAACCTGGGCCGCCCTGCAAGAAAACCAGAAACGGTAAGGCTTCAGGGTCTTTAGTGACATCAAAAACTTCTCGAGCAAAAACATTTATCTTCCCCTTTTCAGGCATCTGATAATCAAGGGGCACGTGAAACTCATGATCTATGAGGGCTAAACCGTGGGCACGGTGCTGGGCGCGAATCATGGAGTATTTTACCCTTAGAGGTAAAGGGTCACGAGTCCACCGAGCATACAAAGCGCAGCTAGCAGCTTCAGATAAAGCCGGGAATATTCTTTTAGAACCAAAATGCCCAGACTCATCAGGATGATAAGTCTGACCTGAGCCACCAGAATGACCCCACCTGCCGTGCCTCCTGCTGCAAAGGCCAGAATAATCAGAACCTGAGTAAGGGCAAACGTTAAACCAATGCCCCAGGCACCCCTGCCCCAGAGTGCCCGGGTTTGCAGTGTTCTCAGTTTGGGTCTGGCAATAGCCAGCATGCCTACTCCGGTCAAGATGAGATTGACGGTGCTGTAACTAAGGGCGTCAAAATGACCACTTAAGGCTTTGTCGATAACATTGCCCAGACCAAAAACCATTGCTGCACCAAGGGCAAGCAGTTGCGCACGGGAAAAGCGCAGGGGCCAGCGCTGCTGCGAAAGCAGAAAAACTGACCCGACGATGAGCAGGGCGCCAAGAACCGTTTTAAGGCCAAAAGGTTCGGAAAGCAGTAAGACGCCAAAGAGAAAAGTCCAGAAAGAGGAGCTGCGCAAAAAAAGATCAATTTCGGAAAGCTGAGTTTGGGCAAGGGCTAAAAAATAGAGTGAGTTCCCCAGGGTATAGACCAGCCCCATGCCAAGTAGCCCTAAACCTAAGAGAGGGCTTAGGTCAAAGCGAGTGGGGAAAAAGGGCAGAGTAAGCAGGCAGGCAAGACCGCCGAGCAGGTGAACACTCGAGCCCAGCAGGACCGGGTCTAACTTCTTATCAACCAGTACCTTAGCGAGCCAGACGTTTAGTGCACTGGCAAAGCCAGCAAAAAGTGCCAGGAAAAACCAGCTTTGCAAGTGCTATACCTGACTAATTTTTCCGGCACTCACCGCGCGTTTTGCTCCAGTAGCACTGGGCAAAGTATTAGCTGCGCCATGAAAGGCAAAATAAGCCATGATGCCAAAAGCCAGCGCTTCGCGGTCTTTAGAGTTATAGCCCAGCGCTTCAAAGGTTTTTATCGGTACATTTAAGCTCTTTTTTAGCATGCTTATCAGGGTTGGATTGAGCGCGCCACCCCCTGCCAGTACAATTTCATCCAGCCCTTTACCAAGGACAAAGTCCTGATAGGCTTTGGCAATTGACTGTGCGCTAAAGGCCGTAAGGGTGGCAATAAGATCATGAGGGCTCAAGCTTTTTAGAGTGTAGTGCTTTTCGATTTCACTCAGAGTAAAGACTTCGCGGCCTGTCGTTTTAGGAATGCCCAGACTCAGGTAAGGATGCTGCATAAGTTCGGCTAAGAGGCTGTCATCAACCTTGCCCAAGCTGGCAAGCTCACCGTTTGCATCGTACTCGAGCCCAAAGTCACGCTTGACCGCTTCATCTATCAGGCAGTTAGCGGGCCCCGTATCAAAAGCAACTACGTCTTCACGCTTGCCGCTTGCGGGCAAATAGGTAAGGTTTGAAATACCGCCCAGATTATGGATGGCTTTTGCCTTCCCTGGTTCACTAAACATCATAAAGTCGCCAAAGGGCACCATGGGTGCACCCTGACCCCCGGCAGCCATATCTGACTGACGAAAATCTGAGACAACGGTCAGGTGGCAGTGTTCAGCGACGATGGCAGCTTCGCCGAGTTGCAAAGTACTAACCGTTTGCCAGTTCATGGCTGGGTCAAGGCGAGGAATGTGGTAAACCGTTTGACCGGATAGGGCTACCAGATCAAATGCATAGCTCTCCTGCATGGTTTTAACTACCCTGGCATAGGCCAGACCGACTTCTGTATGTACCTGCGTGGTTAAAACAATACTTGAGCTTTCAGGTTTCATGCAGGCCAGAATGCGCTGGCGCAAGCTGTCAGGGTAGTTGGTACTCGAGCGTCCCTGAACTTCCCAGCTAAGCTGTCCGTTTTTCCATTCAAACTGGGCCAAAACTGCGTCAATACCGTCGGCAGAAGTGCCAGACATCAGGCTTAAAACCGTTAAAGGTGCAAAATCAGTCATGCCATCTCCCTGGCAACTGCATCATGAAATGTCTGGCGTATGCCCTGAATCGCTGCGCCACTATGACGCGAAGGGTGTACCCGGTTTGTTAGCAGAACGGCAAACCAGTTTGCTTTTGGCTCGAGCCACAGACTTGTTCCGGTAAAGCCCGTATGGCCATAGCCAAGGTCGGTGGCTAAAGACCCAGCAAAGCTATTGTCGCCTTTTAGTGCCCAACCGAGGCCACGGCGTATGCCGTCCTGATGAATATATTCTTTTTGGGTCTCGAGCAAAACTTCTTCTTTGCCTAAAATGGGGTCAAGACGCAGCCAGGCCTGTGCATAAAGAGCTAAATCCTGTGCTCTACCAAAAAGTCCGGCGTGTCCCGCAATCTGACCAAGACAGTAGGCATTTTCATCATGCACGGTGCCTTCTAAAACCTCGTTGCGCCAGCCGCAATCTTCGGTTGCTGCCACGTTTTCTTTAGAGATAGGGCCGTAGCCAATTGTGTTCATGCCCAGAGGTGCAAAAATCTGTTCTTTGACAAACTGGTCTTGTCGCTGCTTACTGATGCGCTCAATAATGGCGCCCAGCGTTATAAAGCCCAGATCGCTGTAGACAAAGCTACCTTTAGGGTGCTCGAGCCCGCTCTGTAAGACATTGGCGAGGCCTGTTTGCCGCTCACTTATCCAGGCAAACAGCGGGCGCCAGGCTGCCAGCCCAGAACTATGCGTTAGCAGCTCCCTGATGCTTGTTTGACCCAGCGAGGGGCTTTGAAACCAGCCGGCATTGCTAAAAAACCTGGCTACGGTGTCCTCTAGCCTTAGCTCGCCTTCACTTATTAATTTGGTGATAGCGGGCAAGGTTGCTACCACTTTGCTGAGCGAGGCCAGGTCATAGTGGGTCTCTTCATTGACGGCCTCACCGCCGTAGCGGCGCACACCAGCATGCATGAACGGGCTTACTTCGGTGCTCGAGCCGTAAACGGCCACCGCCCCAGGAATATCTCCCTTTTTAACAGCATCAGCAAGTAAATCAACAAGTTCAGAGCTACTAGCGTTCATGTATCAAGACTATCATGAAATGGCAAAATGGTCTTAAGGTGGTATAATTCCAAAAAAGAACGATGTTTAGGTTTTTGCCCGTCTGAGGAATAGACATGGATAGTGCCAGATGGATGAAATTACACGAATGAAATTGCCGGGAGAAAGCTTGTTATGATGTGCAGACATGACTAAAGTCGTACGCGGACGAATTTTGGGGCGGACAGGCTTTGTCTTTGCCGAGCTCGAGTTTGACGCTGACATTATGTCCATTAGCCCTATCAATCAGGAGGCCGATGCTCCTCTGGTGCTTCCTGGTTTTATTGATACTCATGTTCATGGGGGCGGTGGGGCAGACACCATGGACGGTGCCGCTGGCGTTAGAAAGCTGGCGCGTTTTCACCTCGAGCATGGCACGACCACGCTTTACCCAACCACTATTACTAATCCCTGGTCAAAAATAATCGCTGCGCTTAGAGGTGTTAAAGAAGTTATCAGTGAGCCCAGTTCTGACCTCCCTGATATGCCTGGGGTACATCTGGAGGGGCCTTTTATAAATCCGAAGCGTCTGGGCGCGCAACCACCCAATGCCGTTCTACCAACGCCTAAGCTGATTGAAGAAGTGCTCGAGCTTCAGGTCATTAAACTTATTACGCTGGCACCTGAAATTGAGGGTGCTCTGAGTGCGGTAGAAACCCTGGTAAAAGC
>JAGQHN010000161.1 GCA_020431825.1 Trueperaceae bacterium | reverse complement strand
ACCCCTCTATCACCCCAACGTGACATGCGTTTATAGACAGTATTCCAGTTCCCTTCATCTTTGGGGAGTAGACGCCAGGATGCTCCTGAACGCATTATCCATAGAACAGCCTCTACAAACTGACGGCATTGACTTTGATTGCCTACATATACATTTGGATGTCTCTTCAAAAATAACCCTATCTTATCCCACTGCTCATCCTTCAGTTTCGTATTCATATCCCGACTCTGACAGCTTTTCTTAGCTAATGTCAACACTTCCTAGTGTATACCTGATGGCTCGAGTATTTGTCAGTTGTTTATTTCTTTTTGGTCTTGTCTGGGGGCTTGAGTTTCAAGAACCGATCCCCGGCACCTATCACTGTTATGTCAGTTCTGAAAGCTTTTTTGACCCAAATGCTCAGGATGCTGGTGCAAATCTCAGCATCGGTGCAGATGGCAGCTATCAACTCGTCGCTGGAGCTAACAGCGAAACAGGTCAGCTTAGTACCTTTCATATGGATGATAGCAGCGACCTTACCGAGCTTTTCCAAAGTGGGAGCCTGCTAAGCCTGCAACCCAGCAGCAATGTCAGTCCTTACCAGGGAATGTTTATTATTGACAGCAGCGGTTCACTTTATGTCATTTTACAAAACAACAATGCTTCCTGGATTCGCTGCCAATCTGAGGGCGCCAATCTTTATGAAGCCATGCAAACCCGGCTCGAGGCCAAAGCCAAACGCGATGCCTCGCTAAAAGGCGCAGAGGAAAGGGGGCGTATACCTGTTTTAAGTGCCATGCAAGATACTGCCCAGGGAACCTATGCCTGCTACTACAGCCGCGATGATTATGATGATAACGGCAACCCAGCTCCCGAGCCCTTTGAAAAAAGTTTTGACCTGCAGTTTTTTAGCAATCATCAGTACCTTTGCACTGCCTCCTGGAATGCTGATGGCTGCAATGACCGCAGCGAAAAAAATCAGTTTGAGCTGGCACCTGACGGACGCTTTATCTGGCTGGGTGGCGATATGGAAATCTATTATGATGACTGGGTAAGTCGCTATGGTCAGTCCAGCAATGGCATCCCAACTTTTGTAATGTATGAAGAAGACGAAGATGTCTGGACGGGCAAACCCCTTTATGACGTTATTAAGTGTGCGCGTATCGGTGAGGTTACTGACGCTTCTCCCAGTGAACAGGAAACGGCTGAATACCAGTTACTCCCTGCCGATATAAAGGCACCTGCACCACCTCCGGGTGCCGGGGGTCTATCAGGGCTTTATGCTGATTTCACCGTCAGACAAAACACCTACTCGGTCCTCGGCAATAATGGCATGCCTTATTTACAGGTGGATATTTTGCCCCCTGAATTTATGTACTTTTTGCCCAGTGGCTATGTTTATAAGGGTATTTACGAGTGGAGTTATGACGAACTGGATTGTCAAAGGGTGAAAAAAGATGGTCGCCCGCTCTGCGACACTTATGTCATAAGCCCTGAAGGCATAACGTTTGGCAGTGAAGGCAGGGTATTACCGTTACAAATAGCAGACAAAGACCTAAGCCTGGACGGTACTCTATGGGCTTATCAGGAGGGTGCAAGCGGTTTAACGCTGGACGGCGTCTGGGAATATACCAGTGGCTTTGGCGGCATGGCCATTAGCTCGAGTTTCTGGACCTTTGGCAAAGATGGCAGTTTTATGATTAACCGCTCGAGTGCAATCTCATACACTACTCCAGGAGTTGCGGGTAGCACCGCTTCCGTTGCTGGCTATAACCAAGACCCCACAAGCACAGGTAAGTACAAAATAGTGGGCAATACCATTGAACTTAGTTTTGCCGATGGTCACACAGAAAAGCGCGTCTTTAACTTCAGCAAAAATGATAATGGCGTCGTTGATAGCGTTTATCTGAACGGTCAGCTTTACTGGCCCAGCCATTAAAGAAAATCTCTGGGAATAAGGCAGGTTTTACTCCGATTAAACACGCGCACCTCTCCCTCATAAGCATCAAGCTGACTATTAAGAATGAAGTCGCTTTTTGTGCTCGTTAAGGTATTCACCGATTCAATGCGCACGTGCCAATCCTCACGCTTTAAAAAGAAGGTATTGCTCACCTCTTGATGGGCCGAAAGAGGGTTATTCTCCTGAATGCGGTAAAAATTGTTAATTGTGGCACCAAAACTCAGGCCATTTTCTATGAGTTTGGTCGTACCTTCATCATGAAAGTCCGTAAAGGTATACATCTGCGAAATAGTGTCATAGTGATGTTCACGGCGTAAATTTCCGGCTTTTATTTCTACTGCGGGCGGCGCTGCCATCTCTGGCGTAGCAAAGTCAGATAGATATGCGTCTTCGGCTCGAGCCT
This sequence comes from Trueperaceae bacterium, assembly GCA_020431825.1. Classification (GTDB taxonomy): domain Bacteria; phylum Deinococcota; class Deinococci; order Deinococcales; family Trueperaceae; genus JAHEBB01. The sequence continues at coordinate 8,583 of JAGQHN010000161.1, read as the reverse complement.
GCCTCACAGGCAATGTCAGCTTGCTTTGTTCATTCAGATAAACCGTTAGCGTCACAGGTTCCGGGCTGGGCCAGAGGTGGTTCCAGTAAGTCGGCGACAGGGCAATACGCCATCGGTGCCCACTGGCTAATCGGTGAGCAATAGCATCCAGTTTTAAACGAATGGTATAGGGTTTGTGGGGCTCGAGGCGTTCAGGAAACTCATGCGAGTCTCTATGCGTTAAATTAAGCGCACCGCGCGTGACCAACAGACTCTCACCCATGGGGGAAACATCACATAAACGTACGCTAAGCAGGGCCAACGGCTGGTCACTGCTCAGTTCTAAACTAAGCTCAGGGAAACCCAAAATCTCTTCGGGTTCTGTAGCAAGTTCTGAATCAAAACAGAGTGCCAGCGCATCCTCTTTGCGCTGGTCTGCTGGAAAATCGCCAGGGTTACCGTAAGGACACCAGATACCAGCATCTTGCCCGTACAGCTGTGAACCTGTAAATGGCAGACTCGAGCTGTCACCTGCACCTACCTGCAATTTTCCTCGAGTCAGAAAGAGCCTCTTTGGGCTAATAGTTGGACTTGGCCAGACATCCTCAGCCACCCACCTGCCAGGACGTTCAGCGTAATACGTTGCTGGTTTTACCCATTCTTGCATCCAGACACGCAGCATCGGCTCAGCCATAATTCCTGTTTCAATGCCCTTTAACCAGTAATCCCACCAGCGCAAGCAGTCCTGCAAAAAGCCAATCTGTGGCCCAGGCTCAGCGTAGTGCGGAAAGCCATGAGCCCAGGGGCCAATCAGGGCTTTTTTAGGGCAACTTAGCTCCGCCAGAAAACGAGGTGTGCTGGTAACATAGCCATCTGCCCAGCCCTGCACGCTGTAAACCGCACACTCAATCTGGCTATAATCTTCGCAAATTGAACCGTGTTTCCAGTAGGCATCTCGCCGCTGATGAGAAAGCCAGACCTCCACAAAATTGGGGGTCTTTTCCAGGCGCTCGAGCCACATCTCTCGCCAGTTTTCATGGTAAAGCGGGTCAGGCGGTCTGGCCTGCGCCATATGCATAAAGCCACCCCAGGCCAGTGCGTCACAGGCATTCAGACAGCCCCCCGTATAATGCACATCATTTCCGTAACGATCATCAGTAGAACACAGCGTGATAATTGCCTTTAGCTGCTTGGGACGCAGGGCTGCAATTTGCAGGGCATTAAAGCCGCCCCAGGAAACACCGTACAACCCCATCTCTCCGGTACACCAGGGTTGCTGCTCGAGCCACGCCATGATGTCAAGTGCATCGTCAAATTCCTGCTGCGTATATTCATCCTCTAAAATGCCCTCGCTATCGCCACAACCACGCAAATCTACCCGCAAACAGGCGTAGCCAAAACCCGCAAAATAAGCGTGCATAGGTTGATCGCGCTCAGCCATATGGTCAGATTTTCGGTAAGGCAGATACTCGAGGATAGCAGGCACAGGCTTTTCCTTTGTATCTTCGGGTAGCCATATTTTTGCTGCCAGCCTTATGCCATCTCGCATAGGAATAAAGCAATTTTCAATAACTCTGACCTTACCGGGAAAGTCTGAGCGAATAGCAGCGCTCATCAGTTGAACCATTCGTTCAAAATTCTGTCCTGAATTGTAAAACTTGCTTTGAAATTAGGATCGGTTAATGCCGGACGGTCAAAGCGAAACTCACTGATATCATGAGGCGTTTGGCCCTCGAGCGCCAGTTCAGCCATGATTCGCCCAATGAGTGAAGCAAATTTAAAACCATGTCCTGCCCCATCAGCCAACAAAATATTGGGCTCGTCAGGCAAGCTATCCAGTATAAAGTTGCGATCAAGCGCCATGTCATAAAGACAGGTCTTGGTATAAAGCTCTGGCCCCAATATGCCCGGGATAAAATCACCCAAAAAGTTACGCAGGGTTTTATCGCTACGTTCATCCTTGTCAAAACTACGCTTATCGGGGTCGCTGACCTGCCCACCCAAATCCTCGGCAGCTTTTACGGCTACCTCACCGTAAACGGGAAACCCATAAAAACTATGCTCGCGGTTGCCGTACCAAATCCAGACGGGAAAACGGTCAGGGGCAAAATCGCGAATGGTGGGGCTTTTGAAATACGTCACCTGTTCTCTCGTGACCGTAATGGGCAAGATTTTGCCCAGCAGTTGCATAGCGACTTTAAGCCACGGACCGACCGTAAGAATGAGTTTGCCACAGGAAAAATCGCCCAGATTTGTTTTTACATCTACACCCGTAGCTTTTGGAATAATAGCGGTTACCTTAGCCCCCTCAAGAAGGTTTGCGCCTCGAGCCTGAGCTAAAAGCGCATGGGTCTGCGTACCTTGTCTGGCATTTACAAACCCTGTTTCTGCCTGGAAAATAACTCTGACGTTATCAGGAAGGGTAAATTGGGGAAAGTGCCCCATAGCTTCTGCTGGTGTCCACTCCTCAAAAGGAATGCCCACGGTCTTCATGGTGTCAACCACAGCTTGAAGCTCCTCGTTAGATTCAGCTGGCCCAAAGTCTATCCCACCTGTTTTATGTACCAGTTTGATGCCCGACTCAGCTTCAAGTTCTGACCAGCAGGCATAGCTATACGGCGCTAAGCGCGCATAGGCAACTCCGTCATAGGAAAGGCGAATAATTCTCGAGTGATCGTGGCTACTGCCAAGTTCATGCCCGTGACTAAACTGCTCGAGCCCCAGTACATCGGCACCTGCCCTGGCTAACCAGTAAAGGGCCCCGCTACCCAAACCACCACAACCCAGCACAATCACATCATGATGTTTCATAAGTCACCCAACTTGGCAGCGATATAGCGCCGCATATCGGCGGCCAGGTCTTCCATTGGCGCGTAGTAGCCCTGCTTAAAAACTCGAGTCTTCATACCCTGCTGCACCGCCTCACAAACAACCCAGTCTTGTTTATTCACAAGGTCCCAAAACGCCATCACCTCTGAAGGGTCAAACGTTGCTTTGTCCAATTCGTCAGGATGAAATAAAAAATCACAGATAATGCGCGTCTCTCCCACATGCTGTGGCCAGAGGGTAAAAGCCGCTACATGCTCGGCAGCCAGTGAAATCATCATATTAGGGAAAATCAGTTGACCTTTATGATTAACTTTTTCTGCTTCACTTAAACCTGGAAAAGGAGCCCTAAGACTTGTACCCGAAAAACTAAAGGTAAAAGCTCCGTCCCGGTGAGGCACCCCATCTGACCAATCTAAACTCATGCCCCCCGCCTGCTTAAAGGCAGGCACGATGTCACAAAGCTCCGGGTGAACCCCAGCACAGTGATAGCACTCATTGTAGTTTTCAATGATGACTTTCCAGTTTGCCTTTACGTTATAGACAAGGCGTCCACCCAGGCGTAAATCTGCCAGCGGATAGTTTTTTGAATAGGCAATTTCTGCACCTAACTGGCGCTCCAAAGTCCACCCTCTGGCCTCAGCCTCTTGCGGAGATAAATTGACAAATATCCAGCCGCCCCAGAGCGCTACTCCTAAGGGGTAAAGAGAAAGGTCTGCCTTATTGATGCTCTCTTCTAGAAAAGGAGCGACCTTAAGCTGACCATTCAGGTCATACACCCAGGAATGATATTTGCACTGAATGACATTTTTAAACTTACCGCTTGGCCCAGGCTGCATCCCTTCTAAAGGTTTGGGTGTTGTATGTATTGAAAGGGCGCAGCCGCGGTGCCTGCAAACATCATAAAACCCACGTATCTGCAAATCCTTACCGCGCACCAGAAGTAAGCGCTGACCCAAAAGCTCGAGTTGCAAATAGTCGCCCACTTCAGGAAGTGCTTCAGCTCTGGCAACCCCTACCCATTCTTTAAAGAAAATAGCTTCACGTTCCCGCGCGAAAAAGGCCTCCTCCAAATAGCAAGACCCCGGCAGGGTAGGCTCGAGGGGAGATGTCGCTAAACGCTCCGCCTTGGTAAGGTTAATCATCGCTGCCTCCAGCAACTAAAGATGGCTAATCATACTGGGTAGCCAGGCAGTTTGCGAAGACAAAATGGCCCTCTGAATGTGCCAAAAATCCTGATGCTAACGGATTCTGTTGCTGGCTTCTATAAGGTAATGATGATAAGCAGAATCCCCTTAGTCTCCCTTTAAAAAAGAGAGAGACAACCTGTACAGCATCCTTTATTAAAGGAGGCTTGGAGAAAATCCCAAACAATACATTTTTTGTCACAGCAGAAAACGTTAGAACTATAAAAAATAAAACTTTTGCGAAACAGGAATCGCTGGGTAAAAATAGGCTCTTGAGAGGCTATGGCGTACCTGGCAACATGGCGGCACTTGGGGAGCTTGTTAGACTAATCAACGCTAGTTTTTAGAAAAGAGGTAACTATGATTGTTGTTACAGGCTCGAGTGGTAAAGCAGGTAAAGCCATCATCAAAGATTTACTCGACCATGGACATAAGGTCTTAGGGGTCGATATGCTTCCCAAAAGTGGTCAGACACACCCTTATATACAGGCCAATCTTACAGATCTGGGGCAATGCTACGAAGTCTTAAAAGGTGCCGAATCCGTTATTCATATGGCCAATATTCCAGCACCCGAGATTCACCCGCCAGCCAAGACGTTTGTTGACAATACCAGCATGAATTACAACATCTTCCAGGCCGCTACCGATTTAAAGTTAGAACGCGTCATCTGGGCCTCGAGTGAAACCACCCTGGGTCTTCCCTTTGATACACCCCCTCTCTATGCTCCTGTTGATGAAGCGCACTTTCCCCATCCAGAAAGCTCTTATGCGCTTTCTAAAGTCGTCACAGAAGAAATGGCGGCGCAGTTTAGTCGCTGGTCAGGCCTACCCTTTATCGGTCTGCGCTTTTCTAATATTCTCAATCCTGAGATTTACAAGACATTTCCTGAAACTTGCTGGAAAGATATCCGCGCTCGCAAGTGGAACTTGTGGGGCTATATCGATGACCGTGATGTTGCCCAAATCGCACGTAAAGCGCTAACGGCTCAGGTCAAAGGCTCAAACAACTATATTGTGGCAGCCAATGACACGGTTATGAATCGCCCTTCAAAAGACCTCATGCAAGAACTTTTCCCCGATGTCCCACTAAAAGGTCCACTCGAGGAATATGGCACCTTGTTGTCAAATGCCAAAGCAAAAGATGAATTAGGCTTTAATCCTGAGTATAGCTGGCGGCAAACTCTAGATAGCTAAGATCCCTTTAAAATCAACAGCCTTATGAAACTGACTATTCATCAAGTTTCATAAGGCCCTTTTACAGAAAGGCTCGAGTTCTCTATCTCTCCATAACGCACAAACATCTTTTGTAATATTTTTCCCATTTGGACTTGGCATTCCCGGCTTTACCTTGCTATCTAATTTTAGGGGGTGCAAAATCCCACAATTTCTGCTACACTACGACACGTGAACGTGATTGGCAGCTACTCTTACTTTTGTCTAATCACCTCCCAGAAAAACCCAGTCTATTTCCAACTCTATTAGCACCTCTTTTCAGGTGGTGGGAGTCCTATGGTTTTTCTGTGCCAACTTCTACCCTGAGAGGGAAGGGAGATTATTTTGAAAGACGTACAAAAAAGCTTCAAAAGTGGCGACCAGGTCGTCCTGCCACCCTACGGTGTTGGCATTGTCTCTGGCACAATGACCCGTAAAGTCGCAGGGTCAGAATTTCAGTACTATCAGGTTGACTTTCCTAATGGTACCTCCAGAGCCTATGTTCCTGTAAATGCGCCACGTGAAGCAGGGTTACGAGCTGCCCTTACCCGTGAAGAAGTAAATGCTGTTATAGAGCGTCTAAACAACGGACGTGTGAATCTACCTAAACAATGGGCCGCCCGGCACCGCAAAGTTACCGAGATTTTAACCAGTGGCGACCCCTATCAAATTGCAACTCTGGGCAGTGAACTACGCCGCTGGGATATTGAGCGCGGCCTTCCTGACCTTGATCGTCAAGCTTATCGCAGAGCAATTAGACTACTGGCTGGTGAAATCAGCGCTGTACTTGAAATCACCCCTGAAGAAGCCAGAACCATGATGAATGTTGAAGATGATAACGAACTTAACTAGTTCGTCTTTTTTTTGCTAAAGCTTTTATAAACCCAGAAAATAAAACTGCTCGAGGCTAGCCTCGAGCAGTTGTCGTTTTTAGGTAACGCAGGGCTATAGCATAGGCTGCGTAATCATCAATCAGCTCAGGAGGGCTCCGAAAACTCTCTGGAAGCAGACGCATGAAGCCTTTGGCCGGATGGTCTCGGAAATAAAGCCTTCGGGCTTCTAAAGAAGTACCTGTTTCATCAACGAGTTCATAGCTTATGTGACGCTGTGTAAAAACCTCAGTTAAGCGCTTGGCCCCTGTACCTCGTCCAATAAGCACAAGCATATCTTTAGGAATTGGATAGTCCTGGAAGGTTTCAAAGCTAATAATCTTATGATGAAGGAGTTGCCCCGTTGTTGAAACATGGGCAACTCCGATATTTTTACCTGGATCAAAGGCAAGTATCATTTGTAAAGGGCAGCCCAGGCTGCCCTTAAAACTTAAGCCTCGGGTCTGGACTCAGCACCTACGCTAATGCTCGGCGCAGAAGATGCAGCCTTACGCTGGCGCTCGAGCATATTGTCATCAGCAACATAGGTTTCTCTGATGACGTTCAGCCCGGTACCGGCAGGAATGAGTCGTCCTAAGATGACATTTTCTTTAAGACCCAAGAGATCATCTGCCTTACCGCTTACAGCAGCTTCGGTCAGTACGTGCGTGGTGTGCTGGAAGCTGGCAGCCGAGAGCCATGACTTGGTTGACAGACTGGCTTTAGTAATACCAAGAAGCAAGGGCTTCCAGGAGGCAGGCTCTTTACCTTCCTCGAGCAACTGATTGTTCACGCGTTCTACATCAAAACGCTCAACCGTTTGCCCTTCAAGCAGGTTGCTGTCACCAGACTCTAAGATTTCTACGTACTTGAGCATCTGACGAACAATCGTTTCAATATGCTTATCGTGTACACTTACGCCCTGAGCACGGTAAACCCGCTGAATTTCTTCAACTAAATAATGTCTTACGGCGTCAGGCCCACGAGACTCGAGTAAGTCATGAGGATTGATAGCACCACGGGTAAGCTGCTGGCCTGCTTCAACTTCAACCCCATCACGTACCAGAACACGAATGTTTTTATCAACACGGTAAGTCTTGCTAAATTCACCGTCATCACTGGTTACCGTAATGCGAATGCGCTCATCATCTTCTTCAACACTAACCACACCATCAAGTTCAGAAATAATGGCGCGAACTTTTGGTTTGCGGGCTTCCACCAGCTCAATAACACGGGGCAAACCCTGAGTAATGTCGCCACCTGTAGCAATGCCCCCAGTGTGGAAAGTACGCATGGTGAGCTGAGTTCCTGGTTCACCGATAGATTCCGCAGCAACCACACCCACGGCTTCACCAAGACCGACTTTACGCATGGTAGACATATCCATACCGTAGCAATTACGGCATACACCTACCGGGGTCTGACAGGTCAAGGGGCTACGCAGTTCAATGTTACGAATGATGTCATCGGCAGCCGGATCTTGAGCTTTCACTCGAGCATAAATAGCATTGACATCTTCTTTGCTCAAAATGCTCCCAGCAGGCAAACTGAAATCAGCAAGATCAAAGTCTAAGGCCAGCGTACGACCATAAATAGACATCTCGACTTGTCCTTGCGGACGCAGACGGCCCTGTTCATCATAGAAAGGAATCTCGAGGTATTCCGAAGAACCGCAGTCTTCTTCACGAATGACAATTTCGTGAGCGACATCAACCAGCTTACGGGTCAGATAACCCGAGTCAGCCGTCTTCAGTGCCGTATCGGCAAGACCCTTACGTGCACCGTGTGTCGAGCTGAAATACTCCAGCACTGACAAGCCTTCACGGAAGTTGGCCTTAATCGGAGTTTCGATGATTTCGCCAGTCGGCTTAGCCATCAAGCCCCGCATACCGGCGAGCTGACGAATCTGTTCGATACCGCCCCGTGCACCGGAGTGAGCCATCAAGAACACTGGGTTCACATACCAGCCACCAGGTCGAATATCGTTTTCCATCGCCTTCATCATGTCGACCGTGATGGATTCCCGAGCATGGGTCCAAACGTCGAGCACTTGGTTGTAGCGTTCACCGCCGGTGATCATCCCGCGGTCGAACGCCTTCTTGTGCTTCATGACCGTTTTTTCGGCTTCAGCAATGAACTTGGCCTTGGTCTCGGGAGTCACAAGGTCGTCGGTCGCGAAGGACAAACCGGAACGGGTTGATTCACGGAATCCCAACTGCATCATGTCGTCGAGCAGGTTGATCGTCGCGCGACGGCCCAAACGCTGGTAGCAGTCGCTGATCACGCTGGCCAAATCGCCTGACCGCATCGGATAATTGTAGAAATCCATTCCGGGGGGCAGCATCATGTTGAAATGAATACGCCCTGCGGTCGTCTCGATGATCGCGCCATAAACGCCCGAGTTATCATCGCTCTTGAGGCGACGGCTCTTTGGCAGGCGGACTTTGATCTTCGCATGCAATTCGATCACGCCTTGTTGGAAGGCGAGTTCGGCTTCGTCCATGCTGGAG
>JAGQHN010000160.1 GCA_020431825.1 Trueperaceae bacterium | reverse complement strand
CTCATTGTTTCACTCTCTAGTGCACTGAAAATATTAATCTAGCACATCTGAAAACAAAGCACTTATTTGATTAATTTTTAAACCAAAAAAGGCTGATAGATATCTCTGGTCAAATTCTCAAACTACCCAAAAGAGGACAGATGGTTTACCAAATAAGAGAAATGAATAAGCTGAAGCTTAAATTGAGTAGTTTCTATCGCTTGTACGATTTGGCTTACTTAGAAAGGAGCTTATGCTATGCCTTGTTAAGACTTGACCCGCCAGTATTATCAAACATAATGTGAAGCTGGCTCACAAAATGGAATCAAAACTATTGTTCAAAGAAAAAACAAGTGTCTTTTACCGTTTTAGCTGAAGGCGCTTAAGCTCGAGGAATCCCTGTAAATTGATGAAAAAGTGCGCTGCAATAGCAGGTACAAGGCTTCCGGTTAAGAGGGTGGCATAGCCAAAAGCCAGTCCAGCGCATCCTGTAAAAACAGTATAAGCCCAGGCCTTTTTAGGGGCCGGGTGCATAAGGCCAAAGAGGATGGCCTGAGCCCAGACGCCAATCAGAGGCATAAGCACAGCACGAAAGAAGAGTTCTTCGGCAAGTGCAGAGATGGCAGCCAGACTAAAGGCCAGCAGATAACTGATTTTGAACTGTGCCAGACTGCGCTCGAGTAACTTTGAAGCATAGGAAAAAGAAGGTACGTATTTTTCGAGTAGGTGGGCTGTGCCAAGCAGTCCGCCCACCAGTGCCCCTGCCACCAGAAGCAGCACAAGACCATTACCCTGCTGCTCATAAGGAAAAGGTTTGAAGTAGAGCCAGATGCCAGCAATAAGTCCCAGCAAGGCACTTGGCAGAAAGATGATATAGCGTCTCAACGGGCAAAGATACTGATCACGCTGTATCCGGTGATGAGCTCGAGCCCGGTGACCATCAGCATGAAATAAATGAATAAATTAAACCACTTTTGACTAACCTTTTTATTCAGGTAAACGCCAAGGCGGATGCCAATAAAGGCGACAGGAATAAGTACCAGGCTGACACTGAGATTCGAGATACTAAGAAGCCCAAGCAGGGCATAAGGAAGCAGTTTCAAAATATTAATAACAAAAAATAGGATGGCATTGGTGCCTACAAAAATGTCCTTTGGTAAGTTTTGTGGAAGCAGGTAGATCATCATAGGGGGGCCGCCAACGTGGGCAAGGGTACTGGTAAAGCCCGAGGTTATGCCCAAAATGCCTGCCCAAAGTACGGACGTTTTGGTGCTATGAAATCGTTTTAAGATTACGGTGCGTGTTAATTGAAAAATGACAAAGCCTACGGCGATTAAGCCGAGGCCAATTTTTAAAATGCGCTCGTTAGAGCTAAAGCGTGTAAAGAACAAACTGGCAATGATGATGCCCAGAGTCGCAAACGGTAAAATTAGCTTAAGGTTAGGGGCGTCAAAGGTTTTTCGGTAAGTATAGACAGCAAACACATCGGCAGAAAGTAGAACCGGTAGCAGCAGGGCAGCTGCTTCAGGCACTGAGGTGCTTAGTGCTATGAGCGGTGTAGCGATAGCACCGACAGCGCCGCCAAAACCACCTTTGCCTATGCCGACGAGTAGGGTTGCCAGAACTGCAGTGAACCAGAAAAAAGCTGAGTAATCAGAAAACACAAAGGCAAGTATATGTCGGCAATCTTAGCTTTTATGGCGTGGACAATGCAGACTGGCTCCAAGAATTTAAGCTCGAGCCAGCCTCTTTATGCGGACTCGAGCTCAAACAGCTAGCTAAACTGATAGCCCTTGGGCACCACAACAATGCCCGTTTCGGTAACGGTGAAGCCTCGAGCCCGGTCATCATCAAGATTGACCCCAATGTTGGTGTCAGACGGAACCACGACATTTTTATCAAGAATGGCGTTTTTAAGGGTACAGTTGCGCCCAATCTGAACATTGTCAAACAAGATTGAGTTTTCTATCAGACTGTAGCTGCTGACTCTCACGCGCCGAGAAAGCAGTGAGCGCCTGACTGTTGCGCCAGAAATGATGACACTCCCGGCCATGATGGTATTAAACGCCTGTCCACGGCGTGTTTCTTCCTCGTGTACCAGTTTCGCTGGAGGGGAAAACTCTGAGGACGTTCTGAGGGGCCACTCTTCATTAAACAGGTCAAATTCTGGCGTGACATGTACCAGATCCATGCTTGCTTCCCAGTAGCTATCGATGGTTCCCACATCGCGCCAATAGGTATTGGGTCCGGTTTGACCCGGGAGCGGGTTTTCAGCGAAATCATAGGCCATCAATTTATAGCCGTCATTCAGGGCAAGTGGCAAGACATCTTTACCAAAGTCATGCTCGGAATCTTTGTTGTTGGCATCTTTATTCAGGAGTTCAAAGAGGGCATTCTTGGAAAAAATGTAATTTCCCATAGAAGCTAGGCAGTAACCTGGTCGCCCTGGAATTTCTTTTGGTGCTTTGGGTTTTTCCTGAAAATCAGTAATCTGAAAGCTTTTATCAACCTGCATTATGCCAAATCGGCTACCCTCTTCAGTGGTTGTAGGGTAAGCAGCAATGGTAACCGCTGCTTCGCTTTCAATATGCTGATCGATCATATGACTGATGTCCATCTTATAGATATGATCGCCGCTAAAAATAGCAATATAGTCTGCATCATTATTGTCAATAAGATGAATGTTCTGATAGATAGCATCGGCTGTACCGCGGTACCACTCGGCACCAAGTTCTTCGTAGAGGTACATTTGTGCAGGTGCCAGGGTTATGAAATAGTCACTCAAAAAGCTGCCAAAGCGCCAGTTTCTCTGGATGTGTTCTGTAAGAGATTGGGCTTTGAACTGTGTTAGTACATACATGCCGTAAATGCCTGAATTAATCATGTTGTTTAAGGCAAAGTCGATGATGCGATATTTGGCGGCAAAGGGAACCGCTGGTTTGGTTCGTTTCCAGGTCAAAGGGTGTAGGCGTGTGCCTTTACCACCAGCAAGAACCATACCAACCGTTTTGCTCTTTTGTACCGGCATATTTCCTCCAGAAAAGATGACGTTTTGCTCACTATAACGTGCTTTTACCATGAGAGCGTAATCTTCATTTCGCTTAGCTACAAGACGACTGCTTACAATAAATTGTGGAAGCCCTACTCGAGTTTCAGGATTATCTCTTAGCTTATCGTTTGCGCAGTCTGGTGGGAGGAAGGCTCAGTCCTGCAGGACGACCACTCAGTTTGTCCGAGTATGCCCAGAAGCGACTCGAGCGTCAAAAACTTGCCAAAGAGTTATTGGCTCAGGCAGATTACCGTGACCATATGAAACGGGTAGATAAGTTAACCGAAGAGCTTAATTTTGGATTTTGGCATAATCCTGGCGAAACCATGCGTCTCTTAAGTGCCGTTATTGAACAGGGAGGGTGTGAGGCTCTTGAATCACGCAAGCAGTTTTTGCAGAACTTGCTCAGTGAACGAGAGCTAAACCGTCTTTCTGGCGAAGAAAAGGAGCTCCTATCGGCCTATTACCTTGGTTTAATACAGGCATCAGCCGCCTATCTAGATGCCGAAGTGTTCACCAGACTACGTTCAGAGCTGGATCCTTTAAGGGACAAGCTGCCCCTCTTTATCGAGGCCCTGGGGTCTGACAAGGTTGCCTGAGTTTATTGACTTAAACCAGCGAGCTGTTTATACTGCCATCATATGAAAGCCTTTAACGCTACAGTTAAGCCGCCAGGAATCAGGGGTTATCTGTAGCGTTAGTCATTTTGGCGTTTGAACCCCGTTAAGCACTGCTTAACGGGGTTTTTCTTTAGGAGGTAGCTATGAAACGAGAAGCAGGAATGCGAATGTCACAACTTCTGAGCAAAACTCAGCGAGAACTGCCAACCCATATAGAAACGGTGAGTGCCCAGCTTCTGCAGCGTGCTGGTTATGTTCGGCAGCTTGGTGCGGGCATTTTTTCGCTGTTACCCCTTGGATTTCAGGTCATAAAGAGGCTCGAGCTCCTCATTGGTGAAGAAATGGAGTATCTTGGCGTTCAGGAGCTAAGCATGCCAATCGTTCATCCTGCTGAAATCTGGCAGATGTCAGGTCGCTGGGAAAGCGTTGATCAGGAGTTGCTCCGTTTTCAAGATCGTCAAGGCAGAGATTACTGCCTAGCGATGACCCATGAAGAGGTGGTTACACAGCTTGCGGCACAGTTTATCTCGAGCTACAAACATTTGCCCCTGGCAGTGTTTCAGTTTCAGACCAAATTTCGGGATGAGCCAAGACCCAGAGCTGGCCTGATTCGTGCTCGTGAATTTACCATGAAAGATGCCTATTCCTTTCATCAGTCGCAAGATGACTTTAAAGCTTTTTACTGGAAAATGTACGGGGCTTACGAACAGATTTTTCGGCGCTGTGAACTCGAGGTCATTCCTGTTGAGAGCGATACTGGCATTATGGGCGGTTCGGCAGCGCATGAATTTATGTATCTAACCCCTATTGGCGAAGATACGCTTATCCTCTGCAAGCACTGCGGTTACAAAGCCAATCGGCAGGTAGCCCAGTTTAAGAAAAGCTGCTACAGCGCGGAGCAAAAAGCTATTGAAGAAGTTTACACGCCCAATATAACTACCATTGACGACCTGGCTGAGTTTTTGCATGTGCCCAAGGAACAAACTGCCAAGGCAGTTTTTATGGTTGCCAATAGGGCAGAGCAAGAAACCCTTATATTTGCGGTGGTGCGAGGAGATATGGAAGTTAATGAAAGCAAACTGGCAAGGGCCGCCGGAGCAAAATCGCTGAGGTCAGCAAACCTGGCAGAAATTAAGGCGATTGGCGCAGAACCTGGGTACGCATCGCCTATAGGCATTAAGCGCGACAGAGTTCTGGTCATTGTTGATGACGCCGTAGCATGGAGCAGCAATCTGGTCGCAGGCGCAAATCGGTCAGACTATCATCTGCTGAATACTAACTATCTTAGAGATTATTCTGCCGATAGGGTTACAGATATTGCTGCTGCAAAACAGGGAGATGCTTGCATCCAGTGTTCCAGCCTTCTGACGGAAGCACGGGGCATTGAAGTAGGCAATATTTTTGATCTGGGAACCGAATACTCCGAGGCAGTGGGTGCTCATTTTCTTGATAAATCAGGAAAAAAGCATGCAATCTATATGGGAAGTTATGGCATAGGGATAGGAAGGCTACTAGCATCCATTGTAGAAGAGCACCATGATGACAAGGGAATCTGCTGGCCTCAAGAGATTGCTCCTTATGATCTAAGTTTGCTTGTTCTTAAAGATAAAAATTCGGATGAACCCGATAAAGCTGCCCTTCATCTTTTTGGGCGTTTAGCAGAAGCTGGGTTCCGAGTATTGTTTGATGACCGCGAGGAAAACCCTGGTGTGAAATTTAAAGATGCCGATTTGCTAGGCATGCCTTATCAGATTGTTCTAGGAATGCGTGGGCTCGAAAAAGGCATCATTGAACTAAAACACCGTCGCACAGGTGAAAAAGAAGAATTATCTCCAGACATAGCCTTGGAAAAACTACAAGACTTGAAACCTTAAGCTCTAAAGCTCTTTTAGGAAACGAGCAATATCTTGTGGCTCTATATATTTTGATTTGACCCGCTCAGCATAGATGATGCTCTTAAAATCACGAACTGCCCGGGTTAAGAGGTCATTGACCACCACATAATTGAACTCTTTTACGGCTTTTATTTCTTCGCGGGCGCGGCTCAAACGCTTCTGGATTTTTTCCTCTGAATCGGTTCCTCTTGACCTTAAGCGGCGCTCGAGTTCACTCAGGGTAGGTGGGGCAATAAAAATCATAATGGCTTCAGGCATTTTCTCTTTGACTTTTCTAGCCCCTACCAGCTCGAGTTCCAAAAGGACATCTTGACCGCGGGCAAGAGCTTCTAAAACGGGTTTGCTGGGTGTCCCGTAATAGTCACCTACATACTCAGCATGCTCGAGTAAGCCATCATTGGCAAGCATCTCTTCAAAATCTTCTTTGCTATGAAAATAATATTGCTTACCGTGGACTTCACCTTCACGTTTGGTCCTGGTTGTTGCAGAAATCGAGAAAAATAAGTTTTCAATATCGGGTAGGGCTGCATGTCTTATGGTGTCTTTACCAACACCTGACGCGCCTGTCATGACGAAGAGGATGCCTTGTTGTTTCATTTGACGATTGGGGTCTTTCTGCAGCAATTGGGGTTAAGCATTGGTTCTAATGTAGCAAAGGAACTGGGCAGTGGTAAAGATTGATTTTTTCCCGATTATGTGTCAGATGCTCTATCGTCACCAAAGACTTTGCTCTGAAGGTTTTGGAAAGTCCCTATTTTTTAAGTAGGTTCTCCTGATGGTAGCCAGGCGTTTTTTAGCTTTTAAGCTGTGGAGAAATTTCAGGATAGGTTTATGCCACGCGGCACTATTTCTTAACATAGCGTTTAACTCGCTGTTCAGTTGTGTTTTCGCCTTGGCCAAGAGATGCTCGAGTTCCTCTGCTTCTTTAGCGTTCAGTGTCTGCTTTTCCAGCTCAAACAAGGAAGAGCTTTCTGACGTTATCTGTTCCATCTTGCTCCTCGACTTATAGGTTTAATTGTCCATTAAGGATAACATAGCCAGAACGAGCTCCTTGGCACGGTTGGCGGCAACCACGGTGAAGGCGCGAAAATCAAGCTCAGCGCTGTGATCGGCGGTGTCACTGATACTCCTTATGATGACAAAGGGACGTTGCCATTTGGCACAAATTTGTGCGACAGCGGCTCCCTCCATTTCATTGCAGGCAGCTCTAAACGTTTCTCTCAAATACTTTGCCCTGACTGGGTCAGCAATGAACTGATCGCCCGAAATGATGCGCCCCTCGATGACCTGAACAGGAAGTACTTTGGCAGCCTCGAGGGCTAGCGCCTTTAAGTCGGCATCGGCTTGCCAGCTTAAGGGTTCGCCTGGCACTTCTCCAAGCTTGTAACCAAGCGCAGTCACGTCAACATCAAACTGCATGCAGTCACTACTGATAACAATGTCTCCTACTTTTAAACGTTCATCAAGCCCACCAGCCACGCCAGTGAATATAATCTTAGTTACCCCCTCAGTAATCATGATTTGCGTCAGGGCGGCTGCATTGACTTTACTGATGCCGCACTGGGCGACCATAACGCTTTGCTTTACGAGCTGTCCCTTATGAAGCCTAAAAGGCCCCCGTAGCAGGGTTTCAGCTTGCTCGAGCCTCTCTAAAAGTTGAGCAAGCTCTTCTTCCATGGCGCCGATGATGCCAATCATTGGCTCTCCAGACTGGCACGGTACTCCGCTTCCAAGATGGACATGATGACAAGTGAAATGAACTCGTCATTTTCGCGGATACACTCGCGCAACGTGCCTTCGACAGTAAAACCTGAGCGTTTATAGACATGAACCGCGCGCTCATTGTGGGCGTAGACGTCTAGCCAGAGACGGTGAGCTTCAAAATGGTCAAAGACAATTTTTTTAATCATGTCCATGACCTCACCCCCAAAGCCCTGATTGGTTTCGGTTAGAGCCATTCGCTTAAGTTCTACCGAGCCGTGCCGGGCAGTTTTTCTTAGCCCCTGTAAGATGATATAGCCAATAAGCTGATTGCGCTTGGTGGTAATGATCCAGTAAGCCACATCGGGATTATCCAGATAGGTGAGGTGCTTATCTTCACTGTCGCCGCCAAAAAAGCCCTCAGATTTGAGCCGTTTTTCTATCTCAACAATATCGCTAATCACACCCTGAGTCGCAGGTTTTAACAGTAAATTGGTGGTTTCCCAGCTTGTTTTCATGGCTTATTCGGGCCTTAGAAGTGGGAAAAGAATGACATCGCGAATGCTGGGAACATCGGCAAGGAGCATGGCAAAGCGGTCAATACCCAGACCAAGACCTCCGGTAGGAGGCATACCGTACTCGAGCGCCATTATGAAATCTTCATCAATTTCGGGTTGCTCGTCATCGCCCAGCTCTCTAAGTTGTTGCTGTAGCTCAAAGCGGGCGCGCTGATCGATGGCATCGTTTAACTCGCTAAAGGCATTTCCAAGTTCCATACCAACACACACCGGCTCGAAGCGCTCTGTTAACCCCGGGCGACTTCTGTGCTTTTTTGCCAGCGGGCTTATGGCCTGAGGATGATCCATGACGAAGGTGGGTTGCACAAGCGATTTCTCTACATAAATGTCGTAAAGCTTATTGATAATGTTGTTAAAGGGCTGCTGTGCCAGAGGTTCGGCATCTTCAGCTTTAGCTGGATAATGTTCGGCAGTCCAGGCGCGTAACTTTTCTTCATCCAGGATGTCAAAGTCGATACCTGCGCGCTTGGCAAGCTCCCCGGTATAGTCGATGCGGTTCCAGGGAGGGCTAAAGTCCAGTTCCTGACCCTGATATGTTATTTTCATGCTGCCCGTCAGCTTTTCAATAATGCTGCTGTACATGTTTTCAACCAGCTCTAAAATGTCACTATAATCTTTGCCGACCCAGTAAAGCTCGAGCATGGTGTACTCAGGATTGTGCTTAAAGCTAATTCCCTCATTGCGGAAATTTCTGCCGATTTCATAAACGGCGTCAAAACCACCGACTATGAGCCGTTTCAGGTAAAGCTCGAGGGATATCCGCAAGTGAAAATCAAAGTCAAGCGCATTATGGTGGGTCAAAAAGGGTCTCGCTTCAGCACCACCGGGCACACTCTGTAATACAGGGGTTTCAACCTCTAAAAAACCTAAGTCATCCAGGTAACGCCTGATGGCACTTACGGCTTTTGACCGGAGGGTAAACGCCCGTCTGACCTCAGGGTTGACCATCAGGTCAAGGTAGCGCTGCCGGTAGCGCTGCTCTTTATCGCTTAGGCCATGAAACTTATCAGGTAAAGGACGCAGGCTTTTTATCAAGGGCCGAAAACTCGTAGCTTTCACTGTCAGTTCGCCAGTTTTGGTGACAAACAAACTACCTGTGACCTCGAGCCAGTCTCCCAAGTCAATTTTCTTTAAAGCGTTATAGGTTTCAAGCTCATCCTTTTGAAAATAAGCCTGAATACTGCCTTCCTGATCTTGCAAAGTAGCAAAGGTGACTTTTCCCATCATCCGCAGGAGCATGACGCGACCAGCAACGGTTAGTTCTTCGGCAAACTCATCGCCTGCTTGCGCAGAGCCGTATTTTTCATGAAGTTCGCTCGAGTAGTGGCTTGGTTTAAAGCTATAAGGAAAGGGTTCAAAGCCTCGCTCAACCAGGCTCTCAAGGTTCTTTAGACGCTGCTCTCTTTGTTCATGTAGAGACTTTTGTGACATACCGCCTAAGTCTAAGGGTTAAGGCGAGGCGGAGTGGCTACTTTGCTTACACAGTCCAGTGGCAGCCATAACTTTGATTTTGCTAACCTTTCCAATAAGTACTGCACTCTTGAACATGCTCGTATCGGAACTTAAACCTGCTGGCATCGGAACTTGAACCTGCCAGTATCCGAATTCCTGTAATGCTTATCGCTGGTCACTCTGAGAATACTATTGTGCATTGAAACTTATGAGATCAGTAAAGGGTACACGTCTTGTTGGAAATACAACAGGATTTTAGGGCCAAAGCGCTAAGAAAAATGAGATGGGGGGTTGTTTTATCTAAGTCTATTTTTCTATCTAAGCCTATTTATAGAAAGCTCGAGCTTCGCCAGAGCTTCTTATCAAAAAACGGACTCAGAGCTTCTTTTGAGGCGGTGCCTTTGGGCAGGATATCGGCGGTGCCATCCTGCCTGATTAGATAAATGCCCTTACGAGACTCGAGCACCTGTTTAATCTGATCATAAGAGATGTTAGCCCTGTCTTTTTTTCTTACCACCTGGTAGCCATCTGCTAAAAAATAATAAGTACTGGGTTCCTGCAAGGCTTTGATTTTCTGCCATAAACTTTTCGTGCTAAGCCAGACAAAAAGCAAATAGGCTACGGCAGGGATCAAAACGGCAAAAGCATAGAGTCTGGCATCGGGCCAGATTTTAAAAAGATCAGCCAGAATGAGCAGAGTAAAGGTATAGATGAAAAAGGGCAAAATGGGCCTTTCCAGAGCAATAACCCAGTTGTAATAGGAAAAATCACGGCGGTTTAGATTGACAGGAATCTGTAGCTGACCGGAGACAGGCGGTTTAAGAGCCATTTGAGCTATAAGTTTACGCTAAGTCCGCGCTAAAAGGTGTGATAGTTGGATGCCATTTGGTGCCAGATGCGTCATCTGCGCTAAAAAAAGTTCGGCACATGCCTGTGCATCTGTAAGTGCATTATGTGCGCGGTATCTCGGAAGGTGGTGAAAAGCTCGAGCCTGGTCCAAACGTAAACTACCTTCTTTATTTTCTGAGGGGTAGTTTCGCAGGATTCGCTGCTGAAGCTTAAGGGTGTCGATCACCGGGTAGCTGAATTCGCTGCCATACCTTGTGCGGACAAGCTGTTTCAAAAAGCTTAGTTCCAGGTGACTGTAATGCGTTATGAGTACCGCGCCGTGGAGCTGAGTAAAGAGCTGCTCGAGGGCAGTGTCAAGGGTCAGACCAAGCGACCGACTGTCGTCGGTTATGTGGTGCAGCGTGGCACTTTGGCCAACCTGTTCGTCACCTTTTATAACAGTATGGCGGCCTGTTCCAAGCAAAATCCGCCCCTCCTTAAGGACTACATAGCCCATACTCAAGAGCTGATCTCTTTTTGCATTTAGCCCGGTCGTTTCAAAGTCAAGAGCAAGATATGAGTAGCTTGCCCAGTCATCATGAAATGTGCAGGGTCTAGCTGCAAGACAGGATTTCAAGGCAGAGGGAGGAAGTTGCTCGAGGCTCGAGTCCGCCTTTGTTTTTCTAAATATGCGTTGAAACATAGTGTCTACTGATTGTAAGAACTACAATCCTGGTAAAACTAAGTAGCTCCATGGTTGCAATCCTGCAAACCAACCCGAGTAAACAGTCCTGAAGCACAGGTAAGAAAAGCTAAAAGCATCTGAGATGCTAAGCTC
>JAGQHN010000015.1 GCA_020431825.1 Trueperaceae bacterium | reverse complement strand
GCTCGAGCCCTCCAAGGTATTACTCTCAGCTCACTCATTCCCGTCTGCTCTAAGACAAAAAAGCCACCCGTTCAGGTGGCTATGCTTATCCCGTATTAGAGCTTTAGTTTTTATCAGATTTAAGGCTTTGACTCGAGGACGTAGCTAGCAGTAAATCATCAATCTCGTGCATTTCCATGGGGTCGGTTGAACTTAGTTCCACCAGATCAACCACGGCACCAATCGGTAACATAGCAGCAATGCGGCGAGCCAATTCAGGCGCAATATCCAGGGTCATAAGCATGCCAAAGGCTTCTGACTTAAAGTTGCTAATCTCAAAGTTTTTTAGATAATGAAAGACTTGTGGCCAATAACAGCGGTACAGCGTAATTTCAGCAATCATAGGGTGACCTCGGTTAGGGTTAAGAGGTTTGCACAGCGGATTGACATTGTTAACTCCTTAGTCCGAGGATTAAGTTCTCCTCAGTCGGTTGCGCTACTAGCTCAATCTGCTCCAAGCGCCCACTATTACAGAACAGATGTCTTCGCCTCTGGGACGTTTTCTTGCCCTTTACTATAGAAGGTGGCCCCTCACAAGATTCTTACAGGACTCTCACGAAAAAATCACAGCTAAAAGTCTTAAAATTTGGCAGGGGTATAGAGCAGACAGATAGGATGCAAGAAGCACAGTGAGAAATGCTGTTTTGAAAGAGCTTTCAATACAGAGAGGCAATCGGGTTATCCGTCAGAAGAATACCACCACCTAAAATTTTAATTGGATAGAGCTAAGGCCAATTAACCCTCATTTCATTCAAAGATCAGGATCTGAGCAGCTTTCGTTCTCACCCTAATATGTTTTTAATCAGCACGAAAATCGCTAGGGTAGTAATTACCTTCCATCACCCCAAAATAAAAACTCTGGTTCATCACCAGAGTTCATACCATTTAACTATCCTGTCTTGCTCAGTCGTCACCAAGACCATAGGTGCGCAAGATCTCGTCTAGTTCAGGGCCTTGTTTGTTTTGATCCTGGTCAACAATTTCTATAACAGCGCCTACGGGTAACATTCTACTAATGACATTGACATGATTTTTAGGCAAATTCAGACTAAGTACATAGCCAAAGGTTTCCTCCACACTTTTTTCAAGCTCGAGGGGCTTCAAATACTTGTAAACACTGGGCCAGTAACAGCGGTAAAGAGTAATAGTCATAATCGTTTCTTAAAATGAGTGAGTGAATTGGGAGTATTGGGCATGGATAAGGCTCCTTTGTTTGATTTTGCTTACGCGAACCCTTCCAATTGCCCTGCGGTCGGTTGCGCTACTGGCTCCATCTGCTTTCAGCGCCCAAAAGGCCTATGGCCTTTAATAAAGACAGATTTCATTGCCTCCGAAGGCTTCGTCTTGGGTATCATATGCCTCTCAAATGGCACAGTACGTATAATTTTCCACGCTTAAAATGCCTGTCAGGCAAATGTGAGCGTTTTACGCCATCCTTTGATGATTATCTGTTCTTTTTACTGTGAGGGACACCAAAACACTAACTGCTGTAGATTCTATATATTCTGGTACCCCTGCTTAATAAATACTTAGTTGATTGGAGAAAGAAGGTTAAGTCAGTAAAATTCAATGCTATATCAGACCCTGCTGTTAAGGTTTAGGCGAAAAAGAAAGTACGTTAAAGCCCAGCTCTTCATCGGCGGCATTTTCAACATAGTCAATGCTTATTTCTTTTGGAAACGCATCGTTTTCATCCCAGCTCACTTCAATGCTATGCGCACCCCTGACAATGGCGTCCTCGAGCACCCCAAAAAGACCATCAATATCTGGAAAATATTGTCTGTTTACCTCGGCTACTGCTTCACCTGTATCACGGTAAACCACAGCGCCAATTTCACCCGCGCTCACCGTAAGTTTGACAACTTCAGTTAGCTCGGGTCCACAAAAACAGATGCGCTGTAACTCGAGCTCATAACTACCAATTGCTTCAGCTTGCCAGGCTTGTTTTTGCGTTTTGAGTTTTGCTGACAAAGGTGCCAGTGGATTACAAGCTACCAGTAACATCAGACTAACTAAGCCTATTGTAAAGAATCTCAAATAGTTCGTTAATTTCAATTTTCCCAGCACCCTTGGTTTTAAAATCCTTACATTCATAGAAGTGAAGCCTAGCTTAGCAGACTCTTCAAGCCTGCAAGCACGACTTTGGGTGGGCTCGAGTGTAAACCAGAGAACAATTAAGCCCGCTGTAAAGCCAGATTTGTATAAAAGAATTCACATTTATGAGCGTTTTATTTAATTTTTCCCTTTATACAACTGCATTTAGCTCTAAAGTTAAGCCACTTAGCACTCCTGCCAGAAAGGTGACCATGAAATCGCCAGCGCAAAACAAAAATCTTGAATCGTCGCAACAAGCTATTGGGGGCACTTTCTCAGGTCTTGGTAATGCATTTAAACTTGCTTTTGAGCAAAGCGGACAGGTTCAGTGCATTATCAATTTAGAAGGTCGAATTCTTGCCGCAAACACCAAAGCCTTAAAGCTAATTGGCGAAGAGCACCACAAACAGCTTCTGGGCAAACGCATCTGGAATGCTCCCTGGTGGCGACCTGAACAGGGTGTGCTAATTCAGGAACTTTTTAAACAAGCCAGTGAAGGTCATCTGATGGAACGCGACTTGGATATTGGTCCACAAGGCAGCTTGCCCAAACCGTATCACCTCAGTTTCGCACCTATCCTGAATGTCTTTCATACCCCGGCAGCGATTTTGCTCGAGGCCTACCCCATTGATCTCAAGCGCAGCCCCCTTTATAGTGGCCAATCTTCTGACTCACTTACGGGTCTGGCAGATAAAAGCTATTTAAAAACCTATCTGGAAGATGTCATCCATACGAGCAAAAATGATCCCGGTCATTCCTTTGCCCTCTTGTATATTCAAATTGAAAGCCTAAGCAGCATTACTAATTTGTTTGGTCAGGCCATTGGGGATAGCTTTATTATCAATCTTGCTCGCAAGTTTAGAGCCAACACGCGTGATGGTGACATTGTCGCCAGACTTGCTGAAGATGCTTTTGTGATTGTCCTAGACAACTTACAGGTTACCCAGAATGCTCACGACTTTGCCCAGCGCTGTCTGAAATTTTTGGAGGCGGAGTGTCAGGTGGGCGAAACCCATCTTAATGTAAGTGCCCACATTGGCATTGCCTTTGGCGATGGTGGCACCAACAGCGACAAACTTTTGAGTCAATCGCTAGATGCCTTAACTCAGGCCCAGCAAACCCGCAGGAACATTGTCGTTTACGGCATCGATAAGCTCGAGCCCCATTAACCCTCTCTAAAATGACTAAAGCCCCTGAGATTTTCAGGGGCTTTTTACTTGCCCTTTAAGCTAACCCACCATCTTTTCTGGCACCACAATCTTGTCAAACTCTTCAGCAGTCAGGTAACCAAGGGCAACCGCTGTTTCTTTTAGGGTGCTGTTATTGGCATGAGCCTTTTGCGCAATTTCCGCAGCTTTGTAGTAACCAATATGCGTATTTAACGCAGTAACCAGCATAAGAGATTTGTCAAGCTGCTCTTTGATTCTTGCCTGATTGGGTTCAATGCCTACCGCCAGATGGTCATTAAACGATTCGCAGGCATCGCCCAGTAAACGTGCCGACATAAGCAAGTTGTAAATCATGACAGGTTTAAAGACATTTAGCTGAAAATGCCCGTGCGTACCTGCCACACTCACCGCTACATCATTGCCTAAAACCTGCGCACACACCATGGTCATAGCTTCCGCCTGCGTAGGGTTTACTTTGCCCGGCATAATCGAAGAACCCGGTTCATTTTCAGGAATGATAATCTCACCAATTCCGCAACGTGGCCCTGACGCCAAAAGACGCACATTATTTGCAATATGCATCAGGCTGACCGCCAATCGTTTTAAGGCACCATGCGCTTCTACCACAGCGTCATGGGCGCTTAAGGCTTCAAATTTATTGTTGGCAGTAACAAAGGGAAGACCCGTAAGTTCAGCAATTTTTGCGGCAACTTTTTCTGAGTAGCCCTTAGGGGTATTGAGTCCTGTACCAACGGCAGTACCGCCCAGAGCAAGTTCTGCCAGATGCGGCAAAGAATGTTCAATCGCTTCTATACTCTTACGAAGCTGCGCAGCATAACCGGATAGTTCTTGACCCAGAGTTAAGGGCGTCGCGTCCATCAGGTGCGTGCGACCTATTTTGACCACACTGGCAAAGGCATCTGCTTTGGCCTGCAAGGTATCATGAAGTTGCTTAACCTTTGGCAGCATTTCTTTAACGATACTGGTATAACCAGCAATGTGCATCGCCGTGGGAAAGGTGTCATTGGATGATTGAGATTTATTGACATCATCATTGGGGTTCATAAACTCTTTTGAACCCAACTTGCCACCCATAAGCTCGGTGGCGCGATTGCTGATAACCTCATTGACATTCATGTTGGACTGGGTACCTGAACCTGTTTGCCAAACCACTAAAGGAAACTGGTCATCGAGTTTTCCCTCTAAGATTTCATCGCAGACTTTAGCAATCATCTCAGCTTTTTCTTTGGGAAAATTCGTCAGCTCGGTATTGACCAGTGCAGCCGCCTTTTTCAGGTAAGCAAAAGCCCGAATAATCTCAATAGGCATGCGCTGCCCACCGATTTTAAAGTTTTCAATCGAGCGCTGAGTCTGCGCCCCCCAGTACTTTTCGCTAGGAACCTTAACCTCACCCAGCGTATCCTTTTCAATACGGTAATCCATCATGCCTCCAGTTTTCTCTTTATGCTAACGCAAAATGCTGGCTTAGAAATAGTATGACTGTCCCAGAGAGTAAAGAGTACCCAGTACCTGGTAAAAGATTGTGGCGTTCCTTAGTAAGAACATTACTCCTAAATTATTCTGTATTCACTTTCTACTTTTTGCTCTCAAACGCTATGATGTCGCCACTAGGAGTTAAGCATGACAAAACGGATTTTGATAACGGCAAGGGCGTTTAGTGCGTCAGGGCCACACTATGAACTTTTAGAGCGAGAGGGCTATGAGTGCATTTTCAAAGCTCCCGAGCACAGCATGGACGCTGAAACGCTGGGCGCACTATTACCGGGCATAGATGGGCTTATTTTGGGGCTGGATGATTGCAGTGCTAAAGCACTGGACAAAGCTGACAAGCTCAAGATTATTTCCCGTTTTGGCGTTGGCTTTGACAATGTTGATGTTGCAGCAGCCTCAGCAAAAGGCATCATTGTGGCAAGAGCAGTAGGGGGCAATGCTTCTTCTGTTGTCGAACTTGCCCTTGGGCTTATGTTTGCCCTTGCAAGGAGTCTTGTTTTAAGCGGTAGCGCTGCGAAAAAGAATGAGTGGCCTCGCCCCAGAGGCTGGGAACTGGGGGGCAAAACCCTTGGTCTGATTGGCTTTGGCATAATCGGTAAGCAGTTAGCAGAAAAAGCAACTGCCTTAGGCATGAAGGTCATTGCTTTTGACCCTTATGAAAAAACTACAGACAGCGTTGAGCTTGTAACTCTAGATGAGCTCTTAAACCGCTCAGACATCGTTTCTTTGCACTGTGCCCTGACCCATGAAACTCGTAATTTGCTAAACAAAGCGCGGCTCGCCCAGATGAAACAGGGAGCTTATCTGATCAATACAGCAAGGGGTGCCATCATTGATGAAACTGCCCTATATGACGTGCTGGTAAGTGGTCACTTAGGTGGTGCAGCCATGGACGCCTTTGCCAGCGAACCACCGCTTGATAACCCTTTATTACAGCTAGACAATTTTATTGCCACCCCGCATATCGGTGCGAACACCAGAGAAGCCGCCGCCAATGTCAGTATGCTGGTAGCACAAAACCTTGTTGATGTTTTAAGCGGCAAACCCTGCCCTAATTTGGTCAATCCTGAAATTTATGAAGCTTTGTGAAAGAACTGAGCTAGTCTCAGTTCTTGAAAGCAGTAGCGGTTACCAATGATTGCCTCCAGAATTTATTTTACTGATTTCAAAGATATTTTTAAGGAGAACGCATGACGTACAAGGCACCTTTCACCAAGTGGCTCGAGCTTGACAGTGGCAAATTTAAAGACCCCGCACTCATTCAAACCAGACACCTCTCTGATCTGAAAGGGCTTTTCAGCGATAGCGAAGCTGAAACCTCACTACTTAAAGACAATCCCTTAATTTACGAAGTGTATTTAGCCTATGATGGAGACTTTCAAGAAGGCCAGTTAGGTTACTCAACCACCCTCATCTACCCAGGCAAAGTCGGCAACGAGTACTTTTTTACCAAAGGTCACTACCACGCCAAAGGTGATAGGGCAGAACTTTATTACTGTATCAAGGGTGAGGGCTACCTGCTTATGCAAACACCCGAAGGTGAGGTAAATGCCCAGCACATGACTGCGGGTGCAGGGGCTTACGTGCCACCTTACTGGGGTCATAGAACCGTCAATACTGGCAAGGATGTCTTTGTCTTTTTAGCGGTTTACCCGGCAGACGCTGGTTATGACTACGGCAGCATTGCAGAAAAAGGTTTTGCTTCTATTTTGGTTGAAAATAACGGAAAAACCGAGCTGGTAGAAAACCCAAAGTACAGAGCTTAAGACAAACTTACATCTTCGTAAACATCGTCAAGCTTAAGGCTTAAATCAAGGCAAGGCAACGTAAAAGTGCCTTCCTCAAGGGTCTCGTAACGCCAGCTGCCATCTTGCTGACTCCGGTAAATTTCTATAAAACGCTTATCCTGTGAAATCAGGACGTAAGCTTTTAGGCTGGAAAGTTTACGGTACTGATAGAGCTTTTCACCACGGTCAATGTCGCTGGTGCTTTTTGACAGAACTTCAACTATTAGACAAGCTTGCGATTTGATATCTTTGCCATTTTCATCGGACTGGCAAGTTACAAAAACATCAGGATAGTAATAATTATCTTCGATATTTAACCTCATGTCATTGACATAAGCCCGACATGCCTTTGTTCGGGCGGCAGCTCGAGCCAAAGCAAAAACATTTCCAGTAATCAGATTATGCTCTTCACTTGCCCCAGCCATGGCAAAGACAAAACCATCTACAAATTCATGTTTTATCTGAGCGGTTTCTTCAAATTTTAAATATTCTTCAACGGTCATACGCTTAGCATCACTGGCCCTTGGCATAGCCAAAGTATAGCAAATCGCAATTAGTAACCTAATTGCTTATCTACAACATTTATTAACGCTTCCCCTGCGCTATAACGCCGCAAATTTTCCAGAAAAATCTCAAATGCTCGCTCATGATAGCGTGGACTAAGCCCTGAGTAATGGGGAGTAATCATCACTCTCTCTTGCTCCCAGAAGGCAGAAGACTCTGGTAAAGGCTCTTCTTCAAATACATCTAAGCCTACGCCACGGAATTTCCCTTGATTTAAAGCGGCTAAGAGTGCTGCCTCGTCAATGGTGCCACCTCGGCCTATGTTGATAAGACAAGCTGAGTCTTTCATAAGCTCGAGCTCCTTCTTACCTATAAAATTTTTAGTCTCTTGCGTATACGGAATCGTCAAGACCACCACATCCGCCTCAGGCAAAACCTCATGCAAGGCTTCTGGCCCCACCATTTTAGTAACGCCTTCCATTTTTTCAGGATGCCGTTTCATGCCAATGACTTGCATACCAAAAGCATTGGCAAGGTTGACGATGCGTTCACCAATCGCCCCCACACCCATAATGAGCATCGTTTTATCTGCTAATTCAAAAACCTCATCATGGCTGAATTTTATCCATTCGTGCTCACTTTGCGCTTTAAGGCTTTTGGGTAACTGCCGGGCAAACGCCAGCAACATAGCAAAAACATGCTCACTGATTTGTACCGGGTGAACACCCGAAGCATTGGTAAGGATGACATCATTCTCACGCATGTTCTGGTCGGTTTGCAGCCAGTCCGCACCTGCACCCCACTGCTGAAACCAGCGCAGCTTTGGCATCTCATGAAGCATCGGTCTCAGCATATTGGCAGCGGCAATTTCTATATCTTCAAAATGCTTTTCAAAGTCGGCCCTGTCACGACTAACCAGTATCCTGTAGTCTGGACAGAGCGTCTCGATTTGCTTAAGAATGTCAGAACTCACAATAGCTTTTTCAAGACCAATGGCAATAGTAGGCATACTTAAAGCTAACAGATGAGAGGGACAAGTTTAGTAGGCAAGTCGCCAATGTCAGCTGGTATATACTTGGGACCAAGCATGAAACGTTACATTCTTGCCCATGATCTGGGCACCACTGGAAACAAAGCTTCCCTTTATGATGACGAAGGCAAGCTCATTGCCAGTAGCCTGAGTGAGTACGGCACCTTTTTTGAGCACGCAGGCTGGGCTGAGCAAAATCCTGAGGACTGGTGGCAGGCTATCTGCAAATCAACCAGGCAACTTTTAGAACAAAGCAAAACCCCAAAATCAGATATTGCCTGTATCGTCTTTAGTGGACAGATGATGGGCTGCGTGCCGCTCAGCAAAGCTGCTAAACCCTTGCGTAACGCCATTATCTGGGCCGATGTTCGGGCCACCAATGAGGCCAGCTGGCTAGGCAAGCGCATCTCTGCCGATGAGGTTTATAAAATCAGTGGGCACCGACTTAGCGCTTCTTATTCTCTGGCAAAAATTCTTTGGATTCGGGAGCACCAGAAAGATATTTACGATGCTACCCATAAATTTGTACATGCTAAAGATGCCATGGTCGCACGCTTAACAGGCAACTTCGTGACTGACTACTCAGACGCGTCAGGTATGAATCTTTACGCGCTCGAGCGCAACACATGGTCAGAAGAAATTCTGGAAGCCAGCGAATTAGCTGCTAACAAACTCCCAGACTTAAAACGCTCTATTGACGTCGTTGGCGAAGTTTTACCTGGCGTAGCAGAGGAAGTTGGTTTAGCAGCAGGAACCCCCGTAGTCGTAGGCGGCGGCGATGGTTGCTGCGCAGCCACAGGGGCAGGCGTCATTAAAGAAGGCCGTGCCTATAACTATCTTGGCTCATCTAGCTGGATTGCTTTGGCAACCCAAAAGCCCATCTTTGACCCCAGTCAGCGCACCTTTACCTGGGCACACCTCATCCCTGGCATGTTTAGTCCCTGCGGCACCATGCAAGCCGCTGGCGCATCTTATGCCTGGGCAAAGCAAGAACTGGCACCCCTGGAACTAGGGCAAGCCCAGGAGCAAAATATAAGTGTCTACGAACTTATGAACCAGAAAGCACAAAGTTCAAAAATCGGCGCTAGTGGTCTGCTTTATTTACCTTATCTGTTAGGCGAGCGCAGTCCTCGCTGGAACCCCAAAGCCAGAGGCGCCTTCGTTGGTCTCGATATTCGGCATACCAGAGCTGATCTCTTTCGCGCGGTCCTCGAGGGTGTGACCCTAAACCTAAAAGTCATCATGGACACCATGACTGCTCAGGGCGTAACCATTGACGCCATGCGCGTCATTGGTGGTGGTGCCAAGGGCAAACTCTGGAATCAGCTCATGGCTGACATTTACGGCGTACCTGTTGAGTGCCTTGCCATTTTAGAAGAAGCAACTTCTATGGGCGCAGCCATTGCAGGAGGCGTAGGTGTAGGGCTTTACCAGGATTTTTCTATAGCCGAGACAATGAACCCGGTAAGCTCGAGCGCCCAGGTAGACCCCACAGCTCACAAAAAATATCAGGAACTTTTACCCATTTTTAATAAAGCCTATGAAGCCCTCGTACCCATTTACGAGGACTTAGCAGATTGGAACCTATGAGCCTCGCCCTACCAGAAAAACCCACGCTCTACTTTATTGGTGTTACTACAGGAAGCTCGAGCATTATGAAGGTCTTTCCCAAATGGTCAGAGATTATGGGCCTGGGTGCCCAGATTGTCGGCTATGACGCTCCACTAAATGCGCCAGCAGCTACCTACAGGCGCATTGTTAAGCACATCAAGGAAAACGATATGGCTAGGGGCGCACTTGTCACTACTCATAAGCTCGATTTGTATGAAGCAAGCAAAGATCTGTTTGATACATTTGACCCTTATGCTAAGCTTTGCGCCGAGGTCTCCTGCATTTCAAAACGAGAAGGCAAGCTCATAGGGCACGCCAAAGACCCCATTACCTCAGGTTTGGCGCTCGAGGCATTCATAAGCAAAGATCACTGGCACAAAACGGATGCTCAGGTGCTTTGTTTTGGCGCAGGAGGGGCAGCAGTTGCGATTAGTCTGTATCTTTCTGGTTTAGAGAAGCCACCAAAAAAGATGACGATCGTAGACATTAGCGAGGAGCGACTGAAGCATCTGAAAAGCATTCATAAGAAGCTCGAGCCCGCTACAGAGTTTGACTATGTACTCAGTCAAGATAGCTTAAAGAATGATGCTTTGCTCGAGTCCCAAGCCTCTCAGTCTTTAATCATTAATGCCACAGGCATGGGCAAAGACCGTCCAGGTTCACCCCTTTCAGATCGGGCAGAGTTTCCTGAAAAAGCCGTGGTCTGGGAACTCAATTACCGCGGCGAGCTTGACTTTTATCATCAGGCAAAAGCGCAAGAGGCAGCCAAAAATCTTCAGGTAGAAAATGGCTGGGTTTACTTTTTGCACGGCTGGACGCAGATTATTGCTGAGGTCTTTCAGGTGGAACTGACGCTAGAGCTATTTAAAAGATTAGATGAGGCAGCCGCGAGCTAGTCTTCATCCAGTTCGTGACCGCCCGCAGCCAGGGCCAAAATAGCCAGAATCAGATAAAAAATACCTACTGCCAATACAACCATCCAGCCAGGTAAGCGGCCTATGCCAGCTCTCGTTACCACTTCAGTAAAACTCGCCGCCTGACCTTCGACAAAATCAAGCTTGATAATCCAGGCAATAAGCAAACCCGAATAAAGCCAGAGATAATTTCGGCGGATGCGCCAACCAATCGCATGAAGCCAGCTCACTGGGCTTTTTGGAGCTTTCAGGTTACTTAACATTTCAGTATGCCACTTTGTGTCGCCGGCTTCACCAATCATGTCCTGATAAAAGTAGTGCTCGAGCTTTCTTACTCGCTGGTGCGATATTTCAAAGACTCGAAAACGCCGGGCTTCCAACTGCAAAAAAAACAGCGTCAAAAACATGGCATAAAGAAACACAGCATGAGGAATGGTCGTATTCCCTAAGGCTACAGTGGTAATCCCAGCATTGGTCACAATGCTCCAATTGGTGGTGGTATCAAGCCGTATGCGGTAACTCACCATGCGCCCAAGCTCACCCCGGTATAGGTGGATGAGGCTATTGGTGGTATTGGTGTCGTAAGCTGCCATTCTCTATAGTTTAATGGGTTTTGCCAATAATGGCAGAAGACTTATCGGAAAAACTAATAACACTTATTAGGTCTAATAAGCCTCATTCAGTGGCATAATAAACCTTATGACTCCTGAAAACCTCTTGAAAGAAGCCTTTGCTGCTGCCGTCGAAGCAGCACATCCAACAAAGCATCTGGCGAGTTTTTTGCCCCCCTTACCCAAAGGTCGCCTCGTTGTGGTGGGTGCAGGCAAAGCTGCTGCGGCTATGGCGCAAGCCGTAGAAGCGCACTACCCCCTGGACAAACTGTCTGGACTCGTCATTACTCGCTATGGTCATAGCTTAGAAACTCAGAAGATTGAAGTGATTGAAGCTTCTCACCCGGTTCCTGATGAGGCTGGGCAGCAGGCGACCGAACGTATTTTGGAAATGCTTGAGGAACTTGGTCAAGATGACCTTTTGCTCTGCCTGATCTCTGGCGGTGGCTCTGCCTTACTTTGCGCTCCCGATGGTTTAACGCTTGCTGAAAAGGCCGAGCTAACCACCCAGCTCTTAAACTCTGGGGCAGACATTAAAGAAATGAATACCGTGCGCAAACATCTCTCCAGAGTCAAAGGAGGCAGGTTGGCAGAGCGGGCTTACCCGGCAAAAATCGTTTCGCTCATTCTGTCAGATGTGGTGGGGGATGATCTCTCGAGCATTGCTTCTGGTCCAACGGTAGCTGACCCTACAAGCTTTGCAGATGCCCTCGGTATCGTCAAGGCTTATGAACTTGATAATCAAAAGGTTATATCCCTTTTAGAAGAAGGCGTAAATGGCAAACGCCCTGAAAGCCCAAAGCCTAACCATCCAGCCTTTCAGAATGTTGAAAATATATTGGTGGCCAGTGGTCAAAAAAGCCTCGAGGCCGCTGCACGTTATTTTGAAAGCAAAGGGATACAAGCGCATATTTTAAGTAATAGCGTTGAGGGCGAGGCTAGAGAGGTAGCGCAGGTTCATGCTGCTATCGCCAGACAGGTTGCGCTATATAATCAGCCTTTTTCAAAACCCTGTGTGCTTATCTCAGGCGGCGAAACCACCGTTACCGTCAAACATAAGGGCAAAGGCGGCCGCAATGGTGAATTTGCTCTGGGCTTAGCTATCGCTTTAGATGGTCTGGCAGATGTTTACGCCCTTGCCGCCGATACCGACGGCATAGATGGTAGTGAAAACAATGCTGGTGCCACCTTTGGTCCTGAAATTTTTGCCAGGTGCAGCAAAGCTGAAGCCAAAAGCTACCTGGTAGCAAATGACAGCTATAGTTTTTTTGCCAGAGCAGGAGCGCTGTTTGAAACCGGCCCTACCCATACCAATGTCAATGATTTAAGACTTATTTTGATACTTTAGCTAGGGACAGTAAGTACTGACAGCAGCAGCTAAGCTTGGATTGCTGTAACTACCATGTGCCAGCCTAGGACCAGAATCATCAAAGCCACACTTTAACGGACTCGAGCCCAAATCTAGCAGAGAAGCTATAGCATTGGCTGGAGCACTATAAGACGTACCTACCAGAAGCGCTGCATTGGCTTCCTGACCGACCTTGTTACGGTTATAGGGATCACGCAAGCGCAGGTAAGCACCGTCCAGCATCACTTCACCGCTATTGCTAAATAAGGCAAGAACATTGGTACCCGCAAACTGGGCACTGGTACTGATTACCTGTGGCATAAGACCGGGTTGCCTTGGCTGATTGCCACCATAATTTCCAGCAGCAGCAAGATAGACGATATGCCTGTTATCTTCAGCATTTAGATAATCATAGAGCGGGTCACCCGGGCCAATCCCTGGCGGCGTCGCTGTAAGATACTTGTCAAAACTGTTGGCTTTGCTACGACGGAATTTAGCAACGGCTTTACAGAACTCGAGCGTCCAGCTCATGTTTACTACCATGTCTTCATAACCTAAAGCTTTATAACTGTTAATGGTGGTCTCGAGCGCTGTTTTTATCTGAGCCGTATTCATACCACCAACTTCAAGTGCTCTCAGCACAACCGTATACCCATTTAGCTCAAGTCTTACCTGGTCATCGGTCATCCCCTGTAGCGTTGCCCCCAGCGAAGAAAAGAGGTCTAGACTGAGGGTAAGTACCTGCGCCCCGTGGGAGTTTTGGCCCGTCTGCAAGAGGTTTTTAAAATACGCATCCATAGCATCATAAGCAGCTGCTGGCATAAGGGGGTCGCCAAAATTGGCAAAATCAAGCTTATAGATTTCTGGACTTACACGGTAAACACTTTTACCGCCATTATGGGCTGCGCCAAAATCATCGGCGATAATCAAGACCATGTCTTTGGAAAACTGAGCCACCGGAAAAACCGTAGCTAGTTGCAGCGCCAGGTCATTGGCATCGGTCAGGTATTTTTCGCTAATGATGGGACCATCTTTAAAGGCCATGCCATTACTGCTTCCGGAGCGGTGATAGGCGGCTGGGTTAGCCTCGAGTTCATCAATGAGACAGGTAGGTTCATATTTAGGGTTTTGAAATTTTCGTCCTTGCACATCAAGTTGCTGATCTTGCTGACAGGCTGATAAGAAAGCTACCGCCAGTAAAAGTATCCAAAGCCTTTTCATCTTGCTCCTTTCAGGAATGAGTCTAAGGGTCAGGCGTTTGCAGAGCGTTTGCAAACGTTTATTCAGGAGGCTTGGGCAAGTTCGAGCACGTCAGGCAAAGGGTAATTCGCCACCTGCATCGCTTCACGAACCGTTTTCAAATCGGCACTGGCCTGGTTTTGCTCAAAGAGCCGATAAGCCTGTTGATAGGCCGCTATTGCTCTGTCCCTCTGCCCCATATCATGATGGGTTTCGGCTAAGCCCTGAAAGCTATAGGCTAGCCAGAGTTGATTTTCGGTGGCTTCTGCCAGCCCTTTTGCCGTTTGCCAGGTTGCCAGTGCTTCGGTAAACGCTTTAAGGCCTTTTTCGGTTTCTGCCAGATTGAGCAGGGTAAAAAAACGCAGGCGAAGCAGCTCATCCTGACTTATAGAACTTTGGCTTAAGCGGTCTATCGCCTCTAGACCTTCCTTAAAATATGTCAGTGAATCCGTAAAGTCACCCCGCCGACCTGCTAAACACCCGAGGTGCTCGAGCACCTGACAAAGCGCCCGGTCATCTTGCCGCTGCTGTGCCAGAGCATGGGCCTTATGCAAATAGCTTTCTCCTTCCTCTTTGCCCTCATTGGCTAACGTGGTCCCAATCAGGGTCAGCATAACCACCTCTCGCTGACCATCTTTGATGTGCTGGGCAAGCTCGAGGGCCTCACGAAAGGCTGCTAAGGCCGCTTTATGATTACCGTGCAGGGTGCGGTACGTATCACCAAGGCGTGCCACCAGGTAATGGGCGGTTTCCAGATCATTGGCCTGTTTGCTCAGCTTAATCGCAGTTTTTAACAGCTCGAGCGACCTGGGGCTATGGCCTCTGGCCAGATAGTAAGCATTGCCAACGGTTAAGTCTTTCATCAGGCGGATAGCTAGGTCAGGGTTGTTCTGGCTTGCGGCTTCAGCGGCACCCAGAAGATTACTCATTTCGGCATCGAGCAGGGGAAAAGCTGTCTTGTTTTGCGCCAAAAAGCGCCCACATGCCCACTCAGCACTCGAGCTGCGGTAGTGGTTCTGATCTTTAGCAAAGCTGTAGGCTATATCATGGAGTTGATAGCTTATGACATCACTTCCTGGCTCGCTATGCCTGCTGCTTAGCCCCCTCTTTTGCAGTTCAATCAGAGCTTTTTCAGTTTCGGCTTCGGGTCGCCGGGCACATAGCGCAATCAGTTCTGGCGTAACACTCGAGCTGTACAGTACCCCAAAAGTCATAAAGGCTTCGTACGCTTCTTCGGACAGAGCTTCAAGACTGGCATTAAGCAAAGCCGCCACTGTCTCTCGGCCTTCAGCATGAAATGCCTCAGGAATTTTTAGCGTATGGGGTGCTCCCTTAAGTTGCTCGAGTAAACTCGCGGGGCTGCGTACATCTAGCGCCAGCGTTATGCCTGCTATACGCAGCGCAAAGGCATGGTCGCTCAGACTTTCACAGAGTTTATCGGCTGCATCATCATCTTGCAGATTCTGTTGCACATGGTAACTCAGCAGCTCGAGGGCCGCTTGCCTGGACAAACGCCCGACCTCCAGCCGTTTTAAACCAGGGTAGCGCTGCCGCGAAGTTACCAACAACACAGTTCTTGCTGGCATCAGCTCACGGATTTTACTCAGCGAGTAGGCATTCCAGACATCATCTAAAACCAGCAGGTCAATTTGTTTATGCTCGAGTACAGTACCTATAAAGCTGGCCTTTTGAGCAGGCTCTTGCTGACTCAAGGGTTTTTGCGCATCCAGGGTTCTAGCAATTGCATCATAGAGAGACTCAGGTGAGTCATCCCCCGCCTGTAACCAGAGAACTTTTTTTCCGTCTTGCAAATAGCTTGCGGCTACCGCTGCCGCTAGCGCCGTTTTACCCGAACCAGCAAAGCCTTGCAGCAGGACATTGTCTTGTTGCAGATAGGTCAGGGTTTTTTGCAGTAAGTCAGCCCGACCCAAAAGCTTTTCAGCCTGCCCCGGTATTTGCCCTGGCTCCCCTAAAATAAGCGCTCGCTTTGCCGAAGATATACTTGGGTTTTCAATCTCACGAAGCAAGGAGAGGGTATCTTCTAAAGGTTCAACACCCAATTCTTCCTGCAAGATTTGCCGACAGGTTTCAAACTGTGCCAGCGCAGCCTCGGTATGACCAAGCTTGTGCTCGAGCCGCATAATGGCGCGGTGAGCAGTTTCATTAAGTTTGTCTTTGGCTAAAAGCCTTTTGGCAAGCTCGAGCGCTTCTACCAGTTTGTGGCCCCGCTCGAGTTCGTCTATACCCTGCTGCAAAGCTTCAAGGTAAAGCTGATTTAAGCGGCTTCTTTCTAACTCGAGCCAGTTTTGAAAGGCAGGAGCATCTTTTAACTCGAGTCCTTTGAGTAACGTCTGCTCCTCTTCGGCTTCTTGCCAGTAAGCTAACGCCTGCAAATATTGGCCCTCTTTTAGGGCTTGCTCTATCCCAGCAAGATCGGTGCGGGTCTTTACCTGGACAAACTTATCTTCGGTAACAAGCCAGGCTTCTGCTCCTTGAAGTTCACGGAGTTTATGTAAGGCAAAACGCAGGTTCGAGGCTTTACCTGCCTGCCAGAACAACTCTAAAAGCTTACTGCGCTCACACTGCTGCTGGGTAAAAGCCAAATAGGCCAGAATTGCCAGATTTTTCGGCGAAGGCAAGGCAAGCGTCTCACCCTCCCACTCGAGTGACGGGATACCTAGCAATTTTACCCAAAGCCCAGCTTTTTGCATCTTGGTTTATTGTAGCGAGATTTTTAATAATTGCAAACGCCTTGCAAACGCCCCCTTTCTAAGCTCTTTTTACAAGCCAAGAGTTGTCTTACCCATCCCTCAAATCTCTCTTGGGAAAGGAGCCCTTCATGATAGGAAACTAAGCATCATTGTCCAGACAGTCAAAATCATTAAACCTCTCAGGAAAGGAAAACCATGAAAAAGTCTCTTAGCATAAGCATTTTATTAGTTGCTCTAGTAGCCCTTTTGGCTGCTTGCGGTCAGACCATCAAACCAACCGCCGAAACCGAAGCCTTTATTCAAGACACAATGACCGAAGCACAGGAACAGTCAAGGGGTAATGCGATTATTGATGAACTTGAGCTTGCAAATGGCAGCATTGTGCGCTTTATTGATGAAAGTGCAAGTTTTGAAGGTGGCAGTATCGGTATGCTCGAGCTTATCGGGGAAAACGCCGAACCTGTACTGGCTAAGATTGAAGAAAAAACGGCAACCGCGCTGGAGATCTACAAGTTTCTTGCCCCAGATAAACCTGCTCCACAAAAGCTTATTGAGCATCATAAAAGCTTGGCAGCCTCAACGAATCTTATTCCAGTAGAAGCACGGACTTTAGATCTAGCAGAAAGCTCTCTGGCAACCCAGGATGGCGGTGTCCTCTGGAGCTGGTGTTCAAACCAGAGCACCTTTAAAAACACCTATCTTAGCTCACTTCATTACCCGAACAACTTTAAACACTTTGGTTTTGGTGGCGGTTTATGGGGTACCAATTACGGCGTAACTGGTAGTGCAAAGCTTAGAGCTTTAAGCATTTGCAATCACCCTAATGCCACAAGCAATACCCAGGTGCGCATCGAGAAAAAGCTCAACTACGCAGGCACAACTCTCTGGGTCCTGATTCAGGGTACTACTTACACCATGGTTCCTCACCGCGGTATGTGGTACGCCTCGCAAGACCCAAATTTTTACCTTCCCAGTCAGTACCGGGTTAAAGCTGCAGGTGGTTACTACAGCATTGCTGGAAGTTGGGGTCAAAAGTAAAACTTCTCTTTTGAAAGACTCGAGCTAAAACTCGAGTCTTTCACCCAGACTCTATATTTTCTAACTCGACGCATTCCCCCTCCCAAAGGAGAAATTATGCATATTTTTCATATCCTGACACTTAAGTCACAAGTATTTCTTATGCCAGCACGTGTTTTTCTCTTTACGATTAGCTATATTAGATCTGAAGAAATACCCGATACTTATGAGCAAAACCTTGCTCAGAATTTTTACCAAAATGCTATTCGGATTAGCTTTTCAAACAGTAACGTTCTTTATTAATCCTTTAGTTGCCTAGATGAGACAGGAAAAAGTCTTTGTGCTGCGCCTCTGGTCAGATAGCGAAAGTACTGAAATCTGGCGAGCAAGTCTCGAAGATATTAAGAGCAAAGAGCTTAATTACTTTGCCAGCCTTGAGCACTTTAGCAGCTATCTTCACACCCTTGCCAAGGTAAAACTTGGCTCTAGTAAAGATTAGACGCAGGCCTTTTCGTTTACTCCACTTATAGCTTTGTCCTTTTTGAAAACCTTATCTGTCAGGAAAGCTTTTATCTGGCCCCATAAAAAAACTGCACCAAACAGCAGCTAGTCGTTTGCCATTTCGTCCCTTAAGAAAGGATGGCTAATGAAAAAAATCGTATTTTTACTCAGTCTATTTGGCCTGACTATTCTTTTGACAGCCTGCCCTAATCCCTCCGTACCAACGGGCAATGAGTCAGAAGAAGTCATTATTCCTGAAACCACTAAAGTCATGAATGAAGAAACACGTCAGTTGCTCAGCGACTACAACCCAGACACCGGATACCTGCGTTTTGCACAAAGCACCCCTCAACTCGAGAGCCTAAACAGCGGTGACATTATTGCCAGCGAGCCCGGCAGCGTTGCGCCCGAGGGATACCTGCGCCGCATAAAGACTTTGCGCCAGGAGGGCGGTGCTCTTATTTTAGAAACCGAACAGGCGAGCCTCGACCAGGCGGTCGCCCAGGGGAGTTTGAGTGTCGAAAGAGCACTAAAGCCTGAAGATATTGTGGCAACCAAAGCGCTGTTAAAAGGGGTTAGTATTCAGCTCATTGAAGCTGAGCCAAGCAAAAATCTTTCAGGTCAAGCTCTCGAAACCCAGGCCCTGAACTTTAAGGTTGATTTCAATCAGGTACTGCTAGACGCCGATGGCAACAACAACACTACAGCGGACCAGCTTAAGCTAAACGGCTCTTTTGCTTTTAGTCCCAAGGTCATATTTGATATCGATATCAAGTTTTTGTTTCGACTGCAAAAACTCAAGCTGGGCATGGGCTTTACTGAAGAGGTGAATCTCGAGCTTTCAGGTTTTGCTGGTGGCACACTCACTAAAGAAATTGCGGTGGCTCAGTTTTATACCGCGCCGCTAACCTTTTTTATTGGGCCAGTCCCCATTGTTTTAACCCCCAAAGTTGACATTAATATTGGCGTAGACGGCCAAATTGGTGCCGAAATCTCGGTCGGCTTAGATCAGTCTCTCGATGTCACCATAGGGGCTGAGTGGCGGCGCGGTCAGGGCTGGCAAAATATCAGTGGTGTAGATAGCAATGCCGATTATTACGTGGATGCCTTTGCGCTCAGTATGGTGGCAAGAGCCTATGCAGGTGCCGAAGCCAGCATACTGCTTTATGGCCTCGCTGGTCCCTACCTCTATGGCCGCGCTTTTGCTGAAATTGATGTGGGAGTGCCGCGGGACCCCTTATGGATTTTGTCTGCTGGTCTAGAAGCTGGTGTTGGTTTTGAAGTTGAAATTTTGAGTTTTACCCTGGTGGACTGGCACAAAGATGTTCTTAATGTCAAAAAAGAGATTGGGCGAGCAGCCAACGGCAAACCCAGCATAGAGATTACTGCCCCAAGCGGTAACAGTTTTGATATGAATAAGCTGATTGATTTTGAGGCAGAGGCCAGCGACCCGGAAGACGGGAATTGCTTTTTAAATGATAAATGTACCGTGAGCTGGTCCTCGAGCCAGGAT
Source organism: Trueperaceae bacterium (assembly GCA_020431825.1). Taxonomy (GTDB): domain Bacteria; phylum Deinococcota; class Deinococci; order Deinococcales; family Trueperaceae; genus JAHEBB01. Next base: position 42,005 of record JAGQHN010000015.1, on the reverse strand, counting down.
GGCAATCTGGGTACAGGGGACTTCATTTCACACAGCTTTGCTACAGGTGGCGTCAGAACCATTACGGCAACAGTCACCGACAGCAAAGGTCAAAGCTCGAGCGACTCTATGACCGTCACCGTCGTTAATACCCCCCCTACTGTTTTTATAAGTCCGCCCAGCAATCAGCCCTTACTGAACAATGTGACCTATCTGCTTCAGGGTGGTGCTACCGATGCCAATGAAGGTGACGGCCTGAGCGGCCCTGGCACCCTAGTCTGTAACAACCCCGGCAGCTACGCCTGGACTGTCCAAGGGAGTGATGAAATTATTGGTAGCAGTACGGGCTGTCAGGTCAAAGTGCGCTTCCATAATGCCAATAGCAGTCGTGACGTTACCCTGAGTGCCACCGACCCACAGGGTGCCTCTAGCAGCAAAACAATCAGCATTTCTATAGGTGCAGCGCCGGCTAACCCAGCTCCTGAGATTCAGGACGCAAAGGTTTTGCTTAAGGGCTCCAATCAAGAGGTACACGCTGGCGAATTTCACACGCTCGGTTCATTGCTGGTGCTAAGCGCTTCCGCCACAGACCCAGAGGGTGACCCGATTAGCTACAGCTGGTCAGCCAGTTTTAATGGCAATCCTTTCCAGGACATTGGTACAGGCGCAAGTCTCGAGTTTGACCCACGCGATATCCCAGATACAGGTGGCGAACTCACTATCAGCCTAAGTATAAGTGACGGCACAACCACTATTCCTGGAGTTTATAGCCTCACTTTCAAATGGTTTTTACCTGTGGGTTAATGAGTCACATCCAGTACTTTACTTTTCTTAGGAGTTAGCATGAGATTTTCTAAAGCCCTTTTGTATTTATCAGGATTTTTTATCCTTTTGCTCCTGGCTGCCTGTCCAGGGCCAGATGACAGCTCAACAAGCCCTGGCTTTAACCTGAGCATCTTGAATGATGAACTCGAGCTTTTTCCCGGAGAAACCGCAACAGTGCAGATTCGGGTTTTACGCAAAGGCGATTTTCAAGGAGAAATAACGCTTGAGCTAAGCAGTCTGCCAAACTTTAGTGCTAGTCTAAATTCGATTGCCGAAGGCGAAAACGCCAGCGAGTTTGACTTAAGCACCAGCGCTGATCCAGGCACCTACACCTTTACTCTTAAAGCCAGTAGTGGTCAAATCAGCGAATCGGCGAGTCTAGCCGTTACCGTTCTGACAGCACCCGTAACGGTAGAGCAGGTAAGCATTGCTGGCTACGAAGACAGTCTACAAATCCGGCAAGGAGCCGGAGAGATTATGCTCGAGCTCACGGGTTCTGACTTAGACAAACTTTCTGAGCCAAAACTAGGAGACTTAGCCCTAACGTTAGCAAATCAGAGCAAAAGTGCTGTGCAGCTAGCAGCAAACATTCCTCACGGGCTTGAAACAGGCTCTTATACCTTAAGCTTTCTTGCCTCAGGACAAGTGCTCGAGCTTGACCAGCAAATAGTAATAACCCCCCTTTACGTTTCTCCTGACGGCAATGATAAAACGGGTAAGGGTACAACAGATTTGCCCTTTCGTAGTTTAAGCTTTGCTTTAAAACAAGCTGATTCCGGAGACAGGATCCAGCTAGCGGCTGGCGAGTATAGTACGGCAGCTAATGAGGTCTGGCCCGTGTGGACCCATGAAGGTATACTTCCTGGAGGTGTTGCCAATGATGGCCTTAACGCAAATGTACCCGAAGGGGTAAGCATACAGGGTGAAGGAGCAACCACCATCCTTAAAGGAGAAGGCATTGGTTCACAAACGCTGGGTCTGGTCTTCGCTGGCAACGCCCAGTTAGCAAATGTTTTGCTGCAAGACTTCGAGTATGCTCTGTTAGCAAGGGCAGGCATTCTAATGATAGAAAACACCCGCATTAACTCGAGCGCCGGAGGCTTGTGGGCTTACGGCACGTCAACTGTTACCGTGAGCGGCGAGTCTGAGTTTTCTGGCAGTGTAATGGGGGTAGGTGCGCTCAATGAAGCTACCGTTAATTTGCTTGGCACCCAGCTTAGTTTTGGTCTGTTTGGGTTAGGCGCAAGTGAAAATGCCAAACTTCTCTTAGAAAGCGTTAAAGTCTTTAATAATGCTGCAGGGATTGGGGTTTTGGGTCAGGCTAATGTCAGACTGGAAGGGGTTGAAGCATTTGACAATGGCACGGGCATGTCGCTCTCAGGCGGCATCGTGAGAGTGCGTGACTCGAGCTTTAACAATAACCAAGAGTTTGGCATTCGGGTACTCGAGGGCTTGCAAAAACTCGACCTTGGCACCTCTGCCGATGCCGGGAATAACGAGCTAAATGGCAATGGGACGTTTCAATTTCTCGATGCCAGGCCTGCTCGAGCCCAACCCGGTGGCGTAGTCATTGAAATGAGCCATACAAAATTAAGCTCTGCTCAACTGACCCCAGGACTTTATGCTGGAATTTACTCGGGTACTAATAAAACACTGATGATAGCTTTTAAAAATAACCTGGTGCAGGTTTATTAGCCTTCTATACCCCTTATAGCAGAGTGTCGTTTTAATGTCATAAGAGACATTAAAACCGCTTGTGAGAGCGTACCCTTAGACCACTCCGACGATGACATCATTCAAGCATTTTGGTATTGCTTTTTAAAACCAAAACAGCCTTAAAAATCTTGAGGCTGTTTTCAAGTTTGTAAGTCCCTACCAAATGCATTTTTCAATTTTCCTCAAATTGCTCTATACCTTTTAAAGCTGTAGAAAGTCGAGGCTAATATGCTAAAGCAGAACTCTGAGCAAGGTTTGAAGCTCGAGCTTAAGCTGCTTGGAGCCAGGGATTTTTGATCCACCCCATTTTAACAAGCCAACCAGCTATTCCCAGCAATTTCCGTGATAGCTCTTTCTTAAAGGAAATACGGTAGACTTTTCCCCGGAATGATTGCCGAACTCAGCCCCGAAACCCTCGAGCGTGCCCTCACGCTACTTAAAGCTGGTGAGCTTTTGGGCTTTCCTACCGAAACGGTTTACGGTCTTGGGGCAGATGCAGCCAATTCCAAGGCTGTCAAAAAGATTTTTGAGGCCAAAGGCCGTCCGGCAGATCATCCGGTCATTGTGCATATTGCAAGTAAAAAGAATTTGGCAAGCTGGGCAAATGATATTCCTGATGACGCTTATAAACTAGCAAATGCCTTCTGGCCTGGGCCCCTCACCCTGATTTTGCAGCGCTCGAGCCTTGTACCCAACATTGTAACCGGCGGGCAAGATACTGTCGGCTTAAGAGTACCTGAGCACCCGGTAGCGCTTACTGTTTTAGAAGCTTTTGGGGGAGGCATTGCCGCACCTTCTGCTAACCGCTTTGGGCGCATTAGTCCTACAACCGCTCAGCATGTTCAAGAAGAATTAGGAGGCAGCGTTCAACTCATTTTAGAGGGTGGATCCTGCGAAGTAGGCCTCGAGTCCACCATTGTTGATTTGAGTACCGGTGTGGCCAGAGTTTTGCGGCCCGGAGGCATTCGCCTGCAAGCATTAACGGAAGTTTTAGGTTATGAACCCGAACTAAAAAGTAAAACGGAGATTCGCACCTCGGGTACGCTGGAGAGCCACTATGCACCCCAGACCCCTAGCCTGCTGGTCAAGCATATTCCCAACGATGTAGAACATGTTGGCGTGATTGCCAGAAGACCTGCACCCAGTCAAAACGCCCACTGGCTCGAGCTTTCCCAAAACGCCCAAACGTATGCCAGGGAGCTTTATGCAGCTCTTAGAAAACTTGATGGTTTAGGACTAAAGCAGATTTATATTGAAGAGGTACCCGACTCAGCCGACTGGCTGGCGGTACGTGACCGCTTAAAGCGTGCAACCTTTAAGGAGACAACATGACCGAGACAGCCCTCGTTGGCATCATAATGGGCAGCACTTCTGACTGGCCCACCATGAAACACGCCCACGACATTTTGCAGAGTTTTGGCGTTGCCCATGAGTGTAAAGTGGTTTCTGCGCACCGCACGCCTGAGCTTATGGCCAAGTACGCCAGTGAAGCAGAGTCCAAGGGGCTCGAGGTCATCATCGCTGGTGCTGGGGGCGCAGCGCACTTACCCGGTATGGTCGCAGCCCAAACACTGGTTCCGGTGCTAGGGGTTCCCGTGCAAAGTCGTGCCTTAAACGGTCAGGACTCACTGCTTTCCATCGTGCAGATGCCAGCCGGTATCCCGGTAGGTACTTTTGCGATTGGTGAAGCGGGTTCTAAAAATGCAGCCCTTATGGCCATTGCCATTCTGGCCAATACCCGCCCAAGCTTACGCGCCAAGTTGCGCGCCTTTCGTGAAGCGCAAAGTCAAAAAGTTCTGGATAGTCAGCTGGATGTCTAAGTGATTTTACCTGGAAAAACCATTGGCATTTTAGGAAGTGGTCAGCTAGGGCGCATGCTCAGTTTTGTTGCCAAGCGCATGGGCTACCGGGTGGTTATTTATTCACCAGATAGCCAGACGCCTGCCGGGCAGGTCTCAGATAAAGAAATCGTTGCCCAGTATCAAGATGTGGACGCCCTTGAGCGTTTTGCTAAAGAAGTTGATGTTGTAACAATCGAGTTTGAAAACATCGCGGTTGAGGCTTTAAACGCTCTGGCAGGGCATGTGCCAGTTCATCCCTCACCACAGGTTTTACATACCTCGCAAAACCGTTTGCGAGAAAAGACCTTTTTAGCTAAGGCAGGTTTGCCGGTTACCCCGTTTAAGCAGGTGGATAGTGCTGATGGGCTTAAGGAAGCGCTCGAGCATTTAGGGACGCCCGCTGTTATGAAAACCGCTGGCTTTGGCTATGATGGCAAAGGCCAGGCTAAGCTCAGCACTTTGGAAGATGCCCACGCTGCCTATACCCAACTTGGTGGCGGCACTGTCATCCTGGAAGCTTTTATCAATTATCAGCTAGAAGTTTCCGTTATTGGTAGCAGAAATGCTCGTGGTGACTATCGGGATTTTGGGGTTATTGAAAACGAACATAGAGACCATATTCTTGATCTGTCAACAGCACCCTCGAGCCTAACCCAAAACATCCAGCAAGAAGCCAGAGAAATTGCCAGGGCAACACTTGAGGCTCTGGATGTCATTGGCGTTATGTGTGTCGAATTTTTCTTAACGTCTGAAGGCAAGCTGCTCATCAATGAAGTTGCCCCGCGCCCCCATAATTCGGGCCACCTGACCATTGAAGGCTGTGCTTGCAGCCAGTTTGAACAGCAGCTTCGTGCCATCTGTAATTTGCCCCTCGGCCCCACTGATATTCCAAGACCTACCGCTATGCTTAACTTGCTGGGTGATGTCTGGGAAAAAGGTGAACCTGACTGGGCGAAAGTTCTCAGTTTACCAGAAACGCATTTGCATCTTTACGGCAAGGCAGAAGCCAGAGCAAAACGCAAAATGGGTCATATAACCACAGTGGCAAATTCAAAGGGTGAACTCGCGCAAAAAATCAAAACACTGCGGAGTATCGTTCAGACTTGAAGACGGTCTAGGGCCTCGAGGGCCTCTTCAAGACTTGGCTGTGCGCCTGTTCCGCCAACTTCTCGAGTAGATAAAGAACCACAAGCACAGGCAAACTGCAAACTTTTTTCTAACGTCCAGCCCTGCAAATAAGCATATAAGAAACCCGCGTCAAAAGAATCACCAGCACCAGTGGTATCTACCACTTTAAGGGGCAAGATGCCAGCTCGAGCCCCTTCATTACCTTGCCGCGCCAGCCCACCTTTGGCACCTAATTTAACGGCTAAGGTCGGAACCCGCTGACTTAACTTGCTCAGAGCAGGCTCGAGCTCTTGCTCCTGAGCTATGCGCAATAGCTCCTCCTGATTTGGTAAAAAGACATCGGTATAAGTAAGCGTTTCAAAAAGCCCATCGTCCCAGCTGCCACCCGGGTCCCAGTTGGTATCAAGCGAGGTACTAAGCCCCAGGTTTTTCGCCTCCCTGAAAAGCCCAGGTATATCAGGGCGTAGTGCGTCTAATAAAAAGAAGCTACTGAGATGTAAGTGTCTGGCATCCTTTAGCATCGTCAGGTCAATATCTGAGCGTTTTAATGCAGAAATACTCCCTGCATAGGTCAAAATAGCACGGTCTTGTGGCTGCGATAAAATGACACTAAAACCAGTTGGTTGACTGGCACTAACCTGACAGTACTGAGTATCAATGCCCTTTTCCGCCATTGCCTTGAGCATGAACTGTCCAAAGACATCGTCACCGACCACCCCTATAAAGGCTGTCTTTAAACCAAGTCTGGCAGCGCCGCAAGCCACAATTACAGCCGAGGAGCCAATAACCAGTTCAGCATGCTCAACCAGTTTTTCAGCCTGACCAAAAGCTGGCTGAATATCTGGGCCTTGTAAAATCAGGTCCGGATTAATTTCCCCAATAACCATTAAATCAAAGGCTCTTGCCATTATCGTAAATAGTCTGGCAAATAAGCCTCTTGTACTTTTGCCATTTCATCAAACATTTGCCTGATTTCTTCTAAAGAACAGACCGCAGCCGTTAAAGGGTCACACATGAGTGCATGAACCGCTGCCTCTCGGTTTTGCTCGAGCACCGAAGTCGCGACCAGATCGTGAAAGGCCATGTGCTGCCTGTCCAGATTGGCTAACTGAGTTGGTAGAGCACCAAAGTAAGTCGCCTGGATGCCTTTTTTATCAACGAGGCAAGCCACTTCTACCACACCATCCTGTGGCAAATTGCTTATCAGCCCGGTATTGGCGACATTGCCATAAATCACTGCAGGCCTGCCCGTTTCTACTGCTTCAATAATGTAAGAGGCGTACTCAGGGCCGCGGCTTAATGCATAGCTTTCCTTACCTGCCATAATGTCCCGGAGTTCCTGCAACGCTTCCTCGCGCCAGTTAGGCCAGTTATTCGCATAAAAACCGCTCTCCCCCAAATACTCTGGGCGCATATATTTTTGAATGAGGTCAGGTCGCTTACGAAAATATGGCGTGTACTCTGAGGTGTGACCGCTGGACTCGGTAACAAAGGCACCTAGATGCTTCATCTTTTCAAACCGTACCGGGTCTTTGTCATAAAGCTCTGGCTGAGTTTTCAAACGCTCTTTAAGAACTGGGTATTGGTCTTCCCCATGACGCTCGAGCTTTGTTATCCAGGCGAGATGATTGATACCCGCTCCTTGCCAATCAAGCTCTTCATAAGGCACATCAAGGTAGTCGGCAAGTTGCTGGGTGGTGTGCTGAATCGAGTGACAAAGCCCAACAATCGGCAAGTTTGATGCGCGTATACCTGTTAGAACAGTCAAAGACATCGGGTTGGTATAGTTCATGACCAGAGCGTTAGGTGCTAAGCACTCTATATCTTTAAGAATTTCTATCCAGGCAGGCAGAGTACGCAGCGCTTTAAACAAGCCCCCCGGACCAATTGTGTCACCAATACACTGATCAACCCCATATTTTAAAGGGATGTCGTAATCGTGACGCACATTGGCAAGTCCGGCAACTTCAATAGAATTCACCACATAATCCGTATCTGCAAGTACTTTTGTTCTATCGGTAGAAGCTTCCACTGTCCAGGCGCGTCCACTGGTTTTAATCAGCCACTCTGCCATCTGCTGAGCAACCTCAAGTCGATCCTCATCTATATCAACCAGCGCAAACTGACCCCTCTCTAAGGCAGGGGTCGAGAGAATATCTTTCATAATTTCGGCAGCAAAAACAGCACTGCCCGCACCAATAATCGTCACTTTTGGCATACGTCTCCTTAACATCACTCGAGCCCAAAATTGGGAATGCTGTCTAGCCAAATCTCAGATACGGCAGGCAAAAAGCCATAACTTAAGGCAAGCTGACGTGAGCTTTCAGCCATTAGCGCCGAATTTGCATAGTCCAGACTGAGAACAGGTAACCCCGTTTTTTTACTGAATTGAGAAAGCTCGAGAGCTAGCCCAGCATTATCTACATAAACATAGTCTTTTTGCACAAAGTCATAGGTGCTACTTAAACTCTCAACCATCAGGGCGTCAATATAGGGCAGCACATCATCAAGCAGAGCAAGCCCTCGGTTTTGAATGAGCAAGCTGTTGGGATAGTGGGCATCCAAACGCTCAATCAAATGAATCATGCCTGCTTTCGTTTGGGGAAAGATATTTACCGTATCAATGGTGTCTAAAAATAAGCCATCAAAGCCCATCGCTATATATTCAGAAGCAAGCGAAAGCATAAGTTCTTGCCAGCCCACCTGTGACGCATCGACCCAATAAGATCCCCATAACGGATTTCGCCCTAAACTCCAGGCTGAGTTAAAACGACCATCTCCGTACCAAGGTCTTTGGGGCTCTACTTCGCCAAGACTTAAATAAGCAACAATCAGGGTGCCTTCCGCCTTTAAGCGGTGCAACTCTGGTTGACTTAAACTGTCAGGCTGGATAATGACCAAATCGTACTTAACAAGTTGATCTAGCTGCCCCTGACCGTAGAAAATCATATAGTTCTTTATGTCCTGAAAATGGGCAGAAGGGGTTTGGGCTCGAGCTATAAAGCCTGCCAGCAATAAGCCTATAAGCATATTGATATAGCCCTTCTTTAGATATGTAGTCAGTAAAGGTTGCAAAGTCGTATCAGTAGGCTATCTATTTTATACCTGTCAGGGTAATTCCCCGAATAATCCAGCGCTGCGCTATCAAAAACACCACCAGCACAGGTAACACCACCAGCACTGAAGCAGTCATTGTCAAATGCAACTGATTTGAGTGCTGCGTTGAGTACCAGTTAAGAATAATGGGCAAGGTTCGTTTATTCTGCTCTGTTAATACGATTAGAGGCCAGAGATAAGCATTCCAGTTAAACATAAAGGTAAGCATGCCTAAGGTCGCCAGAGCTGGCCCAAGTTGTGGCAAGACAATCGAGCGGTAAATACGCCACTCTGAGGCACCATCTATGCGAGCTGCATCTAAAAAATCATTCGGTATGGAGAGGCAAAACTGGCGCATCAGGAAAATACCAAATGCGTCTATAGCTGAGGGAAGTATTAAACCCCAGAGACTATTTAGCAGACCCAGTTTTACCAAAATCAGATAACCCGGAATCATAGTGACCTGAAAAGGAACCATCATAGTTGCCAAAATAAACCAGAACAGCGGGCGTTTACCTGGAAAGCTAAACTTGGCAAAAATATACCCAAAGAGTGAACTGGTAAAGAGCGTGCTTAAGACATTGGCAATTGAAATCGTGGCAGAATTTCGGTAAAAAGTTGCCAGCGGTAGTTTGGGGTCAGTAAGAATAGTGCGGTAATTTTCCAGAGTAAAGGCTTTAGGCAAAAAGGTCGGCGGAATCTGTCTGACTTCAGCGCCAGTTTTAAAAGTCGCCAAAATCATCCAGATAAAAGGCATCATGGCGACCAGACTGGCAGGAATCAAGATGATGTAGGGCAACCAGCGTTGCCACTGTCTACCAGACTTGGCTCTATAATTTGCAGCGGTACTTACGGCGGCCATCAATACTCCCAGTCACTCCGCAATAAGCGCGTTTGAATAAGCGAAACACTAAAAGTCACCAGAAATAAGACGATGGAAACAGCTGCGGCCCAGCCCATCCGCTGAAAACGAAAGGCATTATCATAGATGTCTAAAACCATAACCCTGGTTTGATCTTTGGGGCCACCATCGGTCATGACCTGAATGATGTCAAAGACCTGAAAGCTCGAGATCATGGTCAGAACAGCCGCCAGCAAAACAGTTGGTCGAAGTAAAGGCAAGGTCACATGCCAGAACATCTGCCAGGGACCAACCCCGTCTACTCTCGCTGCATCTTTTATGGACTCCGGAATAGCCTGCAAAGCCGCAATAAAAATGACCAGATTATAACCAACATCCTGCCAGAGATAAGCCACAATAATAGCAAGGAGAGCAGCGGGAACCCCCCAGAATGTCAGCCTTGGGTCGGTCGTCCAGGCAATCACCGTGAGTTTGCCAAGGACTTTACTAAGCATGCCATTGAGAAAACCTCGCTGGGGATGCAAAATATAGCCCCACATAATGGCAACCGCAACTGATGAGGTCACCACAGGTAAGAAAAAGATGGTTCGAAACACCGGGCGCACCCTAGTATGTATAGACTCTATAAGATTAGCCAGGGGAAGCGTGATAAACAAATTAAGAGGCAAAACCAAGAAGGCAAATAGCAGGGTGTTTTTGAAACTGATATGAAACTGCCGCACTTCCAGGGGTGCCTCAGCAGAAAAGTTCAGCATGTTCTGAAAATGCTTCAGGCCAATAAAGGGGTTTTCACCACCCAGACCCAAAATGGGGCCGCCAGCTCGGCGGGCGCTAAAATCAAAAAAGGCAAGCGCAACGACCCAGACCATAGGTAAAAGGGTGAAGAAAGCCATATAAAGCACCATTGGGCTCACCGCACTAAGCACAAAAAGACGCTGCGCCCCGTCACGCCTGGCCCAAAAGCGCCAGCTCGAGGTTTTAGTAGCTGCTTGATTTGCCGGAATACTCGCCATAAGAATAGGAAGGACTAAGACTAAGTAAGTCTCAGCCCCCAGGTTTCCTAAAAGGTTTCGTTTACCTCACGGTCAATAGCTTGAAGCGTTTCCTCGAGTGTGCTAAAGCCCTGAACAAACTCCAAAATCCTTGGATAGGTAATGTCATACCAGACCAGATCACGGTCTGGAAACGCGCCCTCATATTGAGCATAGGGCAGAAGCTTAAGGAAAGGTTCAAAATACGGAAACTCACCTACCAGCTTTTCACCATTGGCACCTTCGGCATTTGCCTTCAGAGCAGGCAGGGTACCTGAAGCAAGATTCCAGCTCAGCGCATTGTCAGCGTTTAAGGCAACGTAGTTAACAAAATCCCAGGCAGCATCCTGCACTTCAGAATTAGCCGAGACACTCAGCCCCCAACCAGAAGCTGCGACAAGGGCCTGCTCCTCTGCACTGGGCAAGGCCACATATTGGGTGACTTCAAGAACCTCAGGGTAGTCACCACTATATTCAGGAATAACCCAGGGACCCACCAGACCAATGGCAGAACTACCATCAAAGTAGGAGTCTCCAACCCAGTTGGCTTCGTCATTAAAAAGGACCGGGTCAACCAGACCTTCATCTACCATACGTTTTATAAGCTCTAAAGCCGCCTTACCTTCTTCCGTATTAACAGAAAAGCCCTCATCGCTGAGGTACTGACCGCCATTTTGCAAAATTAAAGAATAAAAGGTAGCAGTCAAACCGTCCGAACCCATAAAGTTGTAACCAGAGCGGAGCATGACTCCATCTTGAATATTTGCCATCAGCTTGGCATCGGCAATAAAATCATCCCAGCTTGCCCAACCCTCAGTAATATTTTCGATGCCTGCTTCTTCGGCGATTTGCGTATTAACCAGCACAGCCCCGTATTCGATATTAAATTCTTGCGGAACACCATAAAGCTTGTCATCGCAGGTATAGCCACCCATTTGCGCGGCAAAGATTTGCTCACGGGCAGCCTCGAGCGTAAGCACATCGGCGGGCACTTCTGCCAGATTACCCCCACTGGAATAGCCACACACCCAGGAACCAAACATCTGCAAGACATCTGCTTCCGTCCCTGCAGGCAATGAAGTCTGTAAGGTCTGGATATAGGTGTCATAGTCAAAGGTTTCAAACTGAATGGTAACATCTGGGTGCTCAGCCATATAGCTCTCGGCAAGTGCCTCTAGCCCGGCATTAAAGGCGTTGTTCTGGTGCGTCCAGACACGAACAGTCTGCGCCAGCGTGCTGCCCAGGGTCAAAGTTATGATTAAAATGATGAGCTTTTTCATACTTCCTCCTTCAGAAGTGTTATACAGGTACGGAAACGAGAAACTCAACCTAGCTGTCTAAAACCACCACCGCCGTTAAGTTATGGGGTTTATCAGGATTTAAGCCTTTACTTAAAGAACGCTCAAAGGCCATAAGCTGCAAAACTGGCAGATAAAGCACATTTCGCAAGCTAGCGTCTACTGAACTGTCCAAACTCACATCGGCGTTTTGATTAGCTAACGCCAGAATCTGGGCGCCTCGAGCCTTCATTTCATTTAGAACCGCTCGTTCACTGGCTTCATTTTCTTCTGAGATAAGCCCGATCATAAGCGTATTGTCATCAACCATTGACTGCGGACCATGACGAAACTCTAAAAAGTGAAAAGGCTCGCTGTGGCTTAAGGTCATCTCTTTCATTTTGAGGCTCACTTCACAGGCAAGACCATAGCGTGGACCTGAGCCCAAAAAGTAAAAGCGCTCGAGCTGAGCATTGGCTCCTACACGTTTTGCCAGAGGCGCATAAACCTGCAAGAGCCGCCGCCCCGCTTCACTCAAGGAGGCCGAAGAAATATCTTGATGAAGATAGTGTTTTGCAAGCGCAATCGTGGCAAGATAGAGCACGCTAAAGGCCCGGGTTTGCGCAATGCTTTGCTCCTGTCCAGAAGGAAAAACCAGATTGACGGTGCCAAGCTGAGCAAGCGTACTTTCTGGATAACAACTAAACGTAAGGACATCGCCTTTTGCGTTCGCCTTAAAGCGTTCAACGGCTCGAATCGTTTCGGTCGTGGTGCCTGAACGGCTGACAGCAACTAGCAAGGTCGATTTATCCGCCCGATAGGCCGAAGCCGGATAGAGCCAGATCTCAGATGCGGGCAAGCCTCTTGCAGCTATGCCCTGCTCACGAAATAGCGTTGCAGCAGCCATTGCCAGATAATAGGTTGAACCGCAGCCGGTAAAGAGAATTTCGTCATAGGACTCGAGCTCGAGCTTATCAAGCTGGGCGAGACTTGCTGAAAAATCCGTTAGGGCCGTTTGCCAGGCATCTGGCTGTGACATGATTTCTTTATAGGTGTATTCTCCTGCCATCAGGTACCTTTCCCCAAAAGCCTTACGGCATTTTGATAGTAAACTTTTTCTAAAACCTCATCGGGTAAGTAGAGACCATAGACATACCAGCGACCCTGCCGGGGCGGATCAGCAAGGTTATAGCTAAAATATTCGTCATCTGTTTCTAAAAAGCGGTAGTAAAGCTGGTAAGTTTTCTGGCGGGCATCGGCATCGGTACCAAACAAAATGCGCTCGGCGTGCTTTATAAAAAAGCGCCTCGAGCTGTAAGGTTGCCGCCCAAGTTCACCCAAACGCGCACTGATATCAATGTAGAAATTAGGGCATTCGTCCAGCAAGGCAGATACCCAGCCCAGATTTTCGGCGTAGCAGCCCACATGAGCACCTATGAAGACGGTATTTTTATGGCGTCTTATCAGATTGGCAAAAGCTTCCAAAATGCTGCTAAAGCTTGGATAGGGAGGGCTGGTAAATTGCCAATCCGGCTGTTTATGCAACTCTTCCCAGCGCTCATTATGTTCATTAAGTGGGTCAAAAAAAGCCACCGGGTCAGCCACATGGACAAGGACAGGCAAGTTCAGTTCTCCAGCTGTTTCCCAGAGAGGAATCAGCCGTTCGTCATCGACGGCAACCAGCTTTCCCTCCTGATCTTTGACCTGTAAGCCAAAGGGTTTCCAGATTTTCAAACCTTCTGCGCCTCGACTGGCCTGGGCTCTCAGGCGCTTAACTGCATACTCCGGAAAGGCGTTGCCCAGTTCGGCCCACTTCTCCCAGTCAACCCCGGCAAAATGAACAAAACGTTCAGGGGCTTTTTCTTTAAAGTAGGCCAGATTAGCATCAAGAATGTCCTCGCCCCAACCGCCGTCCAGATCAATTACTTTGCTGATTTTTGACCTGTCCATAGCCTCGAGTAAGTCTTCAAGGGGTTTATCTCGCCACTTTCCACCAAAGCCCGATGATAAATGAATATGAGCATCAATCACCGGAAAGCGAGGTGTTTCAACCAACGTTTCTTTAACAACAACTTGAGCCTTAGGTTTAAACTCACTCAGATAAAGATCTCTTTTTTCAGATAATACTGTCACTTGACCCAGCGCAACCCTTCATCCACTCGGTTAACTTAAAGGAGGACGTTATGTACTTAGTTATCCCATCCTAAGATTTGTCAGGCATTTCAACAAGGGCACTGTTGAGCGAAATTAGCGAAATCGCTCAAAAAAGCTGTAACGTACCTGCGTTAAGCAAAAGTATGTGGCTCGAGTTCAGGAGCATATTCGACTTTTAGCCCTTCAGCCTTAAGTTTTTCTCGCCACTCAATATCCAGATTTTCATCGGTAATGAGGCGGTAGATATCAGAAAAAGGCGCAAACCTCGCCAGCGTTTTTTTTCCAACCTTAGTATGATCCGCAACCACAATCGCCCTCTCGCTTACATCCAGAAATGCTCTGGCAATAGCACTTTCCAGGTGATCGCGCATAGAAAAGCCAAATTCCGGGCTTATCCCGCTGCACCCCAAAAAACAAAGATCAAGGTGGTACTCCTGCAAAGTGTAAGTCACCATTTCACCAATAAGTTCATAAGAATAACTGTTTAAAGCCCCGCCCGTTACGATCACTTTGGTAAGGCTGTGGTTGTATAGCTCTGTTGCCACATTGATGGCATTGGTAACCACCGTTATAGGCTTTCCTCTTAGCCAGCGCGCCAGTTCAGTGCAGGTAGTTCCCCCAGAAAGCCCAATGGTCATTCCCTCATGTACATAGCTGCTAGCTGCAGCAGCAATTGCCCTTTTTGCCCGCTCACTTTTGCTGGCAACGGCCTTAAAATCTTCTAGATACTCTATCGGACTTCTCACCTTAGCACCGCCCCAGGTGCGTTCTACCAGACCTCGACGCTCGAGTGCTGCCAAGTCTCGCCTTATCGTAGCTATCGAAACCCTTAGCGCCTTTGCCAGATCAGTGGCTTTCAAGTTTCCCTCATGCAATATGAGGCTATGAATACGGCCTTGACGCTCCCGATTGCTTAAGGCAGACATACAGCTTAGAGGATTTTAGTGTCCACCAATAGCACCAGCCGGACTTGGCAAAAAGAAGAAGGCCACGGCCAAAATGGCATATACCCCTAAAAGCATAAGGCCTTCTAACCAGTTGGTTTCACCGTCTTTCGCGACAGAATTAGCAATCAGGACAGCGCCTACCAGTGTGACAAGCTCGAGTGGATTATTTAAAACCAGGTTCATGGGTTTATTAATCAGAAAAGAGATAACCACCAATATTGGCGCAACCAGCAGGGCAATTTGTACCGTCGAACCCAGGGCAATGGTTATCGCCAAATCCATCTTGTTCTTCATTGCAAAAAAGACTGCCGCCGCATGCTCGGCGGCATTGCCGACTATAGGAATAATGATGAGCCCCACAAAAAACTCTGATAAGCCAAAGGTCGCTGTAAAACCCTCGAGTGAGCCCACCAAAAATTCCGACATAAAGCCTACGAGGACAGTGGCGCCAAGCAAAATACCAATGGCCAGGGGCAATCCCCACTGCGCCTCATGGGCATGCTCTCCGCCCTGTTCTTCATCTATCGTTGAAAGAATATCCTTATGCGTAAATAAGCTAAATATGATATTGGCAATATAAAGACCAATCAGAATAATAGAAACACCTAACGCAAGATGCGTGTCATCTATTCTTACTCGTTCAGGCGTAATGCCAAAACTACGTTCTGTGTAGTCAAAAAGAGCGGGTACTAAAAAGGCAATAACCGAGATAACGAGCAAACTAGCCGTAGCGCGCGCCCCCTGTGAATTAAAGGTCTGTGTCTGATAGCGTAACCCCCCTAAAAACACTGACAAACCTAACACAAGCAATAAATTACCAATAATTGATCCCGTTATAGATGCCTTTACCACATCAAACTTTCCGGCATTGAGAGCAAAAAAGGCAATAATTAACTCAGTAGCGTTACCAAAGGTGGCATTAAGCAAACCACCTATCGTAGAGCCCGTTCTTATGGCCAACTCTTCAGTGGCATGACCCATAAGACCAGCTAAAGGTAAGATAGCTAGCGCCGAGCATATAAATGTCCAGGTATCTGAAGCATGACTGAATTCCAGATAAAAGGCTACGGGAATAAAAATCAGGAGCCAATTTAAAGGGTTCTTCATAAGCATCCAATCTACCATGATAGCTACAGAGAAAAATAAAAAGCGGAGCTGTACTCCGCTTTAAAAAAGTTGATTTTGCTTAATATTCAGGCTTTTATTCAGCCGAAAAGGGGTTAACGACACCCCGCTCTACAATAAGTTCCATAGCTTGCTCAATAGGAATACTGACTGTGCCATCGGCATTTTCCCGGTAGCCCTCGAGGTCACTAACTGCTTGCTCGAGCGTTGTCTGATACTGAGTTCGGTCAAGATTGGTGGTGAACCTTCCTTGAGGACGGCTACTGGCTAAGATGAGTATTCCTACCAACGTAGCGACCATAAGCACTGACATGCCAATAAAGAGCAGGCGCGTTTGACCTGAGCTAAAGATGTACTGTCTTTCTGGAGCCTTAGCCATGGTGAGCTCCAGCATGAGCCAGACGCGGATCGTTCTTAGGCAGGAGAGGACGGCTCTTTAGCCAGAAGCTAAAGGCAGCAATCCAAATACCACCAATGCCAACAACCAGAGCCACATCTGAAAGGCCTAAAGGAAAACCTTCCCGGTGAAAGTTTGGAATGATGATATAAAACAGATCGACCAAACGCACCAGCACGGCCCAAATAGCCACCAGCACAAGAGCACGGCGCTTGCGTTTTACCCAGCGTGAAAAGAGAATCACAAAGGGGGCAAAGAACCCAAATAAGAGTAGGAAATAACCTACACCCTGCCATGCCTGATTAAAGCGCAAAACATAGTAGGGGTTGGTCTCAATCACGTTATTGGACCAGATTATAATAATCTGGCTAAAACTGGTATAGGCCCAAAACAGGGTAAACGCCATAAGAAAGTTACCTAAATCTTGCAGGCGTTTGCTGTTTAAAAGTTCGTCAATTTCCTTATCATTATTGGCGATAAAGACCATAATCAGGATCATTAAACTGGTGGCAGAAATCGCTTGACCGATCATCAAAATGACACTGTACATACCCGAGAAAAATTCAGGCGTAAGTGACATGGCCCAATCGATCCCCGCAAAGGTCATGGTCAAGATGTAGATAACAATCCAGAAGGTTGCTGTACGTTTAAGACTAAAGCCTATGCGACCCCCTTCATGAGCACTCACTTTATCTTGTTTGCCTGAGGCATTAAAGAAATACCAGGCACCAAACGTCCAGATGGCAAAGTAAATTATCGAGCGTATAATAAAAAAGCTCTGATTTAGAAAACCGACCTTGGCCTGGACCAGTTCATTTTCAGGATGTAACCAGGCACCATAAAGACTCCCCATACCAAACAGTATAGGAATAAACAAAAGGGCCATAACCGGTATAACCATGGCGCCAGCTTCTAGCGGGCGGCGAATCATAGCACCCCAGGAACCCCCGGCCATATGTTGAACAAAAAGCAGGAGTAAGCAACCCAGGGCTAAACCTGTCCAGAATAAAAAGGCATAAAGGTAGGACTGAAAGAAGTGTTCGCCACCTGAGACAAAGGCCATGATGATAGCAACAACCAGACCGATTGCCCCTAACACCAGACCTGTAAGTTGCAAGCGGCCCAGTTTGCTAGAAAGCGCATTTGTCATCTCGAGGCTCCTTGTACTTCAAGGCTATCGCGCAGGCTCTCAGGTACATCGCTAAGGCTGGCATTTTGACTAAGTTGTAAGGCTTTGATATAGGCAGCTATTGCCCAGCGGTCTTCGGGGGGTATTCGAGAAGCATAACTAAACATCCGACCAAAGCCATTGGTCATAGCATTGTAATAGTAGCCCACGGGCGAAGCACGGAGGCGAGGGTCATGAAAAGAAGCAGGTTGCGGCATCCCTTTTTGCACAATCATGCCTAAACCATTGCCATTAAAATTATGGCAGGGTGAGCAGTAGATGTTGTAACGTTCTTGCCCACGCTCGAGTACCTCCATGGTAACAGGAATGGGTAAGTCTGTTGCTAAACCTTCAGGGGTTAAAGCCGTATAAAAAGTTGGGTCAACGGCACCACGTTCCCGAGAAACAACCCCCTCAGGCAGAGGTCTTGCTGTGCCTACCACTTTATCTTTTACATAAGGGGCAGCCGCATAAAGATTTGCCTTAGGCTGATCATACATGTTCATACCACAGGAGCTTAACAGCAAACTCAAGAGGATTAGAAGCGAAAAACCAATGCTAGCTTTCATTAGTATTCCACCTCCGAAACAGCTTCGGCGTCTAAACCAGACAAAAAGCTTTTAACCTTTTCCAGTTCAAAGTTTTCATCTTTTGCTTCAACACACAAGAAGAATTTATCTCTGGTTGCGTCTTCAAAACCGGGCGTATTAAAAATAGGGTGATAGGGTCTGGGTAAGCCATTACGTCCCAGCATAAAGAGGCCCGCAGTAAAGGCTGAGAACAGCACGGTACATTCAAAGGTAATGACCACGAAGTTTGGCCAGCTGTTTAACGGCTTACCCCCAATGTTTAGTGGGTAAAAAACCGCATTTGACCAGTACTGCATAAAGAATCCAACCAGAAGACCCGTAATCCCCATTAGAAGAACGACCCAGCCCAGACGTGTCGGCGCATGACCCAGGTTTTCATCTAAGCCTTCAATATAAAAGGGGGTATAGGCTTCAATAACTTCATAGCCCGCATCGCGTGTTTGTTGGGCAGCCTTGAGAATACTCTCAGGGCTGTCAAAGCGCGCTACTACACCGTAAAGGTTTGCCGCTTCACTCATACAGGTAAACCTTTCTTACTGAATTCTTCGGCCCGTTGCTCCTCAAAATAGTCACTACCATGGTGAGAGTCGTGGTGCTGTAACTCTTTCATTTCTGATGTGGCAATGGAAGGCAGGAGACGAATAAACAAGAACCATAAGGTAAAGAAAAGGCCAAAGGAACCCAGATACATACTGTAATCCCAGAAGGTTGCCACATAGTCACCCCAGCTTCCAGGCAAGAAGTCCTTGGTCAGAGTAACCACAACAATAACGTAACGCTCGAGCCACATCCCTACAGACACAATTATTGAAATGATAAAAACCAGCGTCATGTTCTGTCTTACCCGCTTGGACCAGAGAGGTTGTATGGCGATCAGGTTACAGAAAATCAGGAGCCAGAATGCCCAACCGTGATCCGCACCAAAAACCCGGTTAAAGGCCATGTAGCGCTCAAACTCGACGCCAGAGTACCAGGCCATAAAAAGCTCTACTGCATAACCGTAGACAACAATCATGCCGGTGGCGAGCATCAATTTTGAAGAGTTATCAATATGACGGTAGGTAATAAGCTTCTCTAAACCAAAGGCTTTACGCAAAGGTATTGCCAAAATGTTTACCATGGCAAACCCGGCAAACACAGCACCTGCTACAAAGTAAGGGGGCATAATGGTGTTGTTCCAACCAGGAAGCTGCCCTACGGCGAAGTCCATGGCAATCGTTGAGTGCACCGAAAGAACCAGCGGAAAGCTCAGGGCTGCCAAGATTAAGTAAGCTCGCATATAGCGCTGCCAGGCTTTGGCAGAACCATTCCAACCAAGACTTAGTAGCGCGTAAAACCACTGCATAAAGGTATTGCGAGCACGGTCACGCAAAGTTGCAAAGTCAGGCACCAGGCCGATGTACCAAAACAAAATAGAAACACTGGCATAGGTTGAAATAGCAAACAAGTCCCAGTCCAGCGGACTACGAAATTGCGGGAAAAGACCAAAGGTATTGGGGTAGGGCGCCAGCCAGTAGAAAACCCACGGACGACCCAGGTGCAAAATCGGATAAAGACCAGCGCATACCACGGCAAAAATGGTCATAGCTTCTGCTGCACGGTTAATTGAGGTACGCCAGGGCTGCCTAAAAAGCAAGAGCGCAGCCGAAATCAGGGTTCCGGCGTGACCAATACCAATCCACCAAACAAAATTGATAATAGGGAAACCCCAGGCAACTGGCTGGTTATTACCAAAAATACCAATGCCTCTAGTAATAAGCACTGTAATGGTAACCAGATAAACCCCAAGAAGACCTGCTGCCATAACAAAACCAATCCACCACCAGAGAGGCGTTTTGGTTGGTGCGGCTTCAATGGGCTTATTAACGGTATCATCAATACTTGCGTAGGTTTCAGACTTCGCAATAACCCGGTTGGTCTCTTTAAAGGGTGGCTTGCCAGAAATACTAGCCATTAACTATGCACCCCACTTTCTTCTCCAGCCAGAGCTGAATTTGGATTGGTTAGTTTTGCCAGATAGGTAGTTCTTGGACGCGTATTTAATTCTTCAAGAAGCGCATAATTTAGCTTTGAGGCCTTGGTTTTTGCAACCGCAGAGTCAGGATTGTTGATATCACCAAAGACGATGGCCTCCATCGGACAGGCTCCCTGGCAAGCTGTTACCACTTCTCCATCAGCAATTTGACGGCCTTCGTTTTCGCTGGTGATATAGGCTTGTTGAATACGCTGCACACAGTAACTGCATTTCTCCATGACACCCCGGCTGCGAACCGTAACATCGGGATTATGAACTAAGGAAAGCTCAGTAGCATTTGTAGTGAGTTCAGCAAATTGTAGGAAGTTATAGCGGCGTACTTTGTAAGGACAGTTGTTTGAGCAGTAGCGCGTACCTACGCAACGGTTGTAGACCATTACATTAAGACCTTCAGTGTCGTGTACCGTCGCACCCACTGGACAAACAGGTTCGCATGGCGCTTGCTCGCAGTGCATACAGGGAACGGGCTGCATGTAAAACTCTGGGTTGTCAGGATCGCCACCATAATAGGTATCTACCCGAATCCAGTGCATTTCCCGGCCCACCTCTACCTGATGCTTACCTACAATAGGAATGTTATTTTCCGCCTGGCAGGCTGTTACACATGCATTGCAACCTGTGCAGACATTCATATCTATGACCATGCCCCAGGCATAAGAATCGTACTCAAAGACATCGTAGAGATCGCTTTCATGATGCTCTACTGGGTGGACAAATTCTGGGTGTTCAGGGTGGGCATGGAATTCTGCTAGTGTACCGTGGCGGAAAATATGACGACGCTCGGTAGTACCTTCATAATCGTGATGATACTGGGTTGTTACCAGCTTATGGCGAGCACCCGCCTTGCTAACAGACACAGACGTATTCCACGGATTTTCACTCATCCGTAACGGATAGGCATTGACACCGACACTATTACCGACCTTACCCGCACCGCTACGACCAAACCCCAGCGAAAGGGTTATAGCACCCTCCGCTTGACCAGGTAAGACCCATACAGGGGCAGTAATACTTAAATCTTCAGTAGCGCTCAGCTGAATCAGATCACCATTACTGAGTTTTAAGTTTTCGGCATCTTTAAGGCTAACATAAGCGGCATTATCCCAAACTATTTTAGTAATCGGTTTGGGGATTTCCTGCAACCAGCCGTTATTGGCATGCTGGCCATCTTGTATATTTGGATCAAACTTAAAGTTAAGAACCATCGCTTCTTCAGCGACATTTAGACTGGGAAGATTCTCATTGAGACTGAGTTCTTTCCTGGGCGCTGCGGTGCCGTCAATGGCTCCTTTATAAACAGCTTGTTGCCAGAAGCCATCAAAATTTCCGGATACCTGATTTTGCCAGTACTGACGAACGATTTCATAGCTGCTGGCTTCAGATTCTCCTAAGGCTGCTGCTAAAAATTCATGAGCCGATTTCCCACCGTAAAAAGGAGCAATGAGTGGTTGACTTATACTGACCGTGCCATCAAAGGCTCTGGCATCGCTCCAGGTTTCCAAATAATGCGTTTGAGGGATATGCCAGGTGGTCAGTGTTGAAGTTTCATCAAAGTAAAGGCTCAGATGGGCACTAAACGGTACATTGCCTAACGCCTCGGCGAATTTTAGATCAGCTGGGGCATTGTATACAGGATTACCACCAACGATAAGCAAGGCTTTAACATCACCAGCTTGCATGGCTTCAACCAGGCCAGCTAACGACTCTCCGTGATGCATGGGGTTAGCGTCAACGGCTTCGGTGTAAAGAACGGTCGTACCGACATTACCCAGTTCAGCATTCATGGCATGAGCCAGAGCATGTACCTCGGCTGGTTGATTTTCACCAGCAATAATCAGGCTACTCCCTCTATGCGCCTCTAAATCTTCAACGAGCGCGGCAATAAATTCTTCATGCTCCGTATCCAGAGTGGCTGCACTCAGACCCAATTCGCTGGCCAGAGTAGAAGCAAAAGCGGCAATCTTGGCTGGACTTAGAGCAAGCTTATGGTCAGCCACAGGACTGGTAATACCCGGGGAAGTCTCGAATAAATAAAGACGGTTCATATCGTCTTCTTCGCCTAAGACCTTGCGGCGACGTGCAAAATCTTTGCTATAGCGAACCTTATTCGGGCCTTCACCTAAAAAGTCTGCATCTAAAGAAACGATGACATCTGCCTTGGAGAAATCATAAAGAGTATGGGCCGCCTCACCAAAAGCAAGTTCGGCACCACGGTAGGCATTATCACCATGCATGACATCATATTGGTGCCATTTGGTGGCGGGAAACTCGGTAGCTAGTTCATTAAGCTGCTGTGCCAAGGTAGGTGAGGTAACATTTTCCGTCAGGATATAAAGCCCTTCACCATTCGCCAGGTTAGCAAAGGCAGACTGTAAATCAGCAACAAAATCCGACCAGTTCTGGCTTTGACCTTGCTTTAAAGTCTCTTGCGAACGGTCGGGGTCATAGAGGGTTAAAACCGTTGCCTGGGTCGTGGCGTCAGTAGCGCCCAAACTGGCAGGGTGATCGGGGTTGCCTTCAACCTTGGTTGGGCGGCCCTGATGGCTTTCTGCCAGCAGACCCACCCCGTAACCACCTTGCGTAATTGCCGTAGCAAAGAAAAGTGGCTTACCCGGAACAATCTGCTCTGGCGCCCTAACATAAGGAATAATTTTTTCAGAAGATTTGACTGGTCGTACGCATGAAGTAAGACCCGCCAAGGCCAGAGAAGCCCCTAAAAGCTTCATGAAATCACGACGATTTAGCGTGCTTTCTAAGGGAGCAACATGATTGGGAAATTCCTGAGCCATGAAATGGCGGAATTCCTCGGTATCGGCAAGCTCATCCAGACTACGCCAGTAGGCTTTGCCCTGCTGAGAGGCCAATTTTGTACGAATTTTACTGATATCTATACTCATATACTTACCTGTGGCATGTCGAACACTGCGGAAGCTTTTCTTCATTAATGTGATAAGCCTCAACCAGCTGCTCGCCTAGCTCGAGCTGACCTTCTGCGGGGGGAACATACGCCATATTAAATACTTCTGACCTGGGGCGCACCTGAGCAGCAGGGTTACGGTGGCACTCTAGACACCAACCCATCGTCATAGGCTCATTTTTCCAGATGGCAGCCATCTGATCGATGCGTCCGTGACAACTACTGCAACCAATACCTTTATTAATATGTGCACTGTGATTGAAATAAACAAAATCTGCCAAGTCATGCACTTTGTTCCAGGCGAGTGGCTCACCCGAATCCCAGCTGGCCTGAACGGCAGCGAGTTGCGGTGAACCTACGCGAATTTGTGAATGACAGGTCATGCAGGTCTCAGTTGGGGGAATATTTGCTGCCGCAGCTACTTCAACTGAAGTATGACAGTAACGACAGTCAAGACCCAACTGACCATTATGCAGAGCATGGGAGAATGCAACCGGTTGCTCAATGGGTACGCGCACCTTATTGTTGCTGGTACGCGCAAAGACTGTGAGTGATGTTGCCAGCAGTGCCATAAAGACAACACCTCCCCAGATCAGCCATTTAGCAAACGCATTTGCATTCGGCGGGAAATAATTAGGCATAGATCACCTGCCCAGGTTCCAAAGAACCCCTAGTAAAATCGTGTTTGTAAGCTTTCATATTTAGCATGATAATGCTTACCACCTCCAAGCCAATCAGACCTAAAAAACCGCTTCATGAGACAGTTCTAAACCCTATCAATCTATCACGGAGCTATTTTCCCACCTTTAGGACAATTGTCCTCTGAGACACGAAATTTGCAGTATTTTACGTTCGCCCATAAAGGCTCTCTGGGACAGCAAAAATACTAAAAGAATGCCACTTTTTTTTTGGATACCTGACAGCAGAACGTTTTGATGAAGCAAGGCTCGAGCCCCTAAATGCCTTGAACTGTCACTGAGTACTGGCAAAGTCGGCTCTATACTTAACTATCAAAATAACTGACTTTTGACTTTCAAAGGTTCAGTTTGGGGCAACTTCATGAATGACAACTGGAAACTACTTGGCCTTTTTTTACTCTATGTAATTTTTTTAACTTCTTGTGCCTCGCCTGAGCCACCAGCTACCATTAACCATTCAAAGCAAGTCGTGGATGACAGTTATTATATTGCTCAGGTAGCAATAGGAGCAGGTGAAAGCGAAGCGGAAATCAGTGCGAAATACATGGCTAAAGTTCTTCTCTTTAAACCGGAAGATGGTTTCGCCATTTTAGGTATGAGTAAAGAGGTTGGCGAATTAAGCCTGCTTTACTCAAATCGCAATCAAAAAAGTCTCATGGTCGCCGAAGCTTCAGCCTCTTATAGCGCAGGTTGGCGCACCTGGGCTGGGGGCTGGCGCACCTGGGCGGGAGGAGAAAGCAGCTTATCCTATAGCACCTTTTACGAAAATCAAGCGAACTGGAATCTGATTCACCTGAACGAAGCTCAGAACCGCGCAAAGCAATTGGGCAAAGGTATCACGGTGGCTATTTTGGACACTGGCTTTGACCTCGAGCACCCGGCGCTTAAAAACAATCTCAGTCCTAGGGCAAGCTGGAAAGACTTTGTTGATGGTGACCAACAACCTGAAGAAAGCTTTGGTTATTTCTACGGTCATGGTACTGCGGTCGCGGGCATTGTCTTGCAAATTGCGCCCCAAGTCACTCTGCTACCCATTCGCGTTTTAAATGGCAACGGAGAAGGAGATTTAAGCGACGTCATTTTGGCTATTGACTGGGCGGTGCAGCAGGGAGCCCAGATTATTAACCTTTCATTGGGTTCCAAAGACTCCCCTCAGGCAATGAGGGCAATCATTGATTATGCCTTTAGCAAGGGCGTTTATATAACGGCTGCAACAGGTAATGCAGGGACGCTAGCGATAGATTTTCCTGCCAGTGAAGGGAATAAGCTCTTAAGTTCTCTTTCCGATGCCGTGGTTAGTGTAGGCAGTACCAATAGCAAAGGAAAACGCTCGAGCTTTTCTAACTACGGCTCGAGCTTAGATATTTTTGCTCCGGGTGAAGCCTTGCGGACCCTTTACCCCAATAATTTGCAGGCTCGAGTCAGTGGGACGTCTTTTGCCACCCCTATTGCCAGCGCTGCGCTAGCCCTAGCTCTGGCTGAACCTGCTAGCAAATACCAGCGGCGCACCGGACTCTTTAAAGCCAATCCCGCCAATGACCTTGACAGCACCGCCAATACTGGCATCATTACCAGTCAGAATCTTTTTGACCTTTTTACCCTCGGCAAGGGCATGATTGACCTTGATAGCTACCTGCGCGCAGCCCTTTCTGTTTGGTAATTAAGCCCTTAGGTCCAGCCAGTCCAGTTCTTCCTGACTAAGTTCTAAAGACATAGCCTCGATATTTTGTTTAAATTCTTCGGGAGTACGGCAGCCAACCAGCGCGTAGATATCCAGGGGCTGATTCATAACATAGGCCATCGCAATCTGAGTAACACTCAAACCTTTATCCTGGGCCATTTCCCTGACACGGTCAAGGCGCTGAAAGTTTTCTTCGTAGCAATACGAGTGTACACAGAGGGTATCAAAGTATTCGCTAAAGCTGTCCAGATTATCGCGGGTAAAGCGCCCAGAGAAAAAGCCCCCTGCTAAGCTTGACCAAGTAAAGAGCGGCATGTTTTGCTCGAGGTAATAAGTCCTAGCAGCTTCGCCCTGCTTTCCACTAATGCTAAGACAACCTGCCCAGGGTTCTTTGAACTGCTCAGCAAGGCTAAAATTGGGACTGCTGATCTGGAAAGGAATCAGACCATTTTTCTCGGCATAGGCATTGGCCTCTTTGATGCGCTCAGGTGACCAGTTTGAGCCCCCAAAGACTTTGATGCGACCCGCCTCGGCATGTTCATTTAGCACATCAACAATAGGCTCAACCGGCACCTCAGGGTTATCGCGGTGGAGCAGATAAAGATCAATATAATCAAAGCCAAAACGCGCTAAGGAATCATGAATATCGGCACTGATGTCAAAGGGGGTCACGCGTTTACGGTCTTGATTGTGATGGGCCCCCTTACCAATAATGACAACCTTGTCGCGAAGTCCACGGCTATTAACCCATTTGCCAACAGCACGCTCATTTTTACCACTACCGTAGACATGGGCGGTATCAAAAGTGGTGCAACCAAGTTCATAAACGGCATCTAGCTGAGCAAAGTCAGCAGCTTCATCTGTGCCGTCCATACTTACTGTGCCCTGAACCAGACGAGAAATGGGTTTATCTATACCTTTTATGTTTCCGTATTTCACTTTGCCTCCGCGGGGTAACTAAGACCCCATTCTTTCCTGATACTATCCAGAGTTTTCATAATATCTAACGTTTCGTCTAAGGGCATCGTCTCACTCTCGAGCCGGCCTTCTTGCACACAGCGCGCCACCTCGAGTGCCTCATAGTTATAGCCATTCAAGGGCGTATCTACTTCAATGAGTTGCGCCTTTTTACTTTTTTGCTCGAGGGTAAACGTCGTGGGTGCCCACCAGGAGCTATGAATTCTGATTTGCCCTTCGGTACCAACCAGTAGCGCCTCATGAGGGGTATTTAAACGAATCGCGGTTGAAAGAAGCGACAACTGGCCGCCCTCATGCTGAAACAGCATCACCGCTTCTTCATCAACACTGGTGCTGCCCAGATTAGCCACGGTTTTAATCTGCTTGGGCTTACCAAACAGAAAATAAGCCAGAGATATCGGGTAAATACCGACATCGAGCAGGGCACCACCACCCAGGTGAGGGTTAAAAAGTCTGTGCTCGGGCATGACTTCAGGCATGCGAAAGCCAAAGTCGGCCTGAAGCATACGCAGCTCACCAATAGCACCCTCATTAATAAGTTCTTTGACCTTTTGCATATGGGGTAAAAAGCGCGACCACATAGCTTCCATCAGAAAAACCTTATGATTTCGTGAAAAGGCAATCATCTCGGCAGCTTCAGCGGCATTTAGGGCAAAAGGTTTTTCGCATAGCACCGCTTTGCCCTGACTCATCGCCAGAATGCTGTGTTCTTTGTGAAAAGTGTGCGGCGTTGCCACGTAGATTGCATCTAGCTTTGGATCAGCAACGAGCGCCTCATAGCTGTCGTAACGCTGTGGAATCTGGTAGACATCGGCAAAGGCGTCAGCTTTAGCCTGAGACCTCGAGCCCACCGCATACAGCTCTGTGTCAGGCAAATCATTCAAGCCTTTGGCAAACTTATGGGCAATCGAGCCCGCTCCTAAAATACCCCATCTAAATATGGTCATTGGGCAAGTTTAACGTAAAAGTTTTTGGCTTAAGGACTCGAGCGTAACCCAAAGTCCTAAACCAAGCAGCAAAAGGCCCAAGGGAAAAAGAAAAAATATCTGAACGCCTGTTAGAGCGTGCGCTAAACCCAGACCCTTAAAAGTCAGACGAAGAAGGTAAGGGCTAAAAAGCTCGAGGGGTGGTACCATAAGGGCAAGCAGCAAACTGCCAAATAAAATCATTCGCCCTAAAATTCCTAGAACTTTGCCCAGCAGATGCATCTTTAGAAAGTTTAGTCGATAAATTTAACCTTTCCAATAAGTGTCGGAACTTGAACCTGATAGTACCGTAATTTTGGTCATACTTATTGCGAGACAATTCAAGACTAGCGAGAATGCAATTACGAGTTGAAACCAAGTTTCAGCAAAGCTTGCAGCGTTTGCTGAAACTGCAAATCCAATGAACCAAAAAACAGCTTGTAACAAAGCTGTAATAAAAAAGCTTAATACTCAGGGTGTAAAGCGTTTTTACCCTTCCCTTCCTCCTTGCCTCCCTGTCGGGAGGTACTTTTTTTGGAATAGCCCTATTTAAATCTGCATAGAATAGGGGTATGAAACTTTGTGTCTTTGATTTTGATTCAACGCTGATGGACGGCGAAACGATTGATCATCTGGCTAAGGCAGTAGGAAAAGAAAAAGAAGTCAGACATATAACTGAGCAAGCTATGCAAGGTAAACTGGATTTCTTTGAGGCCCTTAGAGAACGGGTTGCTCTGCTTAAAGGACTCCCCTATCAGGAAGCCGCAAATATATGTCAAAATCTGCCACTTATGCCTGGAGCACTCGAGCTTATCGCTGGTTTAAAGCAAAGCGGTCACAAAGTCATCATATTTTCTGGTGGCTTTCGTGAAGCAACCCGGCACCATGCTCGCATTTTAGGTGCAGACGCTGAATTTGCCAATTTCCTGCATCAAAAAGAAGGCGTGTTAACCGGATTGGTTGGCGGTGAAATGATGACGGGTGATGCCAAAGGAAAACTACTGAAGCGCTTGCAGGGTTTACTGGGCATTTCAAAGAAAGATACTGTCGCTGTTGGTGATGGGGCCAACGATTTAAGCATGTTTGCCCATGCCACTACCAAAATCGCCTTTTGTGCCAAGCCCCTTTTAAAAGAAGCTGCCGATCACTGTATAGATACTAAGGATTTAAGGCTTATTTTAGAACTTGTTTAGCATGTTCGATGATAAGTTCAGCAGCAGATTTTCCTGAAAGCAACGCCAGGGGAATGCCTCCCCCAGGAAAAACCGTCCCCCCAGCCAACGTCAGATTGCTGACCCCTTTAATCTGTTGGGGCGGCCTCAAGGTTTTTAAGAGGGAATGGGACGCTGTTCCGTAAATACTGCCGCGATGGGCAAACCGGGCGAGCTTATTTGGCCCAATGATCTGTTTAAGCTCGAGCTCATGCTTCTGCGCCAACCCCCGCTTTTCCAACGTAACCATGAGCTGCTCCGCGTAGCGATCTTCATCCTCGAGCGACCACTGATTCTCGGTACTATCAAGTGCAGGAGCATTGGCCATAACAAACCAGTTTTCATAACCCGGTGGCGCGTCACTAGCGTCTGTTTTAGAACTTATATTGATGTACAGGGTAGGGTCAGTTGCTACTTCTCCCCTTTTTATAGCCGCAAATTCAGCCTCATAATCAGAAGAAAAGCTGATGTTGTGGTGCTTGAGTTCACTCTCGCCCTTATAGCCAAATAAGCCGACAAACCCTGAAAGCGACGGCTCCTGTTTTTGCAAATCCGTCTTTAAGCCCAAAAGCTTATGGGTACGAATAATGTCCAGACTGGAAATAATGTTATCGGCAGCAACATCACCGCTGGTCGTTTTTACCTGTTTAACCGTGTCACCCTCGAGTTCCAGCGCTTTAACTGTCACTCCTGTTTGAATCTGGACACCCAGATCTCTTGCCAGACGCTCGAGTTCAGTCACCAGGCGGTAAATCCCTCCCTTAGGGTAGGCCAGCCCCAGGCCCAGTTCCACCCAGCAGATATTATGCAAGATAGCTGGTGCCTGATAAGGGTCAGCCCCAAAGTAAGTAGCAAACCGTAAAAAGAACTGCTTTAGCTCCCCGTCTGCGCCTAAACCCTCTAAGAGTTGAGGCAGCGTCTTTAAGGGATGTGCCTGTAAGCCTGAGCGCAAACCGTATGTTGCCAGATCGGCAAGCGAGGGAGGTTTGCCAAAAATAAAGGTACTGGCAGAACTTTCATAGAGTTTTTTGGCTTCAAGTAACGCTTTGCGGTAAACCTTAACTTCGTTCGCCATGAGCTGAGCCATGGTTTTTCGTCTATCCTGAAAGACATCCCAGACCCGACCCGAGGGAAAAAGGTAGCGGCAGAGCAGATCAAGAGGCTCGAGTTCAAAGGGTAAGTCTCGACCTGCTAAATCAAAAATATCTTTGATAACCCCTTGCAGGGTAAAAACACTGGGACCTGTATCAAAACGAAACCCATCCCGGCGAAACTCAGCAGCTTTGCCGCCCAACGTTTGGGCTTGCTCGAGCAACGTTACTTCATAGTCATGGCAAGCCAGATGAACGGCTGCCGATAGTCCAGCAAAGCCACCCCCTAGCACCAGTGCTGTTTTGCTTATGCCCACGGATAGATTCTACCCTTCCAGGCTAAATTTTTCTGCCTCAAGGCACGCCAGACAATGCGCCAAAGTGCCAAACTACTCAGGGGTTGCCAGAGTGCATCCTGAACTTCTCGCCCGGTTTTCAAGTTGCAAAGCAGGCGGAAACTTAAACTCATCAGGGCTATGCCCAGCCACCAGCCATTAAAGGGAATAAGTAACCAGCAAAGGGTGTGTGCGAGGGTACTCAGTGAGGTCAGGATAATCAGAGGGATTCTGCCGCCTGCTGCAGCGACAATGTTCTTGCTAAAGCCCTCTATAAGCGCGCTATCTTCCTGATACATGCGCGCACTGAGCACCTCTCCTCCTAAAGCTAGCGCCAAAGGAATGCCTGCTGCCTTTACGCCCTGCGCCATACGCACATCTTCTAAAATCTCTGATTTATAGGCTTCGTGCCCACCCAGTTTTTGATAGGCAGCTTTCGTCCAGAGCATTAGCTGACCATTGCCAGCGGACAAACTTTTTGGCTTTAAATACTTTACGCCCATATAAGGCAAAGCGCCGAGTAGTATTTGGTCAATAAGTGGAATAGTAAGGGCCTCGAGTGCACTCACCGTCAATTGCCGAGGCCAGACACTGAC
Source organism: Trueperaceae bacterium (assembly GCA_020431825.1). Taxonomy (GTDB): domain Bacteria; phylum Deinococcota; class Deinococci; order Deinococcales; family Trueperaceae; genus JAHEBB01. The sequence continues at coordinate 11,362 of JAGQHN010000015.1, read as the reverse complement.
AAACGCGGCTCTCTGTTCTTTTTGAAACTCGAGCAAACTTGCCAGGGTGTCTTTTTCCCAGCGCACATCTGCATCGGTAAAAATAAGCATGTCTCCGTGCGCTGCGTCTGCCAGTTGCTGACAGGCCCAGTTTTTCCCTGTCCAGCCAGCCTCCAGGGGCTTACCTTCTATGACTTTTAAGTGCTCAAACCGCTTTTGCAGCTCCGTCAAGATCTCTGAGCTAGCATCTTCAGACTGATCGTTCAGCACAAGAACCTCAGCAGCCACCGTCTGACCCAGGACTCGAGGCAAGGTTTCAGGTAAATTTTGCGCCTCATTGCGCGCAGGAATTAAGATGGAAACTGCTTCTGTAAAACGCTGATAAGGCTCTTTTGTTCTGAGCAAAACAGGAAAGAAAAGCAAATTGCTAAGCAGTACCATTATCTGCACAGCTAAAAAAAGGGCAGACACAATGAGCAAAAAGATCATAACCATAGCTTTCCTAACCAGGCAGTCCGCTCGCTGGTACTTTTTTGCCCTCCCATAAGCTGCGTAAAGCCTTCGGGGGCTTTTTCGGGATGCGTTTCTGTTACACAGGTATCTATGTCTTTAAGAAGCTTAGTTAGTGCCGCTTTAAGTTGCGCCTTATCTGCCTGATCATCGCCTGAAAGCTCGAGTCTCTCGCCCAGACTGATAAAGGCCTCCGGATGCTCTGCCCCGCGCATAACTACCCGAAAGGCTACGGGATAGATTGGCACATGAGCAGCTCGAGCCAGAAAGAAAACACCCCGCTCAACCGTAGCTACAGGGCCATTTTGCCGCAATTCCCCTTCTGGAAAAACAAAAAATAGGTCTCCGCGCTCGAGTCGGCGAATGGCTTCACGCAGTTCACGACGACTAATGATGCCAATGTGCCGAAAAAAGCGAAATCGCTCTAGCTGAGCTTCGTCCATTAGTGCACCTGCTTTTCGCCCAATTTTTAGGTGCAGATACCAGGCCAGATAAACATCCCACCAGGAATGATGATTGGGCGCTAGAATCACGCCCCCATTAGCCAGGTTGTCCCAGTTGCCCCTGAAATAAATGCGGTGTAAGCCTCGTCTGAGTGAGCGCTCTATAAGGAATGGGAGAACGTAGGCAATCCCTAGCTCGAGGTAGGCGCTAAGGCGCTGACCGAGGTAGGCTATCATTTGGCAGGGAGAGCTTGTTTTTTTTGCTGCGGGCGAAAAGACAGGAAAGCGACGGAACCCATAGCCAGGAAAGTCAGAAGACTTGCAACGGGTAAGCCAAAAAAGAGCAGGCCCACGCTAAGCAAGAATGCCTGTGCCACAAAAGCCAGGCGAAGTTCCAGGCTTGAATCTAGCTTTAGCCCAGGCTCGAGCTTTAATAAAATAGCAACAAGCAGCAAACCAGAAAGATACCAGCCAAGAAAATTTGTCAGGGGAATGCCATAATAGATTCCCTGTTCAAACTGCCAGAAGCCCTGCGAAACCATGAGTGGGTCAAGCCCTATATCCCAGGCAACCAGAGCCAAAGGTGCCACAAGAAGCTTCATACCTATGGGACTGATGGATAGTGCAATAATACTAAATGCCCACCAACCCAGCGGAACCAGAAGAGGAACGCCCAGAAGCGATGGCCCGCTTGCTGTATAGCGGTAGTTTCCAAAAGGAATTCCAGTGGTTTTACCTAACCACTCAATGCCAAGACCAAAAGCAAAAGCTACCAAAAAAAGCAGCCAGGCTTTGCCACCATAGGTCTTTAGGCTATATAGCAGCACTGCCAGTGCCAGAAGCGTGGTACCGATATAGGCTAAAGGCATAAAACTGTTAGGTAATAAAGGCGCTGGAACAAGACTTAGCGCCCACAAAAGCAGTAAGCCTTTCCAACCGTTTTGCCACTGATTAAGTTTGCGCAGCCTCTGGAGTCTTCGCGAAGACTCCGGGTGTAACGCCAAACCCAAACCAAAGGCAACAAAAACATTGGTAAGCAGAAAGAAGAGTGCCTCCTCTATGGGCAAACCAAAAACCTTAATTCCTGTGGTTAAGTCCGGGTTAATCCACCAAATATTTAAACCTATAGCTATGCGATCCGCTATCCAGAGATAAATACTTGGCACCAGAAAGGTCAGGCCAATAAGGCGCCAGCGAGCCCATAACAAATCTCCCCCATAGCCCCACTGCAAGGCAATAACAGGTCCAGCCCAGATAAGGATAAGCCCTAGATAGGTTCCCCAGTCAAAGGACAGGCAAAGTAGTCCCAGAGCAGCAACCAGCAGGGCCGCTACCGCACCAGAGAGCCGTAATCTGGGATTTGCGACTTCCCTTGAGGAGACCTTTATGCGCCTGAGTAATAACAGCATCCAGAGACTGGTTAGTATGGTCTGCAAAATAAAAAAGAGGTACTCTTCAATAGGTACATAGCCAATCGTTGCCAGGACGCGCCCTGGCGGATAGCCCCATACTTGTTTGTAGACAAGATAGTTATCCCAGGGTGTGGTGTAAACCAGCGCCAAACCAAGATGAATTCCTATCGCCCATAGCGCTACCTTGCGACCATGCCAACCTTCTCCAGTAAAGGGCAAACCTCGTTTCACATCGCGAAGGTTTAGCCCTAGCAGAAGCAGTAACAAAGGGATGATAAAAACAAAATGAAATTGCAAATAGGTCATAGTCCAGGCTTTCTTACTAAATCAAAGTTTAGAGGATAGAGACGGTAAGTAATTAGAGCGCTAGAGACAATTTAGCTAGACCTACCCAGAGACCATAAGCGCTTACGTTCACTATCTTGCAAGATAACTCTAGCAGCGTTACGTCCTGAGGCACCCATAATGCCCCCGCCCGGATGCGTACTTGCCCCTGTCAGGTAGAGCCCTTTGAGGTGTGTTTTATACTCTGCCATTCCTAAAAAAGGTCTTAACGCAAACATCTGATCCAGGGTCATCTCCAGGTGCATGACGTTACCCCGGTAGAGGCCAAGTTCACGCTCGAGCCACAGAGGGTGCTGAAACAATTTACCAACGATTTTGTCTTTGGTGCCTGGAGCATAGACTTCAAAAGCATCGATGATAGACTCAGCAACTTCTTCTTCAATCTCATCCCAGTGTTTACCCTGACTCAGTTCATAGGGGTAGTACTGCGCCCAGAGCCACAAAACTTCGCCCCCAGGTGGAGCAAGCGTATTGTCTACGGCAGAAAAACTCATAGCGACAATGGGCGGATCTTTGGTCGGCTCACCTCGCAAATAATCAGCATAAGCATTGTTAATATGCTGACGGTCTCGGCAAATGAGTTGCAGAGCACGTCTGGCATCATCGCCGGGAAAGGCTTTGTAACGTATGGGTTCTGACAGAGCTAACCTGACGATAGCGCCAAAACCATTGCCAATACGCATTTTAGAACTGTTATAGGGGCGGTGCTGCTCAGGCAAAAGCTGCTGGAAGGTTGTATGAGCATGGCACCCAGCCACCACACGCTTGGCGGTAAACAAATCGCCGCTGGCAAGCTTTACTCCAGTTGCCTTTTTATCTTGGACCAGGATTTCACTTACAGCTGCATTTAAATAAACCTTGCCCCCATGAGCCTCGATGTGCTTTTGCAGTGCCTGGGTCAGCATGCCAGACCCGCCTCTTGGTCTGGCCATGCCTCCCTCATGATAGAGAGGATGCCAGAGTAAAAAAGGGGCCGTCAAGCTCTCACTGGGCGGCGGACCCGATTGGGCCGCCATCCAAACCAGAGGCGCTTTGATTTTTTCTTCTTTAAAATAATTGTCTAAAAGCTCACCGTAAGGCTTCAAAATCATGGGCAGGGCTTTCTTCCAGTCGCCTTTGATCGCCTTGCCAAAGACCATTTTTTGCCCCAGGTTAAGCGGGCTGGGCACACTTAAAAACAGGTCTTTAACCACTCGAGCAAATGGCTGCCAATCTTCTAAAAAGCGTATATAGGCCTCACCCTCACCTGGAAATAAACTTTCTAAGTGATGAGCTGTGCGCGTCGCATCTCGGTAAATAAATACCGAACTGCCGTCTTCAAAAGGAGAATAAAAAAGCGGGTCAATGTCAATATACTCGAGCCCAAACTTCTCTAAACCCAGTTCTTCAACAATGGGAGTCAAGCGTATAAGAATGTGCGCACTGCCACCCAGATCAAACTGGTAGCCTGGAACTATTTCCTTGGTTGATACCGCGCCCCCGGCAATATCGCGGCGTTCAAAAACCGCTACCTTTTGCCCTGCCTGAGCTAAATAAGCCGCAGTAATAAGCGCATTATGACCACTTCCAATAATACAAACATCAAAATCTGGCACGCCCTAGTTTATCGTTTCAGAGCTTGAGGCAACTAAGCTGATGCTTACGAAAATCATTGGTTTGGATCTGACAATGAAATGGGTAGTGCATGTTAAAAATATCACCCCAAAAAGGGGGTTTTTCTCTTCCTCACGTGAAATCGCCGACATTTTTTGGCAATGCTGGTCACTTTTGAGCGCTATACCCATATAATGGCAGAGCACCTGATTTCAGGGAGAAATGTGAGTATGGGTTATTAACTATGATTGAGCTTTTGACGAGATATAGGGATGTTTTCCTGGTCTTGCATACCATTAGTTTTGCTATTGGGCTAGGCGCCGCAACAGTGCATGATGTGGCTTTTGGTAATTATTTGAGCAAATTTGACAAAGAGCGCTGGAACTCTCTGGCTTATGACATTTGCTATCAGCTTATTCGCACGTCTTTACTATGGACAGTTGTGAGTGGGGCCGCGCTTTTTTTACCTGAGATGAACCGCCTCAGCCTGTCAACGCTTTTTCAATTTAAAATCTTCTTATTAACGATTATTGTGGTCAATACTTATGTTTTTCATAAGCGCATCCTGCCCAGACTCGCCAATAGCTTCTGGTACCGCTCTTTTGATAGTTTGCAAGACAAGCAACTAAGTCGGAACCTGCATAGACTGGCTTTTGCTATGGGCTCTATCTCGTTAACCTCCTGGTATGGGGTTGCTAGCCTGGCAGGACTAAGAAACCTCGAGCTTAGCTTTTCTGTCTTGCTTATCGTTTATCTTGGCCTGGTAGCTTTTAGCATTGGTAGTAGCTTTATTGCAGCCTCGCGCCTATCCATCAAACTGGAAGAGCGCTCTAAGGCTATTTTAAAAGAAGTGGCTAAGGAACTGCTTATTCAGCGTGAACTCGAGACCAGTAAAAGTTTCTGGGATGCTTACCGCTTGCGCAGTCTAAAACAAAGTCAGGCTGATGTCGAGGTTTCAAAGAGCACTGCCATACACGGAGTAAAAGGCCTTCGGGATCAGGGCAATACGTTCGTAAGTTTTTAAGTGCGCCCGCTCAGTTAAGTTGTTGTAACCATTTTGACGCAATTTATGCAAAATGCCTTCATAATTTAGAGCAGCTACACCTACAGCAGTAGCTGCCACCCCTTTTAACTTAGGAATACCTTGCCAACCTGAACGGTAAAGCTTGTGCGCCAAGTCTGAAAGCTCTTCTAAAAGCGCAATGTAGTTTTCACTGACTTCACCCCGCCGTAAGGCATCTAAATCAATCTTGTAGTACTCGAGTCTTTCCTTGGGCAAGTAGCAGCGGTTTCGGCTCAAATCTTCGCCAACATCCCGCAGGATATTGGTTAGCTGCATGGCATTGCCAAGTGCCAAGGCATGCTCGAGGGTAGCTTCACCCCCACGATAACCAGCTATAGGCGAAATAAGTAAGCCAATTACCCCGGCAACCCGGCGGCAGTACAGCATAAGTTCATCCATCGTCTGAATACACTGACCACTAATGTCAGAGGCCAAACCCAGATAGAGTTCTTCAAAAGCGGCTCTAGGCACATCATAGTTTTCCAAGACCCAGGCAAGACCAAGTTCGAGCGGCTCATTTGGGTCAGGCGTTTGGGCATAGGCATTTTCAATATGCCGCCACCATATACTGAGATTGGCAGCACTCATTTGGGCGGAACTGACTTCATCAACGGCGTCATCCCCACTGCGGCAGACAGCATAAACTACGGCAACGGCTTTTCGTTCCTGAGGACCAAACAAACGTGAACCAAGATAAAAGGTGCTCGAGTGCTCTTTCGTTATCTTATTGCAATAAGCAATGGCTTCACTTGTGGTCACAGACCCTCCTAGAACTAATGCAGCTATTCTAACTTGTTAAGCTAGCACCTGCAGCACACTTCACTCAGTAGTCCCGCGCCAAATGTTGTAAGCTTAAAACCTGGATAGCTTAAGTTAGCTCGAGCTTGCCATAGCGCGTTTTTACATAGTCATCCAGCAATGTATTAAAGTCTTCAACAATGCTACTGCCCTGCAAAGTCTTTAAAAACTTGCCATCTTTATAAACGGGTGCTTTAGGGTCTTCCCCGGTACCCGGCAGCGAGATACCAATATCAGCATGCTTACTTTCTCCGGGGCCATTGACCACACAACCCATAACCGCAACCTTTAAGTTTTCTACACCAGGGTATTGCTCTTTCCAGACAGGCATTTGCGCTTTCAAGTAAGCCTGAATATCTCTGGCCATCTCCTGGAACAGGGTACTGGTCGTGCGTCCGCAGCCTGGACAGGCTGTTACCGTAGGTGCAAATTTGCGTAGATCCAAGGCAGATAAAATCTCCTGAGCAATTTCCACTTCACGTTCTCTTGGCGCACCTGGGTCAGGAGTTAAAGATACGCGAATTGTATCCCCTATTCCCTCAGCCAACAGAGGGGTAAGACCAGCGGCACTCGAGACCGCTCCCTTCATCCCCATACCTGCTTCGGTAAGCCCCAGATGCAAGGGATAATCACAGCGTGCCGACAGACGTCTGTAAACATCCCAGAGGTCCCTGGCATTTGAAACCTTGGCACTGATCACAATTTTGTCATGTCCAAGACCGTGCTCTTCGGCTAACTCAGCTGAGAGCAGAGCAGACTGAAGCATGGCTTCAATCATGACTTCTCTGGCATCTAGTGGCTCTGACAACTTGGCATTCTCATCCATCAGTTTGGTCAGAAGCTGTTGGTCCAATGACCCCCAGTTCACACCAATCCGCACGGGTTTATCAAAGTCTTTGGCTACCTCAATCATGGTGAGAAAATTAGTGTCATGGTTTTTACCAGCACCAACATTGCCAGGATTAATGCGGTACTTTGCCAGAGCTTCTGCTGTCTGCGGAAATTCTTTTAATAGAATATGCCCATTAAAATGAAAGTCGCCAACAAGTGGCACAGGGTAACCCATATCTGTTATGCGCTCTAGAATTTCAGGAACCGCTTTAGCAGCTTCTTTATTATTTACCGTGATGCGCACAATTTCTGAACCAGCCCTGGCCAATTGTGCAACCTGAACAGCCGTAGCTTTGGCATCGGCAGTATCAGTATTGGTCATAGACTGAACAACCACTGGATGATCACTACCCATAGGTACTGACCCAATCCAGCTCGTGACTGTTTTACGTCTGGGAATATCTGTCATGCATCCAGTCTAATCGACTGGTGGCAAGTTTCTGTGGTTTAGGATAAATAGCCCTAACTATAGTACGTTCTATCTTGCACTAAAGCCGCCAAAACTTCACCGCGAAGCAAGCCCAGATAAACCCCTTCCACTGTTACCTGATTTAGAGGAACCTCAACGGTAGGGTAAAGCGGATTATGGGGTCTTAAAATATAGCTTTCTGGCGTTTTATCAAGATATTTAAGGGTAACTTCGCTTTCTTGCACACGTACTGCACAAATTTGACCACTTCGCTCAGGCTGTTTGCGTTTGTTAAATAAAACTACGTCACCATCTTGTATCAGATCAGCCATGGAGTCACCCCGTACCCTTAATGCAAAATGATCTTCGTGAAAACCGCTGAGGGGCAAATAACTTTCAGCATCCATAATGGCTTCACTAAGAGGTCCAGCAGGAATATTCCCTAAAACGGGTATGCCCGTTAACTCTGCAGGAAAATCTAGAATAGGTGAGCGACCCCGACCTTTGCTTTCAAAAACCACATAACCTTTTTTTGATAAAGCTTCTAAATGCTGCTTTAAAGAAACATAATGCATGCCCATGTCTCTGGCAAAAGCCGAAAGATCGGGTAATGCCCCTGTGCGCCGCTTATGGTCACGTAATTTATTAAAGACCCGTTCTTGCATCGTTGATAGTGGTTTCATATGGTTCACCCTTGCCTTAATTATTAAGGTAAACTATACTATTGTCAAGGGCTTTGAAAAGATTAACATGAAAGCTGGCTTTAAGCATCAAACTTTCATCCAAGCTCATTTTCAACCCTCTAAAGTATATAGACAGTTGGGAGACACACGTGCTATAGTTTTTGTAGTAAGAGGTTGGCTGGTTACTTATCAAACCTTTCCCTAAAAACATAGGTGCTTAAAAAAGAGATTAAGAGGTAAGCATGTTACACACATTCGAAAATTTAGTGACACCAACGGATTGTAATGCACCAGACATCGTGCCAACCGCCCTCGCTCTGCCTACCAGAACGCTAGACCCTAACAGTGTTCTTTATGAAGCAGGCCGAGAAGCTGTATCACTCTATATCGTGAATTACGGTGTATTAAAAGCAGTTGTTCCGACATCTTTGGGTCGCGACCGCATTGCCGATCTGTACGGTCCTGGTGATGTTTTAGGTCTTGCTGCGCTTGATGGTGGCAATCATGCGGAAACAGTTATTGCTGTACATGATGCTTGTTTAACCCCCATCGACCCTCAGCAAGCTATGACTGACCGCAAGCTTCGCGATTATATTATGCAGAGTATGGCAAGACAGCTGCGCCGTAGCCGCGAGATGATTGACGAAGGCGAAATGCCTGTCGGAGCAAGAGTTACCAAAGCCTTTTTACGTTTAGCAGGTCGCTTCGGACAACCCGCCGATGATAAAGAAGGCATTAAGCTTCCCCTCGCTTTAACCCATGAGGATCTGGCCGACCTTACCGGAAGCTCGAGGGTAACGATTACTCGCATTCTGGGTGAACTTCGTAATGATGGCGCACTTTCTGGTACCCGTGGTGTCTACGTAGCCGATATCAAAGGCTTGGAAAAAGCCACTGATAACTACGTAATGCAAGTTTTATAAGTCTTTCTGACTTTTCTTAAGGCAGCCTCGAGGCTGCCTTTCTTTTTTGGAGCTACTTGATGGTAAATGGATTCCACTATGTTTACTGACACAATCTGAGTTCTCTGCAGGGAAACCTAAAACCTTAAGTCACAAAAATCGACTTTTAAGCAGGCTGTAGAACACATGGCATAAGCCCTTCCCAAATAGACCTATACTTTAAGTATGTTAACTTTTACCGAGCTTGCTAAAGAACGCATTCTGAAATTTTTAGACTTGCAGCGCGATCAGGGCGTAAGCGCCTTGCGCATTGCTGGCAATTTGACTGAACAAAAGCTTTGGCTTGTAAAAGCAGAAGACAAACAAGCCAATGATGTTGTCCTTAGCGAAGAAGGCTTTGATATCTACCTTGATCCCTTAAGCGCTCAATACCTGGAAGATGCTCAGGTGGACTTTATCGACGATGTCATGAAAAGTGGCTTTCGCGTTTATAAGCCAAGTCCCCACTGGGACGACCCTATCGCTCAGCAAATTCAGGACTTGCTTGACCAGCAGGTAAATCCTGGGGTCTCGAGTCACGGTGGCAACATAAGTTTGGAAAAATATGAAAATGGCATAGCTTATTTGAGTATGGGCGGTGGATGTCAGGGCTGCGCCTCTGCCCAACTGACGCTAAGGCAAGGTGTCGAGCAAATGTTAAGGGCAGCGGTTCCCGAAATCACTCGAGTGGTAGACATAACCGATCATGCCTCTGGCGAGAACCCTTACTACAGCGATAGTGCGCAGGAGTCACCCCTTTCTCATTAGCTTTTTTTGACTGCTGCAATTTCATCTTGTTTAACTTATATAAAACAGGATTCTCTGGCTTTGCCCTCAAACTAAGCTAAAACTAATAAAGCAGGCCTTCTGAGGACTTACCGCTGGCAACAGGTGCTTTGTGGTGTGAGCGATGCACACTTAGCTAAAGCAGAATCTCCTAAAGTAACGTAATAGTCTCATTTGAGACCACTATGGCTCGAGGTGTATTACATTATGAAACTAGGCCGTTACTTTAGTGATTTTGTTGCTACCCTGCTGTTTTTAGTAGCACCTTTTGTAGGTGCCCAACCACTGTCAAATTCTGGAACTGGCGCACACATTCTTATCATTGCCGCCTTGCAGGATGATCCTGCCCTGATTGCTATGGAAGAAGTGCTCAATGCTCAAAACAAGAGCTACAAAGTGTTACTCGCCACTCAAGATAAACTGACCGATGAGGTTCTTTTTGACGCTAACGGCAAAGGGCTTTATAGCGCTGTCATTTTAACGGAAGGTAATCTTGCCTTTTACGATGGCAGTGGCTGGCGCAGTGCCTTTGATCAGCAAGAATGGGAAAAACTCTGGGCTTATGAAAAAACCTATGGCGCCAGACAGGTTTCTCTCTACACTTATCCGGGAGCTGAGCCTGAGGATTATGGTCTCAGAATGGTTCAACCTGTTGACACCAGTGTAAGAGCTGTTAGCGTTTCGGTTACCGACAAAGGCAAAGAGATTTTTGGTCAACTGGCGCCATTTGTAGTTTCTGGAGCTTACGGCTACCTGAGCAAACTCGAGCCTGTGATCGGCGTCGAGAGCACTCCCCTAATCGCTGACGAAACGGACAACATCATGGCAGTGTACTCAAGCTTTGAGGGTCGGGAACGCATTGCCCTAACCATGTCACAAAACCGCAACGCTGAGCATAGTCGGCTGCTCTTTCCTGGACTCATTAGCTGGTTAGCAGCCAGCCCGGGTGTTACTCTCACCTCAGAAATTACAAGTACCAGAACCCTAACGCTCGAGTACATTCTGTTTCTTGTTGGTCTGAGCATCCTGGCTATTTTGCTAAGCAGCTGGCTTATTCAGAGACAAAGAGCCAAAAAGCAACGTCGTCCACAAAATTCGTTTTACAATTTTTAAAACCCTTAAAGCCTGGCCCTTTTATATTGCCAGGCCAATTTTAAGTCTTTTCTGGCAAGCTTGGTCAAGCTTTTGCTCCCTTAAGGGTGCGTCCTAAGAATGAGACGTTGATAAAGTAGAGCATGAAAAAGAGTCGAACGGAGTTAAAAGCGGAGTTAGTAGCGAAATATAGTGAAGCAATAGATGAACTCCTTACGGAGACGGAAGGTCAAGAGGACTTCAGATACCTGGAAGCAGCCGTAGAGAAACTAGCAGCCAAGACCTTACCTGAAACGCTCAAGCGCGTAGCAGAGAGTAAGGACTTTTCCCCCTAGCTGCACTAGATGTGGAGGGAAAGTGCATCGTAAAGGGCAACGCGAAACAGCCTTACTGACCAGTTGGGGAAAGACTAAAGTA
>JAGQHN010000159.1 GCA_020431825.1 Trueperaceae bacterium | reverse complement strand
GCGCAGACGAAACCCTCCTAAAGCAAGTCGAGCGAACCCGTGTGGAAATGGAGACCTTCTAGTGATCGTTCCTATCCGCAATGAGCAAGAAGCAAAAAGCCATGAAGTGTTTAACGCACTTATGTGGGCGCTCAGTTACCCTGGTGAAAAACAACAAACGGCCCATGCGACTCTGGCGTCCATAGGCGAAGCACTCCTTGACCTCGAGACAAGTTTTTATACGTCCGATGAGCCCTTGGCCAGGACCTTTCTTTTGACCACGGCAAAAGCCAAACCCATAGCCCAGGCTGATTATCTTTTCTTTTCCAGCCTGAATGACGAAACCATTGCGTCATTCAAAGAGCTTAAGCGCGGTAATCTGCTTTATCCTGACCACGCAGCTACCTTGATTCTAGGCTGTAAATTTACTGAAGGCTCGAGCCTCGAGCTAAAGGGTCCCGGCATTGAAACCCGTACGACTCTAAGAAACAATCTCCCCCTAAGCTTCTGGCAAATGCGCAATCAAATGCGTAACTACCCACTCGGCTGGGATGTCTTTCTCTGTGATGGTCAGGCGATTGTCGGCATTCCTCGCACCACCGAGGTCAATCTATGAGGCTCAAAAACCAAGATGCACTTTTCACTTTTTACTTAGAGGTTAACTGATGGCCTATGTTGCTGCTCGCGGTGGCGAAGCTGCCATTGCTGCTTCTGAAAAATTACATCGACTGTTTTACGCTCCGTTAAGTCCTGACCTCGTTAAAACCATCGAAGCAAGTATGCCCTATCTGCTTGACCGGGTCATGGGTGAAGGCTCGCTTTACGCACCCGACTTAGCCGCCCTGGCGCTGGCCCAGACCGGAGGCGATCTTTATGAGGCAATTCTGCTTTTAAGAGCCTACCGCTCAACCCAGCCCAGACTGGCTTACGCTCTCCCCATTGAACAAGAAGCTTTACTTTCTATCAGGCGCATTTCGGCTGCCTTTAAAGATATCCCTGGCGGGCAAATTTTAGGCCCAACCCTTGATTACAGTCACCGGGTTCTAACTATGGCAGGGCTCGAGTCGCCTCAGGCAGCAGAAAATTTGGATGCTGCCCCAAAAGCATCGCCCAAAAATCAGCCACCCCTAACCAGCTGGCAGCGCAGTAACGGTTTACTCGCCGACCTCGTATCCCAGGAAAACCCTGAAGATTTAGCCGATCTGCCCGACCTGACCCGTGAACCCATGCTTTTTCCAGCGCCCAGAGCCCACCGTTTGCAAGCGCTCTCGAGGGCAGATACCGGTGGCGTTTTGACGCTCGGCTACTCTGACATGCGCGGCTACGGCAGCAATCATCCAACAGTTAACGAAGTCAGGCTTGCTTATGCCGATGTAAAACTAAGTCACCCCCTTACGGGCAAACCTTTTAGTGCCGGGCGCATTCGGGTTTCTCAGGCTGAAGTTGTGTCTTCGTTTGGGGGCAGCAGTGAAAAACCTCAGCTTGATATTGGCTTTTCTGCCACCCTGGGCTGGAACGAAGTTAAAACCATTGCCGCTTCCATGCTTGACATGGCAATGGACAAACCTGATCCTTTCCCGGCCTTAAGCGAAGAATTTGTGCTCTATCACATTGAGCCTGTTGAAAGCTCTGGCTTTTGCATTCATTACAAACTGCCGCACTACGTGACCTTTCAGTCTAGTCTCGAGGCCATGAGAAGCGTTGGTAAAAATCAATTCAACAAACCTATAAATGAAGAAGAGGAGGTGATGGGCTAAAAGTACCTGATACCCAGTACCTAGCGTAAAATCCTTTAATAGGTACTTTCCACTAGGTACTAGGTACTTTTCACAAGGTACCGCCCCTTTTATGCCTTTAAAAAGCTTATCCCACCCCTATCAGGGCTACAGTTACGCCTTTTTAGATGAAGCCGCTAAGCGCGAGCTGCGGCGCACGATTTTAAAATCCATTGCCATCCCAGGCTATCAGGTGCCTTATGCCAGCCGTGAGGTTCCCTTTGCCCGTGGCTGGGGAACGGGTGGCCTGCAGGCAACTCTTGCCATCATCGGCCCAAAAGATAGCCTTAAAGTGATTGATCAGGGCGATGATGACTCGGTGAATGCCGCCAATTTGCGGCGCTTTATCACCTCAATGACAGGTGTCAGCACCACCACCGATACACAAAAAGCCAGTCTGATCCAGAGTCGTCACCGCATCCCCGAAGAAATTTTAGACACCTACCAGACGCTCGTCTTGCAAGTTCCTATGCCAGAACCCTTGCGCAGTGTCGAAAAAAGTCGGGCTGTGGCGCAGCAGATGCATGCCGATGCCGATTACGGCCTTATGTGGCTCAAGCTTTACGAGCAGATGGTGCGCTATAGCCAAATTACCCTTGGCACGGGCTATCCATCCTTGGTGCATGGCCGCTATGTCATGGACCCCAGCCCTATTCCCCGCTGGGACGTACCCAAATTGCATCAGGCAAGACATCTGACGATTCTTTCAGCCGGACGTGAAAAACGCCTTTATGCCGTGCCACCTTTTACCGAAGTCAGACCGCTCGAGTTTGACGATATCCCTTACCGGGTTGAAGACCAAAAAGACTGGCACTGCGGAAAAACGGGGCTAAAGAGTAAATTTATGAATGAGTTACCCAAAGATGATGGCAGCTCGAGTTACGAAATCTCTGACTCTGGCTATGTTGAAAAATACCTGAGACAAAAAGAAGGTGAGAGCATTCGCTTTGCTAAGCCTTATTACGACGATGATGGCAAATTTTACCGTGATGATGTCTTTCGGGAATTAAAAGATGACTAAGCCATCTCAATTTATCTTAGTCTACCTCAAGGCGCAAAAGAACATACTTCTCCCCTTTCCTAAAGGGGAGTCAGAGGGGATTTCCCACTCAGGAGGCAAAGCGTGAACTTAAGCCTAGAACCTATCACCCTCGAGCCTCCCCGATTGGTTCTCGAAAAACCCCTTCTTGAAGCTCACAAGCTCAATATATATTATGGAAAGCTGCATGTCGTAGCAGATGTCAGCCTCGAGCTTTACAGAGCTGAAGTGCTGGGCGTTGTTGGCGAGTCTGGCAGTGGCAAATCCACCCTTTTAAGACTGCTCAACCTGCAAGAAGACGTAGACAGTGGGGATTATCACCTGGCAATTGAGGGCTATAAAGCAAATAATCTTTTTGCGCTTGACCGCTTTGCCAAACGCGAAGTACAAACCCGTCATATTGGGATTGTTTACCAAAGCCCACATCTTGGCTTAAGAATGCATGCCAGCAGTTCGGGCAATGTGGCTGAGCGACTCATCATTGCCGGAGAAAGGCGCTACAGCGCCCTGCGCGAAGCCGCTAAAAGTTCACTTGCCGCTTCTGAGTTTCCTTTAGAACGCATGGACGATTTGCCCCGCAAGCTTTCTGGGGGTATGCAGCAACGAGTTCAGCTCGCCAAAGCAATTGCGCTAAAACCTGAACTTTTGCTGCTTGACGAACCCACCACCGGGCTGGACGTTTCGGTGCAGGCACTGGTGCTCGATACCTTAAAGCGCTTGCAGCGCGAGCTGGGCATTGCCATGATTATCGTCTCGCATGATCTTGGGGTCATACGCACGCTGGCTGACCGCATTATGGTAATGCGCCACGGTCAGGTTGTCGAGCTGGGTCTGGCAGATCAGGTCTTGGAAGACCCTCAGCATCCTTATACTCAGCAATTGGTGCACGCAAAGTTATGAAGCTGGGTCTCATTGCTGATATTCGAGGAGGTCAGACATGACACTGCTCAAACTTGAAAACTTTAGCAAGTCATTTTACATTCACCACTTAAACCGCAGTATTCCCGCCTTTGACGCTCTAAGCGTGAGTATTGAAGCGGGTAGCTTTGTTCTCGTAAGTGGCCCCAATGGCGTAGGCAAATCTACGCTCCTACGCTGCTTGTTTCGCAGCTATAAACCAACTTCGGGCAAAGCGATTTATGATTCTGCCTATGGCCCCATTGATTTAGCCAACGCCGCCGACATTGATATGGTTAAACTGCGCCGCGAGGAAATCGGCTTTGTCACCCAATTCCTGCGTGCCAGACCCCGGGTAAGTGCGGTTGAACTGGTGGCTGAAGTGCTACTGGGAAGCCTAGAGTATAGCGCTGCTATTAAAAAAGCAGAGCTGGCCCTTGAAGCTTTTGGGCTTAAAGAAGAGCTCTGGCAGGCCTATCCCAGCACCTTTTCTGGCGGTGAGCAGCAAAAGGTCAATCTGGCAAGGGCACTTCTGGCCCCGCGCAGACTACTCCTGCTCGATGAACCTACAGCGTCGCTTGATAAACATGCAAGGGGCACCCTGGTTCATCGCCTGTCCGAACTAAAAGATCAGGGGGTCACCATGATAGGGGTCTTTCATCATCCTGAAGATGTCGAAGAGCTCATTGATAGCACCCTGTTATTATCACCTCTTAGCCAGGAGGAAGAAAGGTCTTTGGCCCATGCGCTTGGCTAATCTTAAGCTTGTTTTGCCCGAGGGTATTCTTGATAACGGCTATATAGATCTTGAGGATGGGTTTATTGCAGATATTGGACAGGATGCCAATCAGTACGACATTGATGGTCAGGGCTGCTACGCTTTGCCAGGTCTGATTGATCTGCATGGTGACATGATCGAACGCGATGTAGAGCCGCGCCCCAAAGCTTATTTTCCAACAGAACTAGCCCTTCTGGAACTAGATAAACGTCTGGCAGCCCTTGGCATCACCACCGCTTATGCAGCCATTTCCTTTGCCGAAGCGCGAAAAATGGCCTATCTCCGCTCTGAAGAACGTGCCAGAGACACCATCCATCTTATTAATAGCCTTAAAGACGAACTGCTGGTTGATATGCGCATTCATGCGCGCTTTGAAGTGACCAATCACGGCGCCCCAAAAATCTTGCATGAGCTTTTGGAACAGGAGCATATTGATCTCATATCACTAAATGATCACACCCCGGGTCAGGGCCAGTACCGCGACCTCGAGACCCATATCAAACATGTGGCAGCCTGGCGCGGCATCAGTGAAGATGCGTTTCGCGTAGAAGTTTTAGAAAGGCTCGAGCGCCTTAGCCAAAACCCACCAAGCTGGGATGTGATTCATGGCATCTGCGAAGAGGCCAGGAAAAATGGCATTGTCATCGCCTCACATGATGATGACACGATAGATAAGGTTGACCTGATTACCAGTCTGGGAGCCAGCCTGAGCGAATTTCCAGTGACGATGGAGGCAGCTCGAGAAGCCAAGCGCCGTGGTCTTTTCACCCTGATGGGCGCTCCCAATGCCTATAGAGGGCAATCAAACACGGGCAACTTAAGTGCCATGGAGGCGCTCAAAGAAGGTTTGGTTGACATTTTGGCCTCAGACTACTATCCAGCGGCCATGTTGCATATGGTTTTTAAGCTAACTGCCGACGGTACTTTGCCCCTGCATGAGGCGGTCAAACTTGTAAGCAGCCATCCAGCCAACGCCGCCGGTCTGTTTGATCGCGGTAGCTTAGAGCTTGAAAAACGTGCTGACATAGCTCTGGTTGAAACAAGTCCTGGGCACTTGCCCAGAGTGAGGGCAAGCTTTTCTAAGGGCAAACCCATTTTTTGGGATGGCAAACTAGGGCTAGCACGACTCGCACCTCAAAAGGTCATGGTAAATGCATGAGCGAAAAAATGCTTGGCCCCCATCCAACAGTGCATGAAAGCGCTAAAATAAAAGACTCAACGCTGGGTGCCTGGACAGAAATCGGGGCGCATACTTCCCTTGTTGAATCAAGTGTGGGTGATTACAGTTACCTTGTTCAATTTTGTCAGGTTATTTACACCACAATTGGCAAATTTTGCTCAATCGCGTCTTATGTAAGGCTCAACCCGGGCAATCACCCCATAGAAAGACCTACCAGTCACCATATGACCTACCGCGCCAAACAATTTGGCTTTGCCAGCGCAGACGATGAAGACTTTTTTAACTGGCGACGCGCTCATCCTGTCACGATTGGCCATGACGTCTGGATTGGTCATAGCGTTACGGTAATGCCCGGTGTCAGCATTGGCAATGGTGCTGTGATCGGCACTGGCGCAGTGGTCACCAAAGATGTTGCACCTTATAGCATTGTGGCTGGTGTAGCTGCCAAACCTATTCGCCAGCGCTTTTCCGATGAGGTCATTGACAAGCTCGAGCGCATGCAGTGGTGGAACTGGTCACGAGAAACCTTAGAAGAACGCTTTTTAGATTTGAGAAATATGGAGCTGTTCCTTGAAAAATACGGTAGCTAACCACGCTCCATTCTTCTGGACGGGGTTAAAAATGAAACCCCCGCGCTACGCTTTACGGGGGTCTTGTGTAGGAGGTAGAAGAAACTACGCTAAGGAGCTTACAAGACGAGCGTCAAGGCAGTGTCACAGCAAAAGGCCCTGTTATGCACTTTAAAAACACCCTGATTACGACATCAGAGGGCTTGTTTGAAGGCTCGAGCCTTGAAGCTGAGGCTGGTTTTATAACTGACCTCAGACTGGGAAAACGCCTTGACACCTTACCGCAAGGCTTAGTCCTCATTCCAGGGCTCATTGATTTGCATGGGGATATGTTAGAGCGGGAATTAGAGCCGCGGCCTGGCTCGCGTTTTCCCACCCCTATGACCCTAAAAGAGCTTGATCGCCGTCACACCTCAGCAGGGCTAACCACCGCCTACGTTGCCCTTTCTTTTGCTGATTTTTCTAAACGCAGTGATGGCCTGAGTCTAGCGGAGCGCCTGATCGATGTGGTGGAAACCCTTATGCTAGAGCGCCCTTATCTTGGAACCGATATGCGGGTTCATGCGCGCTTTGAAATCATGAATCCAGAAGCTGCGCCGCTGCTAGAAACCATGCTAGGGAAACATCAGGTTGAGATGGTTTCACTCATGGATCACACCCCAGGCCAGGGTCAATTCAGGAATTTAGAAAACTATGTCGAGTACATGATGAAATGGCTCAAAGTAGGTCGGGACGATGCCCAGTATGAACTGAACCGCCAACTTGCACAACCAAGATCCTGGGACATTGTTCATGACATCTGCAAGCTTGCCAAAGCCAATCATTTGCCCATTGCCTCTCATGATGATGATACCCATGGCAAAGTTAGCCTGATGCAAGAGCTTGGTGTCAGTATCAGTGAGTTTCCTGTTTCACTGGAAGCCGCTACAAGTGCTAAAGCCAAGGGCATGTGGACCCTTATGGGCGCCCCCAATGCCCTGAGAGGCGGCTCTCATTCTGGAAATCTGAGTGCCATAGCCGCCCTTGAGGAGGGTGTACTTGACCTCCTGGCCAGTGATTATTATCCGGCAGCCATGCTCCAGGCCTGCTATCAGCTAAGCTGCCTGGGGGTTTTGCCCTTTCATGAAAGCTTAAAACTGGTTAGCCTCCACCCCGCTCAAGCAGCTGGGTTAACGGATAGAGGATGCCTCGAGCCGGGCAAACGGGCCGATATGGTTCTCGTTCATATCAGCGACAGACCTCAGGTGATTGCCAGTTTTGTCAAAGGCAGGCTGGTTTACTGGAATGGACACTATGCTGATGCACTGGGCATAGAGATAAACTCAAGGCAAACCCAAAACATCTGAATCTTGCCTGACAAAGCTCAGGTTTACTAGGGAGAACCGGCTTAAGCCTGTTTTATAAGGAGTTAACGTATGGACTATTTGGCAAATCTTGGTGCAGCCCTGATGATTGACGCTCTGCCTGAACACCTTGACTGGTTAAGTGAGGCAAAACGCGACCTTGAAATTCAGGACTTTTTTCAGTTTGACCTTTTGGATGGTGACTGGCAAACACCAGCCAAGCGGGCCAAAGAGCTTTTAAAAGACTATCCTGGACGCATAGGCATGCACGGCCCTTTCTGGGGTCTAAATCTGGCAAACCCTGACCCACGCTTAAGACAGGCCGTGAGTGAGAGGCTCGAGCAAGGGCTCGAGGTCGCAGAACTGCTCGGCGCTACCCACATGGTCATTCATAGCCCCATAGATGCCTGGCAGCACCGGCATATTGTCAATAATGCGGTGCAAAGAGCGGCCACGATTGAACTCATACAAAAAACACTGGCGAGACCTCTTGAAAGAGCCAAAGCCATCGGCTGCACGCTGGTTATGGAAGACATCATGGACCTTGACCCCAGACTGCAACTTGATTTAATTAAGGCAATGGATTCTGAGGCTATGCGCATGAGTGTTGATGTGGGTCATGCTTTTTGTATGCATATTCAGCACGACGCACCGCCCCCAGACCAGTTTATTGCCGAGGCAGGTGACTATTTGGAACATGTGCATCTGCAAGATACCGATGGTTACTTAGATCGCCACTGGCCCCTTGGCACAGGCAAAATTCAGTGGAATGCCCTTTTAGAAGAGCTTGCGAAGCTCGAGCACCGCCCCAGACTCATCATTGAACTTAAAGATAAGAGCGCTGTTCAAAGCAGCGTGGCCTGGCTCAAGTCCCTTAGCCAGAATCCCTGACCAAAAGCTGAAGCAAATTGTTTAAACTGGTAGCGTTTCATTATCTTTCTAGCCCTGCTTTTTCGCAGGGCTCATTTTTTAGGGGTGCCATCATCCTAACGAATGCACTGTTCACACACCTTGTGATGCCAAAATATAAATGGTGTCATCGTTGGAGTCTTCAAAGGGTATGCTCTCGCAAGCACTTGTAGTGTCTTTGATTATATTAAAACCGCACTCTGGAATAAGAGGCTAAGAAACTCGAGACTTCCGCTGCCACAATATCGACCTGCTACCCCATTTTTTCGGCTTTCCCTCAAAGATACAGAGTGACTGCCAAACAGTCACTCTGTATTGGATGCTATTTTAAACACCTTGTGCTGAGTTACAGATTGTTCCCGCAAATTCAGAGCGTTTAGCGTAGCGATCAAGATTGACTTGTACATGTTTGAGGTTTGTTTTATGTCTCATAAAGGCAACCTATCTTATAGTGGCCTAGACTAACCCTATCTCGTTTAACTGAATGACTATTCAAGAATTTCAAGGGATGCGATCCAAAGATAACGCAAACCTAGGCTATTCTGATCAACCTCAGCCACCAAACGTATCGTTGTATCTGGACTAATGGCACGATTCTGCCACACGGAATTTTCTATTTCAACGCGTATTTCCCCCGTTTCATCACGAAAGAGATAATAGTCTTCTCTAATATGAGCAACAATGTTTCCAACAACAGTAACATAGGTATTGGCAGCTAAAAAAGAGACTTCCTCCACGGTGCTAACTTCTGTTGCAATTGTCGGACCGGTAAACTGAGCCAGTACATTTGAAGATAGCAATAGACAAATAAAACTAATACCAATTAAGCTTCTCACTACTCGCCTTTCTCTAGCTTTTTGCCATTCTATTTTAAGATGCTGTCTACAAATAGAATTCAAAGACACCAATATGTCTGTCTTTATTTTGAGGCGAAGAAAAAATTTGATACCAAGTAAAAATGAAGGCTAATTTGCTTTCTGTTAATAAGGATGCCGATACTATCCCTAATAAAAGAAACATCTATTAGTCGGGCTCTCCTCAAGCAGCCTTGAGCCAGTTCAAGGTAAAAGCATCTGGAATGCTAAGTTCTGAGCTGTAGGTTCGAGGTTTACACCACTGGGCGCTTTTACCTGATGTGAGGGAAGCGGTATAAGTTCAGATACAAGCAGCTTAATGCTATGTTCTGTTCTAAATACCTATCCCTTTTTGAGCTGACAAACTGTCCAACACAGTTCGCTATACTGAAACGTTATGGCAAAGTCAAAACCTACTTTTTCCCTTCCTGTAACCCTGGCTGCCGAAAAAATCGTTAGCGGTCAAAGCAAAATCTGTGCTAAACGCCTGAAAAAATACAAATCTGAAGATCCTGAGAGTCTGCATGATTTACGGGTAGAATTACGCCGTCTGCGCAGCTACTTACGCATCTTTCGGCTTTATTTACCTGAGTCCTGTAAAAAGGAACGAAAAGCGCTGGAGCAGCTGTTCCAACTGAGCAATAAAAACCGTGAATTAGATGTACACAAAGCGGTTCTGACCAGCTGGTTACAAGAGGAAAGCTTAAACGACGATCAAAGAGCAGCTATTGAAAGCGTCTTGGGTTATACCCAGACAAAGCCCGCCAGCCAATTACCTCCTAATTTTGATAAAGGCGTTAGAGCCGTTTTAGATGACTTAAATGGCAAGCTTAAACCCAGCAAAAATGACGCTAAAGCCATTTACTGTCATGAGTTTGCGGTCAAAGTGATCGAAAATTATGGCAAGAGACTCGAGTTTTTCCTGAACGGAATGGCAGAAAGCAATGATGCGCTGCATAAAGCGCGCATAACCGCCAAACGCCTCCGTTATTTTATCGAAGTTCTAGAGCTTGAAGCAGTAGAAGAGGCAGTTGCAGAGCTTAAAGACTGGCAAAGCGAACTCGGCGACATTCATGATTTAATGGTATTAGAAGACTTTTTATATAGCGTCTTGCTTAGGCTAAATGAAAGCTGGCTCGAGACCAGCTGGAAGGGCGAAACCCCACCAACAACGCTACCTGAAAGTATCAAACAGCTTTTTGCGCTTAAAGACTTTGTAAGTCAAAAACAGCAAGCCAAACGAGAAGGTTTAAGTCAAGAAAAAAGAGCGGAATTACTGGCAAAGCTCGAGGCCAGTCGCCTGAGTTTAAAAGCCCTAAGCCAAGCCTGACAAGCCACTGACCAAGATTCCTTAGCCTTATGTATGCGTATTTTAATCAGTAATGATGATGGCATCTTTAGCCCTGGCCTAAAAGCGCTTGCCGAAGTTGCCGAAGCTTTTGGCGAAGTCTGATTCGTCGCTCCCGATGTCGAGCAGTCCGCCATGGGACATGCCATCATGTGTCCACTTAGCTATCAGGCAACCAGGCTTGCCGAGTTTGAAGCCTACCGGGTAAACGGCACCCCCGCAGACTGCGTGGTCCTTGGGGTACATCATTGGGACAAAGTGGATTTGGTGCTTTCCGGGATAAATCTGGGCTTAAGTATGGGCAACAAC
>JAGQHN010000158.1 GCA_020431825.1 Trueperaceae bacterium | reverse complement strand
AAGTGACTCATCCCAAAATGAATCAATATAGGCTCTTAAGTCGGTAAAGCCTTCTGGGCGAGTCTGATAAAGCCGTTTGGTTCCCTTCCGTTCTTCACTAATCAAGCCTGCTGCTTTTAATACGCCAAGATGTTGAGACACTGCTGGTCGAGAAATACTGAATTGTTCAGCAATTTCTCCAGCACTTAATTGTTCAAAAGCCACCAGCTGCAAGATGGCACGGCGATGAGGCTCACTTAGTGCCTTAAGTGTTAAATCCATAGTCGTTATTTTAGCATGTGCTTACGTTAGTGTATACTTACGTTGTATAATGTTTTAGGAGATTTTAATTTGTATCGATCTAAGCAACAGTTAAAAAACAAGTAGGTACCTAGAATTGGCAAACAAGGCAAGGTATGCCAGAGTAAATGAAAACGCGTATGAATGTTTAGCTCAGCGCCAAATTGCTCACATAGTCTAACTGAACCAAGCTTGCTAAACAGCTGCCAAAAACCTAGGAAACAAGGGTCTAAAGCATGTGCAAGGAAGGGATAGCTCAACCAGATGAGTACGGCAAAAAGATACACAAAAAAGTAGATAAGTCCCCTGGGCTCTTTGCGTACAAATTTTACAAAACTAAGGATTAAAGAAGGCAAACTAAAAAGCAAGGCTACACTCAGTATTATAGGCGGTATACTCCACGCACCCCCAAAACCATCACCCAAGTGAGTGAAGATTCCTCCTACAAGGGCAGCCAGTAAACCAAGGACAAAACTTGTACCTAACGTTATCACAATTAACCAGTAACTCCAAAGCGCCAGGTGAAGTGTCCAACTTTGCCACGGAAAATGTTTCAACGCTGTTTACTCAGTTACGGTAATTGATATCTTCTCAGACAAAAGGACGGGCTCATGGGGAATATGGGCAAAGTCAGCCAGAAGCAGCTGCAAGCTGTGTTCACCAGGAGCAAGCTCGAGGTATGTTTCCGTCTGACCTTTGCCAAAATGTTTGAGATTATCCGTTGAAGGTAAAGGAGTATTCATATCTAGGGTAGTTGCGTCAAGGTCAATAAGTAGATGAAAATGACCCGTATTTTCAAACTGAACCCCTGCTGGTGCAATCCCCATGCCCTTAAGTCCAAACCGAACAAGTACTGGGCTCTTAACTGTGTCACCGTCAGTTAAATTGATAAAGTAGACAGATGCACCTTCTGCTGATGGGGTTCGGGTTGCTTGAGCCAAAACCAAGGCAAGCACTAGAAAACCAATAAATAACCAACCTTTGCTTTTCATACCTTCTCCTTTTTTAGGTTTTTACACTAGAGGAATCTTTTGTCGTTTAGCTTTTGGTTTATAGTGAGGGTTGTAGTTTTTTGATCATTATCTGGTCCTTAAAAAAGGCATAGCCAATTAAAATCCAGCCTAAGCCCATGGCAGCTAAGGAAGCCGCACTAAAACCATCATTTAAGGCCGAAGAAGGCGTAATGTGCATGAGTTGAACTATCAATCCTACGAACATATATATAGGAAACGGTAGACCAATTAATAGAAACGCCACATTAAATCTCGTTAATAGCTGACAGCGTAGGGCACAAATACCCAGAATTATGATGCCAGTGAGATGGATAATCATACCTACGATAAAGAAATACCATGCCCATTCCCACGTTTTTGGAAGCAACATTAAATCACCGGCTATACCTAGAACCGCCATGGTCCCAATGATTGAATTTGAAATAATCAAATTGGCCTTTATAAGGCTAGAAAGTCGACTGCCATAGTGAAGCACAAAACCTAACAAGCCTAAGGCAACAAGGAGCATGGCTGGCCCCATAAACTTTTGACCAATTTCAAAAAGAATATCAGGTCCGCCAAAGGGGTCTTCCCAATACTGCTCAAATTGTCCATAACTCACAGGTAACCAGAAAAGACCACCGAGCATGAGTAAGAAACTACTTAATAAGGTAAAACTCGATTTTGTCATACGGATACCTCCTCGCGCATACTCCTCGATAACAGTTTTAACAAGGTCAAGAAGCGCAATTGCCCAGACTTGCATCACGCTTCGCGCACCGTTTCTAGAAGCGTCATGTAGCAGGTCAGCAAAAACCTGAACCATATGAGAACCATATTCCTGGCGATAGGCTTTGGGATAAAGATAGACAAGTGTTTTATAAAAGGCTACTGACGGATGGGGTTTCACGTCAAGTTTCATAGTTTCCTCCTCAGATGCTTCCCAAAGCCCCTTTGCTTTTGGCAACTTGCATCAGATCATTAAAGCGTTGAAGTTCTGCTTTTAAAACTTTTGCACCAAATGGCGTTTGTTTGTAGTAGCGGCGGCGCTGGTCATCCATCTCAGGGTCTGGGCGTTCATCAGTTTCTTCTATGAGACTAAGCTCTAACATTCTCTTTATTGACCCATAGAGGGTTCCTGGACCCATTCTGAATTGTCCCTTACTATTGACTTCCACCTCTTTCATAATGGCATAGCCATGTTTCTCTTCTGCTGCCAGGGCAAGTAAAATATGAAAAACAGCTGGCGTTAGAGGCAATAGGTCTTTCTCCGATACTTGCTTAGATTTGCTCATACTACTCCTTTATATCATTTATGGATATATCTGTTAGTGACATAGTAGGTGGGTATTTATCGTTTGTCAAGAGGGCAAAAATGATTGTTCAGCGTGGTTCTTGAGCAGTTCTAGATTTTTGACTCACTCATAACTTGCAATTCCTAGTAATCCTAGGCAGGGGTTGTGGCTTGAGGTCTTGATGGTTCAATAACATTTAACCTTTTTCTAAAAGGTATATAGAACGAGTTTATGGCGCTTGTAGCGTTCATTAGAGCGGTTCTGTTAAGTTAATTATGAATAGTACTGCTGGATAAAGACAATCTGCATGAAGCTACACTGAAGATCCTTTTGAAGAACAGCTATTGACGAAAATACAGCTAATTTTCAACTAGATAGTTTGAATCTAATCTAACATCTTTTAACTTTACGGAACCCTCTGTGGTTGTAAGGATTCTTGCTTAGGCCGAACCTTTAACGTTTTACCACCAACAGGCTAATAGATGATTTGGGGAATGAGAAAGTATTGCTAATAGCTTGACCCGTCTCTTTGGTAATGATGCCCAGATTGGCATCACTGTAGCGAAAAATCTCTGCATTTCCTGTTGTGCTAACACCTGTTAAGGACAGGTTTGCAGTTAGGGTTTTAGCAGCTTTGTTGATAATAACGACAGTGAGTGCTTTATCACTGCTACGCTCGGCAGCAAACACAGAGAGTTGAGTTTCGTCACTGCTGCTGGCGTTGACGCTTGTTTCACCAAACTTAGCACCTGCACCGTCATAGTTGCGGAAGATACGAAAAGCGTAAGCTCCAGGCAGGCTTTCAAAGTGGTCATAGCCAAGACTTTTATCAGGGTAATTCCAGAGGGCTGCCAGATCCAAACCTTCACGACCAAAAATGCCTAAAATCTCGGCTTGTGCTAAAGCCCCATTAATGCTCTCGAGTCCACCCCAGTTGTATTCAGTTAGGGCAAGTTTAGTGCCAGGGTAAAGCGTATCGACCCAGTCATGCATTCTGGGTATAAGGCGTACTTTCTGCCAGTCTTCAGGTTGACCCGCATCGCCAATCCAGCTTTCGTCACGGTAGCTTGGATCCCAGAGCGCTCTCACCGAGCGCAGGCGCAGGGCTTGTTTGGCTGCGTCTCCTGCCAGTGATAAATCAACTCCATTTTGGGGGTAGAAATGCAAGTCTAGATAGTCCAGCAAACGTTTGCCCTTGGCCTCTTCGTAGCTTTGCATTTGTTCCAAGTACCACTCGAGCTGATACTTACTGTCGTGACTATCATAGTCTGGAAAGGCAGTGTAGCCATTTTTCTCGGCTTCAACCAGGTCGCGCTGCGAGTAGAAGTAACCTGACCAGCCAAACGACACGTAACCAAAAAGCTGCGCCTCAGGGTCAGTTTCTTTAATGGCTTCACCGTAGGCAAGCGAGCGCTGCAACAGCTCGTCATAACTTAAGGGCATTGGGTGAATGTCGCGGTGCGTTTCACTCCAGAGTTCGGGTTCGTTATCCAGAGCATAAAACCTGACGCCGCCACTGCCTGCTGAACCGTGCGTGTTTTTTAGATGGCTTACCCAGTCTTTAATAAAAGTCGAGTCAATAGCAGTGCTGGTGTCTATTGCTAGATTGCCATTGACGGGGCTGCCGTCGGTGCGGATGCCTGAACCACAGTCAGTTGGGCGGTCAGGGTCATCGCCATTATCCTGTTCGCCGTATTTGGCAATGCTGAAACCGCAGCTTGTCGTGTCTTTAGCAACAAAGCCCATCATGGGAATGGTCACTACCGAATCTGTTGCTGTACGTTTGTTTTGCGCTATCCAGTTGTCAGCAGTCTCAGAAGCTCCTGTAATAGGGTTAAAGTTGTCTACATTTAAAAAGAAAAAGTCTGAGGCAAGATTGGTGGCGTTATTCTTGTAGTTGTAGCGAGATAAGGCGTTGCCACCCCAGCGCCGTAGCGGCAAATCAAGCTCTTTGGCAAAGGCTTCAGTGGCAAAGTTCAGCCCGTAGATATAAGGGCTAATCGGTTTGCGGTTTTCAGTGGTATTAATCGTCAGGATAATGTCTGCGGGAGGATTGGGGTTTTGTGGTTGGGCTGGGGTGCAGGCGCTAGAGCCTAGAAAGATTACAGTTAGCATAAGTATAAAGGGTTTCACTTCACGTCTCCTTTGTTCAATCTCTATTCTTTAAGCCTAGACGCTGCTTGGTTAGTTCCCAGTTAGGTTTTCAGGCGGTTTTACCGATTTTTTGGCAAGAGCCAATTTTAGGGAAGATAGTAAACAATATTCAGAAACGGACGCTGCCCTTCTGGGCCTTCACTCGAGGTAAACGTAACCAGATTAGCAGGACCTTTTTCCATGTTGTAGTCTCTGAAGCTGAGACGATATTGGGAACGGTTACCGCGTATTTCGCGGTTAGCAAGGTCATTATTTATTGCTAAGGTCACGTCGCTTGAGAGATAACCTACAGGGTCAGAGCTGGAATCAAAGATACCGAGATCAGCTAAAATGGGCGTATCATAATCATCTTCTGAAAGGCTCGAGCCATAAATCACATGATCAAGCGACATTGAAGAGAATTCATAAGGGTTACCCTCAACGCCTTCTTTGTTAATAATTAGTCTTACTTCGTCGGTGACTACACCTGCGGGAATGCCTGTCAGATCAAAACTAAAGTAGCCGCGTGCAACACTGTCACCAGTTTCGCCTACACGAATAACTGCTGAATCCGGATAAACGAAGGCGGGCGCAATGCCAAGAATATCGCCGTCCAGGCTGGCTGTTGCATAGATACTTGTCACAATGACTTTTAAGGTAGAGAAGCTCGAGCTAAAGGGTTCCAGGCTATTACCAGCAAGGTCTTTGGCGGTGTCAACAAAACCAAAAGAATACGTTATCGCTGGAATGCTCGGGTCATCCCCTGCTGCATAGTCAAGAAAATCGTTTGGCTGAATAGTCAAAATGGTGCCTTCAGCATTCCAGTTATAAGTCACACTCGCATCGGGGAAATTTATAGACCTCTGAAAAGCATCTTCGGTAGCGGCCTGGTTCATCTTTTCACTAAAAGCAATCACAATGCTAGCATCATCTTTAACCCCTGTTGCTCCGTCTGGTGGGTCAACAGAAACCACGGCTGGTGGCGTAGTGTCCTCCCCTGCTCCCACGCTAACGCTGGTACTTTGTGTAACAGAGCCTGCATCGTTACTTGCGGTAAGGATAAAGGTTTTGCTGCTCGTCATACTCACAATGGTATTTGTGCCGGAAACTACCCCAACATCATTGTCAATAGAGAGACTATTAGCGTTCTTGACATACCAACTTAAGGTGACGCTGCCCCCACCTGCCGGCAAGCTTGGTGGTGTGGCGACAAAGCTGGCAATGGTCGGTTTAGCGGTTGGAGTTGTTGCCGCATTACAACCTATAAAGGTAATCACCAGAAGCAGGAGGAAGGTACTAAAGCTTGTATGCATAAAAAGGTTTCCTTTTAAAGTGCGAAAAGTCTTGAGCCACTACTAGTTTAGGGTAAAGGTATTTAAAGTACATTTTCCTTGCCAAACAGAGCGGCTTTTGCTACGGCTCGGCTCGGAAGGGTTGACCTGGACAATAATACGGCAGTCAAACGTTCCAAGACCTTCATTGTGAATAGAAGGTAGGTTAAATAAAGGGTCGCTTGCGCCAGTTGTAGCGAGGTATTGAAAGTCTTCGCCTGCATCGGTAATAAAGAGTGTCCAGGTGTAGGTCAGGACTTCACCTGATGGATTCTCAACGTCCACAGAAGCCGAATAACGGACAGGGTTGCCGTCACAACCCGCGTCTCGAAGGTCTATGGTAGAGCCAACGGGCACATCTACAGACGCGCAGAGGGTTCCATTATTGGACTCTAGCGAGAATACACCTGAATTGCTAATAAGCGGATAGGTCTCCTGTGGTGGCGCATCCACTGTCACAGTAAGACTTTTGGTAATCGAACCGCTCTCATTTGTAGCTGTCAGGGTAAAGGTTTTGTCATCAGTTACATCCACAGTTGTGGAGATTCCGGAAACTGCACCCACTCCCCCATCAATCAAAAGGGTAGCAGCATCTACAACGTCCCAGGCCAGGGTCACACTACCACCACCTGCAGGAAGTTTAGATGGAGTGGCAGTAAAGCTTTTGATGGTGGGTTTTGGCTCAGGTTCAGGTGTGGGATCAGGGGCTAGGGTAGCAGGGCAAGCGGTAAGCACTAATGCGACCAGAAGCCAGAGAAGTACATGTTTCATAACAGGGTCCTTTCCTTAAGTCAATATTCAGGGTGGCGTGGCGCAAACAGGCCACGCTCATAAAGACCAAGAAGCTTAGTTAACTGTAAAGGTATTCAAAGTGCATCGCCCTAACCAGACCGTGAGGCTCTTGCTGCGGCTAGAGTCTGGGGCATTGACCTGAAGCGTAACGCGGCAATCCAGGGTTGCTTCACCGGTATTATGAATGGACCGAAGGCTGAATGAAGGGTCACTCGAGCCAGGTGCAGCAATGTATAAGGTGTCCTGCCCATTATCGGTATAGAAGAGTTTCCAGTCATAGCTCAGAGTTTCATCAGAGGGATTTTCTACTTCTACAACCGATGAGAAACGATCTCGCGGGATAACGCCATCAATACAGCCTTTTTGTCTTAGGTCAATGGTACTGCCAATGGGTACACTTACGTTTCCACAAATTGACCCTATAGCGTTCCAGGCATATACACCTGCACTGGTAATGCGCGGATAAGGGTAGTCTGGCGGCGCAAGCACAGTCAATGTAAGGGTCTGGCTGGCCGTTTGACCGTCACTGTCACGAGTGCTCACCCGTACCTGGCGGCTACCTATAGCGCCAAACCTGACAGTTTGCAGACACCCTGTGGTGCTTAAGAGCGTATCCGGTGCATCCACCGACCAGGTGGTATTGGCACATAAAACACTGCTGTCATTTTCGTTGACGT
The DNA here is from genome assembly GCA_020431825.1 of Trueperaceae bacterium. Lineage (GTDB taxonomy): Bacteria > Deinococcota > Deinococci > Deinococcales > Trueperaceae > JAHEBB01. Next base: position 3,516 of record JAGQHN010000158.1, on the reverse strand, counting down.
CGCGCACCAGTGCCGTGATGAAATAATCTTCGCCCTGAAACGGTGAGCCGGTATTCTCCAGTTTAATCGTCGGCGGATTACCCACCACATCTACATTCAATGTTGCCGTTGTCGTGCTGCCTTTATTGGTTGCAGCAAGCCTCAAGACATGGCGTCCAGGCGTTGTAAAGCTGTGGAGCAGGCTTGGCGGAAAACCTCCGCGTACAGTCCAGCCACCATCATAAATAACGGTTGCACCGTCTGTAACTCTGAGGGTCACGCCTGTAGCAACAGGGTGCGTCACCTTAAAAAAACTGGCCAGATCCGTCGAGACCCTTAAATCTACTCGAGCAGGATTCACTTTAACCTCGATAGCTGCTGGCAATGAGCCTCCGGCCTGATCATAGGTCCAGGCTTCACTACGCTTCGCGTCAAAGTTAAGAACACTAAGGCGGGTAAAACGAGTGTCTACATACTGGGCAGATGCATATGAGTAGCCCCCATCTCCATAGCCGCAACCCCAAGAATTTTTAATAATAAAGTAGCCGCCCCCATCGCCAGGGGTTACTGTTGTCGAAGCGAGTTCTTCATTGCTGATAAAGCCTACAATTTGCACGGCGTGACTACCGGTTGCACCGGGCGCGTCGCCAACTATATTGCCTTTGTCATCATAAACAAAATGGGTACGATCATACGGAGTAACAAAACCATTCGTAGGGCGTTCAAAGCCCCTGTAAACAGGAAAAGATGCTAAAAGAACATGGCCTTGTGAGAGTAGCAGACGGTAGCGATTGAGATCAAACCGGTCTTCCCCAGATCGCCATAGGTAGGTAACGCGGCTGGCAGCTACACCAGGACCACTAAATTTATAGGTTACATAGCTACAATTTTTGCCGATTAGTCGCTCAGTGCAAACTCGGCGGCTTTGATGAGAGCTAAGCGAACAATCCCCCGTGTAGTTGTCGCAGGAATTGGCATAATCGCTTTCACTTGGACGGTTGAGCGATTGATTATAGGTCCAAGCTGCTTCTTCAAGCAGAGCCTGGTTGTTATCGGCAGCTTCTTTGAGAGCTTTTTCTGCCTGGTAGCCGTCGCTCTCATCATCACTGTCCCAGTCTTGCTTGACTTTGTTTACAAAAAACTGCTCGGAAAGGTTTACAGGGTTATCGTTCTGAACACGCTCGCGACTTTCAATCGCACCAATCGCAGTAAAAGCCCAGCAGGTGCCGCGCCCCCCTTGCCACTTCATCGGGCTGACAAAGTTTTTAAGAGGAAACCAAAATTGCCCCACTAAGCCCGTTGGTGTGCAATTGCCACCACCATCCGTGCCGTTGCCAGCGTTCAAAGCCTGAGTTTGGAAGGCATCTGGACCTGTCTCGAGCCTCACCCCATCAAGAGCAGTCGTGCTAAGACCACCTAGCAAAGTATCTAAGTTACCAAGTGCTGCTTCAACTTCAGTGAGAGATTTGCCATCGAGACTTTCGGGGGTAGGAGCTTGAGCTTTTAATTCTTCGGGCAGTAAGTTGTAGGTTAAGGTGTAATCGTCTAGGGCATTGTCTGCACTTTGTAATATTTTAAAAGTTTCGACAGCCTGTCTTACTTCCGTGCCTAAACCTAAAACCAAAAGGGTTTCTCCGTCAGGACCTATGGTAGGTTTATCTCCCTCAAAAATTGGTGAAGAGGCTGCCCGCTCGAGTAGGTCCGTGGTATATGGGTCTTTGTCGGAAATACTCTCTAAAAAGGCTATATCTTCCTGATACTGTTTTTCGAGCGCTTGCTGTTGCGCTGCTAGCAAGGTAGGGGTGATAATCTCTAGCTCACCCGCTTCAACCCGCTTCTTAAATTCTTCAGGACTGATCATTTCTGCGTCGCTTGGTATTGGTTCTGTCCACTCTTTATCTTCCGTAAAAAATTGGTTGAGGCTGCTGTCCGTTGTGGTCGAACATGCTGTCAGCACTAGAGTTAAAAAGAGAACACTATATAAAATAAACCGTTTCATACGAAATCCTTTTTAGTTATTAACATCGATTTTCTAACTTTTGCTGTTGGCGAAGGCTCGAGCCCTTTATTTATAAGCCTTGGTTTCTCACTTTCACTTTGATAGGCCCATCTCTGTTTCGGTTTGGTATGACAGCCTGAAAAACCGTATCCACCAGCAAACTTCCCCCACAGTTGGTACAAAAACGACTGTAGGGAGACGTTATAGGGGTATTGCACTGAGGACAAGCTGAGAGCATCTTTGAACCGTCATTCGGACAGTAATGCTCTTTTGCACTACTTGGTAACGATCTCTGACATTTGGGACATAGCAAATAGGTCAGTGTTTTTTTCATAAGACATGTTAAAGCTGCTTCGGTTAGCTTTCGGTTAGTTTTTCGGGGGTTTTTGTATTTGGTTAATTTTGCCCAATCCCTCAAGTTCTTATTACATGCTCCTTAAACTTCATTCGTGTTGCTAACGGGTTTGAAATTATGCCGCTTGCTCAAACCAAAGTCTTTAAATTCGTTGCTTTAGCCTCTAAAACAATGCTTTTTGGAATTCGCCAGCAGCATCATAATTTGGGGGTTTCTGTACGATTAGCGAGCCTAAAGTGAATCTTGGATCAGTGGGCATCTGGGCAGAAACCTACAGTTTCAGAATGTAAATTCGAGCAATTTCGTCTTTCTCAAAACTCATCTAAGCATAGACCAATTTTAAAATGTAATTTGAGAGAGCTTTTTAAGAAGGAATAGCCTCGACAACCTCGTTTTCAAAGTCATTCCCAATAACTCTATTGTAAACGGTGGTTTTTAAGAACCTGAGTCGCAGGTTTTCATCGAACTAAAACAGAAACCTGCGGTTTTAATTCAAAAATCGGCTTCGTAACCGTAGGTTTCTGTTTAAATGCCCGTGCGACTCGTTTCTCACTGAACTTTTAGGAAGTGAGACTAACAGTCAACATAAAGGAGGTGAAGATTAACTGTTAGAACTGTATAAATATCTAGGTGCAAGCCCTAGCGTTTAGGTAAACAAAGTGAAAGCACAACCCCTCGGCGTGAGATTGGGTGTCTAGGGTCGAAAGCGGGGTTGAACGTCAGTAAGTAGCGAACCGAACGCTATGACTCTGGCAAGCAAGTGGCTAGGGATAGCGAAAGCAAAGATGTGGTTGACGCACCGTGAGCGCAAAGTAGCCAACGTCGGTTAAAAGGCTGTATTCAAAAAGAAACTGGTCTCTGGTTGTGCCTGTGGGCATATGGCATGACGTTTATCCACAACGAGACTCGGTGTAGAGCATCATCCTAAGGTCACAATCAATGTTTATACGGAACGAAGTAACCCTCTTGCAGCTCTCTAATGAGTAGGTACCCAAACCATAGGCTGTAAAGGGCAGGATTGCCCAAGAAGCAAATGCCTTGAGTAATGTCAAGGATACGCTGACGTGGGCACAAACCCTTAGAAGATAAAGACCTTAAAGGAGGTCACGTTTTATGACAGCTGCCCTGCAGACTGAAAACTGGGAAAACATTAACTGGAAATCTATCCAGAAGAATGTCTACC
>JAGQHN010000157.1:5558-11072 GCA_020431825.1 Trueperaceae bacterium | reverse complement strand
GCTTGAGGATGCCAGTGTGCTGGGTTGCCGGGCCTGCGCCACCTCGGGGGGAGGTTGTCAGTTTTTAGGTACAGCGGCAACGGCTCAAGTGGTAGCAGAGGCCTTAGGTCTGGCCTTACCTCACTCGGCTTTAGCTCCTTCAGGTCAACCCGTATGGCAGGAAATCGCTATACGCTCTGCCCATGCGCTCTTAGCCAGAGAAAAAGCCGGATTAAGTACCCAGCATATTTTGACTGAGGCCAGCTTGCGCAATGCCATGACGGTGCATGCTGCCTTTGGAGGCAGTACCAATCTGCTTTTACACATACCTGCAATAGCACACGCGGCAGGCTTACAAAGGCCAATGGTTAAAGACTGGCAAAAGGTCAACAGTGAAACACCGCGCTTAGTAAGTGTTTTGCCGAATGGCCCGGTTGACCATCCTACGGTGAGGGTATTTCTTGCTGGCGGTGTTCCAGAAGTCATGTTGCATTTGCGTGATGCAAACTTACTTAATCTGGACACCTTAAGTGCCACTGGCGAGCCTCTTGGAGATGTGCTTGAGAGCTGGGAAAGGTCTGAAAGACGGGAGCGCTTTAAGGCTATTCTGGAAGAGCAGGATGGTGTCAGACCAGATGAGATTATTTTTTCTGCCAGGCGTTCAAAAGCTTTAGGCCTTGGGTCAACGGTCTCGTTTCTTACTGGAAATTTGGCACCTGACGGGGCGATTGTCAAAAGTACCGCGATTGATCCGGCTGTATTAAAGGCAGATGGCAGTTACCTGAAAGAGGGTCCGGCTCGAGTCTTCAATTCGGAAAAAGCTGCCATCAAGGCGATTAAAGCTGGTGATATAAAAGAGGGAGACATTCTGGTCTTGGCGGGTGTTGGCCCAGCTGGTACAGGCATGGAAGAAACCTACCAGATCACCTCTGCGCTAAAGCATTTACCATTTGGAAAACATGTTGCCCTTATCACAGATGCTCGTTTTTCAGGGGTTTCTACTGGAGCCTGTATCGGGCATGTTGGTCCTGAAGGTTTGGCAGGCGGGCCGATTGGCAAGGTGCAAGAAGGTGACCTTATTCGTATAAGTATTTTGCCTGAAACATGTTCAGGAAGGGTAGAACTCATTGGCACCAGGGATGATGCCTTGAGTCCAGAGGCTGCCAGTGATGTGCTCAAAAATCGCCCAATGAATGAAAGTCTTGCGCCTGACCCAAACTTGCCTGCAGATACGAAGCTCTGGGCTGCTTTGCAGGGAGCAAGCGGCGGTACCTGGGGCGGCTGTGTCTATGACACCGAACGTATAGATGAACTGCTGAAATTAGCGCTGACAGTAGAAGCTAGCAGGCAAACAGGCTGAACTGATCCGACCAGGTTCTGACCACTAGGTCTCAGGTACTTTGAGAAGCTGCTTTTCATAAATGTTTCTAATGGTTGCTTCTATATCAGGTTCCCGTACGGTCAGGTCTTGAATCTGAAACTGGCTCGAGACCTGACCAATCAGCTCTGAAGCGCTTAATTCCCGGCGGTCAAATTCGTAGATGGCACGTCTGTTTTGATAGTCCTTAAGCTGTGCTTGCGCTACATGGACATCGGGATAGTGCTCGGCAAAATCAACAATCAGCTGGCGCTTGCCGCCAAAGCGCTCTTGCAGGCGCTCGAGCCCACCATCAAAGAGTAATTTGCCCTGATCAATAATCATGATGCGCTGACAGAGTTTCTGCACATCGGCGAGATCATGGGTTGTTAGAATAACCGTGGTTTTTCGCTCTTGATTCAGGTATTTAATAAAGTCACGAATGCGTTCTTTGGCTACGACATCCAGCCCAATGGTGGGTTCATCTAAAAAGAGTAAGCGTGGGTCATGGAGCAGGGCGGCACAAAGATCGGCACGCATGCGCTGACCCAGAGAAAGAGCACGTACCGGCGTGCCTAAAAACGGTGAAAGCTCGAGCAAGTCAATAAAATGGCTGAGGTTCTCCCGAAAGCGTGCTTCCGGGATGTGGTAGACGTATTTGAGAAGCTCTAAGCTCTCTACTACGGGCAAATCCCACCATAGGGTTGTGCGCTGCCCAAAAACGGCGCCAATATGCCTGACATAGGCTTTGCGCTCTTTCCAGGGATTAAAACCACTCACCCTGACTTCGCCATGACTGGGTACCAGCAGACCCGTGAGCATCTTTAAAGTGGTTGATTTACCTGCGCCATTAGGCCCGAGATAGCCAACCAGTTCCCCCGGATTAATCTCAAAATTTAGGTCGTCAACGGCTTTTACCGTCGAGGCTTCTCGAGTAAAAAAGTTTTTTAGGGGCGCGAAGCGACCTTTGTAGTGTTTGCGCACACTGAAATGTTTTGCCAGACCATCAACCCTGATTATAGATTCCATCTCAACTCCCGGTACTTTGATAGTGCTTTAAGCCAAATCGCCAGAATCCCAGACTGATAAGAAAAACGGCCAGACCTGCCAGAGGAGCAAGAAAAGGGGCGAAGGCAGGAAAGTTAAAGGGGTCAGGCTTGCCCAGAAAAAAGAGTGCCGGATAGTAGTTTAAAAAGATGGCAGGCACGACAAAGGTAAACAGGTTTCTGAGCCAGGTTTCGTAAATGTTCATAGGGTAGGACATCATGAAGCTGCCCCCATAGGTAAAGATGTTCATGACTTCAGTAGATTCAACTGTCCAGAAAATGATAGTGGCACCAATTATAAAAAGACCCCCAAAAAAGAGCACAAGCCCAAGCACTACAAGGGGAAAATAGAGGAGTTTAGCCACTGTCCAGGTGATCGAGAGATGACTTAGAGCGTAGCTAAAAATAACCACACCTACCGCCATTTTGCCAAAGCGTTTTAAGTTAAAGTCTGAACCTAAAACCTGCAACGTAATGCCAATGGGGCGCAGCATCATCTGATCAAAGCTGCCCTGGCGGATGAACCTGCCAAAACGGGGTGCATCAAAACCGCCAAAAATCATGTCGGTCAGACCAAAGGCCATCTCAACCAGACCATAGAGAAAGGCAACCTCTGCCAGTGACCAGCCCTGAATGGACTTGAAGCGTTCAAAAACCAACGCTAGAGAGGCGTACTCGAGCCCGGTAACCAGCAGCAGAGCCAGGGTGTCCAGTACGAACTGACTGCGGTAGCGCATCTGACTACGAATCTGGACACCAACGAGTTTTAAATAAAGACCCATGATTAGGCTTGCTCGATGAGGTCGCAGGCGTTTTTAACCCCATTTTCCTGACGGATTTGCGCAGCAACGGTTTGCGCTTTTTGCTTTAAGCTGGCATCTTGCAGAAGAGACTCGAGCAGTGGGGTTGCTCTTTTGGTAGTAAAAAGGGTTTTCTTTAAGGCTTTGCCTGTGCCTAAACGCTCGACCCTTGCCCCATTATCAAACTGGTCTTGTGCAAAAGGCACGACCAGAGTAGGTACACCCGAGCGTAAGCCTTGCGCGGTGGTACCAATACCCCCCTGATGGATAATCGCTGCGCCTCTGGGAAAAAGTTCGCTGTGGGGTGCATAAGGGCAGACAAACAGGTTTTTTGGCAGGTTGTCTGGTAAGCGATTTGTTTCGCGCTCACCAATCAGTAAAACAGCACGGCAGCCAAGATTTTCTATGACCTTCAAACTTTCCTGATAAAAGTCGCCAGCGGTATAAACGGCAGCAGACCCCAGGGTAAAAATGACGGGCGGGTCACCGTCATCTAGAAAAGCTTTTAAATCAGCATCTAGAGAACGGTCAGCGTCAAAAAAAGGAAAACCCGTTAGGTGAGTATTGACAGGCCAATCTTGTTGGGGCTGCGCAAATACCGGCGAGAATAGGGCTAGCCCACCTGCCGGAGAGTGCTGCCCTTCAAAAAAGGGTTGACGGCCTTTATCCAGCCCCAGTTCTTGCCGAAAGGCATAGAGAGGTTTGGCCCAGCTATCGGTCATCTGGCGAGCAAGACCAAAAATCATGCGGCTGGCTCTAGGACCTCTGGAACTGATCCAGTTTATAAGAGGAGAATTCATGATGGGTGGGTCAAAGTTTGAGAAAAGGCTAACAGGTGCCAGGACGCTCGAGTACCACTTTACCCCTGGCTTTTCTGCCACAATCGGCGCAGCCAGAGTAAGTACGCTGCTTATCATCAGGTCGACACCGACAGCGACTTTGCTCAGGTCTTCGTACATGGCCCGCAGGTGAGGTACCGTCATGTCCCGAAAGACAAAGCGGGTACCGTTTACAGGGTCCATGACTTTGGCGAGGAGTTCTGGCGAGCTTGGGTCAAGATCTGGTCGAATGGCGTGAAAGTCAAAGCCTAGTGCCCGAATGCGCTGTCTGTAGACTTCGCTGGTGGCAATACTTACTTTATGACCTCGTTTTTTTAGTTCCAGACCCAGTGCAAAATAAGGATATAAATCTCCGAGGGAACCAATCGTATGAAAGAGAATGTGCTTTCCCATTTAGCCTCCGGCAATCGCAAGTTTGCGAATTCCCATAGTTAAAATGAACTGACTGATAAGGCTGAGCCCAAGTATCCAGACGAGCTGGAGCCCTAGCAAAAAAAACAGCTCTGAGCCTGTAATAATATTCAGATAAATTTCAATGACCACGTTAATCATATAAGGGAAAGGGGTCAGGTAACAGAGGGTTTGCAGCCAGTCGGGAAACAGGCCAAGGGGCATCATAAAGCCTGAAAAGAAGTTGGCTGCAAAAAAGAGCAGACGACCAAAACCCTGAGCATTGGGAGACCAGAAAGCGGCCAGATTCACGAGAAAACGCCAGACCATGCTGAGCCACCAGGCAAAAAAGAGCGAGACCAAAAGGGCTAGCCAATGCCCGAGATCTTTGGGGTAGGTCAGATCAAACATCAGTTCGTAAATCAGCATTATGCTAACGCCGCGCAAAAACAGATGCGCAATGGCCCGCCCTAAATCATGGGCCAGCCAGTAACGAAAGAGGGAAAGGGGTTTTAAAAGTTGTGTGCTGATTTCACCGGTATGCACACCATCCATAAGGTCGTACCAGCCAAAGAGCATAAGATAAGCAATAAGCGCCTGACTAAGCCCGGTATAGGTGATAATGCTGGTGACGGTATAGCCAGAGACTTCGCTTTGCTGACCAAAGAGTGCAACCAGTACCGAGGAGCGAATAAGACCAAAAAAGATATTGGTAATAAGGCCAGCCAGTGTGGCAATCCGGTAGGTCAGCGTGCGCCTGAAAGAGCGGGCCGCCAGTTCGAAAAATAGCCGCATAATTCTTTTACCCCAAACTCGAGCCTGCGAGAAAATGAATGAGGAAATGCTCTGAAAAGAAAACTGAACCAAAAAGCAATAAATAAAAAGCCTAAGCCTAAAACTGCACGGAATTTAGGACTGTAGCAAATATAGCGGGCAAAATGCAAGATGGTTTGGAAAAATTTTGTTAACTGAGATTTACTGGAACATGTTTAGCAAACCAAGCGTGGATTAAACCTGCCTGAAAAAAGAGTACAGGTGTTTCAAAACCTCCCGGATTAATGATAGAAGCTAGCTCGGATGGTGATAGAACTGCCACATTTTTT
>JAGQHN010000157.1:0-5458 GCA_020431825.1 Trueperaceae bacterium | reverse complement strand
TTTTTTCATAATTAGTTCTCATTCGATTTAATCCTTCAGTAGAGGTATCTGAGGGTTTCATAACACTTTGCCAAACAGGTAGGAGAGATTCATAACTTTCTGTTTCCACTTTTGCTGACAGATCGGCACTTGCCAAAATACCACCTGGTTTAAGCTGGTCGGCAATTTGTTGAAAGAAGGCTGAGCGAGTCTCTTTTTCTAAGATAAACTGAGACACTAGAAAGCAAGTTGCTCCATCATGTAATTCTTTGATCGGTAGTGAATCAAGATAACCCTCGTGAAAATAGCACCGAGAGCTGATGCCTTCATTATTGGCATGGTGACGACAAAGCTCGAGCATAGCCGCCGAAGGCTCAACAGCCGTAAAGTGCCATTTGGGAAATTTCTTAGCTAAGTGAATGAGCTCTTTGCCTGTTCCAACACCCACACAAAGAATTCTGGCTCTGGAAGGTAAATCAGCAAAGATAGATTCTAGAAGATAGTAAAGACACTCATTGATGGGTGCCATTCTTAGCCACTGCTGATCGTAAACTGAGGCCTGCTGGTCGAACACCGCTTTAAGCTCATTTTGGTTCACGTTACCCTTATATCATCAAATGTAAAGATTTAGTTTATCAGTACCTGCGTTTCCTCTAAAGGCTCGAGCCCCAACTCTGCCTCGAGTCTTTCAGCAAATTTCTGATAGCGTTGTCTGGCTTCGCGTTTGCGTCCGCGGCGTATGAGTAGTTTTAAGAGCTGTTGCAGAGCTTCTTCGTGCAAAGGTTCTAGCTCGAGTACTTTCATCAGGTAGGGGGCGTCAGCCAGACTTTCACTGCTGGTGTCTGCAAGTAGCGCCACCACTTCTTCGCGCAGGCTTTCGCGCAGTTCGATGGCAGGTAGCAAATCAAGACCCGGTGCAAGCGGTTCTTTGTAGCGTTGATAAACCCCAACTTTATCAGCGCTATCGAGCGCATCCCGTAAAGCCTGATAGTCTGAGTTGACGCGCTGCAAACCGCTCTCAAAGAGATAGGTGCTTATACCCCAGGGTTCTACAGCTTTACGCAGCAGATTGAGCTGTACATTTAGATTATTGCGCTGTTTTTTCGCGTCCACATCGGGCCACATAGCTTCAGCGACTTCATCACGGGAAAGTCCCAGCGCCAAAAGGGCCAGAATTTGTTTTTGCCGTTCGGCCATTTCGAGAGGTTCGCCCAGAAAAGAAACAGTTACTTCTCCTAAAAGACGCAGCTCGAGGTCAGGAATATCTCTATGTCTGCGTTCGATGGCCTCGGTCCAGTCGGAGGCTAAAACGTCTTGAATAGGATAGTGGTCTGTGAGTTCAGGCCGCTTTGGTAGTGCTGCAATGGGCATAAAGCCAGGGAGTAGGCGTTCGCGGGCAGTTGTTTGAGACAGGAAGGTCTCTAAGTTGCTTTCTTCCCCTGTGATGATAAACCGAGCAGCCTCGAGGTAAAGCCGTTCAGCGCGGTCAGGGTGTTCATTGAACTTTGCCAGCAAGGCCAGCGCTTCTTCTTGCTGATTTTGTGCAGCCAGCACCCGGGCATAAGCCGAGCTGGAAAAAACTCCCTGAGAACTTGCTTCAAAACTGTAGCCAGCAAGCTCGAGCTTATCCTGCGCTAACTCATGCAAAATCTTGTAACTGCTCACCATGTCAGAAACATAAGGATTGCTAAACACCCTGGCCTTTTTGCTCAGGGCACTCAGGCTATTCTGGTCGCTGTCCAGGTAGGCAAGTGCTGCCTGCACTTCGGTTGCAATCGCCGGGTTAATACTTTCCTGATTGGCGCGTATTAGAAAAGCTCGAGCTTGCTCTAAATCGCCGAGCCACCAGTAAAACATGGCCAGGTCGCGGCACTGCCCCAGAGCCTGAACCGGGTAGAGGGCTTCAGTGCGCTCTAAGGTTTCACGCTGAGTTTGTAAGCGAAAATCAAAATCACCACTAAGATTCCAGCGGAATAGCGCCAGATTTATTTCAGACCCCAGGCGGTGCTGGCTTTCTAAGGGATAATAGTCCAGGGCGCGTTCGGCCTTGTCAACTGCGGCTTCGTAATTTCCGGCATAGGCGTGAATCAGGGCGGCGTTACCAAGGAATAGGCCAGCCAGTTCGGCATCGGCAGACTCGAGCAGAGCTTCTGCCTGAGTTATTAGTTCCTCTCCTCTGGCATTATCAGTAATCGCAAGGGGCAGGCAGAGATGCCGCATGATGTTGAGCTGTTCGGACTCGCTTAGGCCTTCATTTTTTAGGGCTAGCTCGAGCCGCTCTACCGCTGCTTCAAAATTTCCCAGTCGCCCATGTGCAGCGCCCACCGCCCAATCCCGGTAGGGGCTAGCCAGACCTTTGATTTGTGCATCCCAGCTAATGAGTTTTAGGGGAGATGCTTTCCAGAGTTCGGCCTCGGTTGCTTCTAAAATGCGGTTTAACTGCTCAAAGTCCTGACATTTTTCAAACGCTTCTCCTTGCAGCAGTAAGGGTAAACGCCCAGCTTCCTGTCTGACCCGTTCAGCAATTGCACGTTCATGGCGTTCAAAAGCAATGTCAGCAATAAAAGGGTGAAGCCTGACTGAAGTCTCGAGCCTTTGAGCAAAGCCTTTTTGTATTAGATTTTCAGTATGGCTGGTCTGAGCTGCCTGGGGTAAATAAGGAAGGGCTGCGAGAAAGAGAAGTTCCTGCCAGCTTTCACTGCTGACACTGGCCTGAATCCCTGCCAGTAGCGAGCTGGCATCGGGCTGGCTACCTGTTAAGGCGGCAATATGTAAAGGTAAAGACCAGCCTAACGAGGAACGGTGCAGCGAGGCTGCCAGGTTCGCGTCCCCAGTTAAGGTTTCTGCTTCGTCTAGGGTAAAGGCTAAAGCAGTGGCGTCAAAGTAACTCGCCTGCCCTGAACCCAGTAAACGTTTGAGACGCGGACTCTCCAGGGGCGTGCGGCTGGCTAAGAGCAGCAGACCCTCTGGGTCTTCGAGTAAAAACTCGAGGTCATCGTCTTCGGTTAAATCTTCAATGACCAGTAGTGTTGCCTCAGACCACAACTGTTCTCTCAGCAGCACTTCAGGGCTGTCGGCAGCTATGCCCAGTGCACTGGCAAGAAGCGGTTTTAACGCTCCAGCGAGCTGTGCCAACCAGATAATGCGCCAGCCTTCTCTTTCCAGCTGGGCGGCCCACTGCGCTGCCAGCACACTTTTGCCGTAGCCATAAGGGGCTTCAAGGTGAACCACGTGACCAATGTCATCAGGGAGTTGCTCGAGCAGGCGAGGTCTGCTGACATAAGTCGAGCCGAGTTGAGGCCGCAGGCTGAGCACTTCACTACTAATGCCAAGCTGAGCGTCAACGAAACGCCGAAGCTCTCTTTCGACTACGCTAATAAAAGGGTTGGCTTCACCAAATGAGAGTTTGCGCCAGTCTTCGAGCCTGGCTAGTTGCATGTCGAGCTGTTCTTTTTGCTCGAGCCTTTTTAAGACCTCATCTCGTTTGCTCAAATCCAAACGAGTGCTATCGGTTTTACTGAACAAAAGCTTTTCCGCCCCAGCTGGTACATTTGCCAGCTCAGGCTTGGCCTCTGTCCAGACGATGGCTACAGTCAGATCAGGTTTGCTTGCAGTATCCAGCGAAGCCAAAATCTCGGCTTTGCCATCATAACGGTTATTAAGGTCTACGATAATTTGCAGGAGTTCTTTTTTCTCAACTGCGACATCCTCGGCTGCCAGAAGTAAAATGTGGAGCTGTTTCACGGGCTGCTAATCCTATCTTTTATGCTAGTGTCCATCGCCGTCTATAAACTCGTTAAGCGGGCAAGCGCCATTTCCCGCAGGCTAGCATCAGGAATAAGTTCGGCGCTGCGTTTTGCTTCACTCAGATCCTGCTCGGTTAAACGAATCATTTCAGCTAAGGCAACAAAGGCCATGGTTCGTTTAAAGGCATCTTTGACTTTGCGTACACTTTGACGCAGGCTTTTCCCGGTTGCAGGTAAGACTCGAGAGGGTAGTTGTCTGGCCAGCCCCAGTAGCATAAGTTGGGCATCATCACCGCCCTGTTCGGCTAACATTTGCGCTTCGGGCCAGTACAGACTGCGTCCGGCTTGAGGCATGCCTTCTAGCAGGCGTTTGAGCTTTAAGAGCCGTCGCTCAGGGTCAGGGTCAAGTTGATACGTTTCCAAAAGAGCACCTAAAATGAGATTGCGTTCGCCTTCTCTTAAGCTTTTAATCAGCTCTAAAAAGAGGGGGTTTTGTTCACTAATGATATCCATGACAAGGCCAAGCGCCTCAGCGCGCTGGGCAGGGGTTTCGCAGTGTTTAAGGGCAGCGATCAGCACCGCGAAATCTTCCGCTTCTCTGACATAAGTCAGGGCTTGGGCAAGCTGGCTATCGTCGGGTATTTCTGCTGACAGGTAGCGTAAGAGCCAACCAGAATCAGAGTGGGTTTTTGCCTGGGCGAGTGCTTTTGCCCAGGCAGTTGGTTTAGCTAAGCGTTTCAAAAGTCGTCCGGGTGTGGCTTAGTTGCCCAGAGGATTGCTAGGTTGGGCGGGGTTTGTAGAGCCAAGCGGCACTAGTTCAAAACGCAGCTCGCCTGAAATCAGGATGATGCCTGCGCCATTTGGCTCGAGCCTTACCGGAAAGTCGCTGCCATTACTGCTAAAGCTGCCCTCTAATGCCTGTCCATTTGACTGAAGGGTTAAGGGAAAACGAGTGTCTCCACGTTCAAGATAATCACTTCCAGGATTTCCCAGCGACAGACTGATATCTCCATCTGAAAATTGCCCTGACCAGCAGCCAGCTTGTGGTGTGCAGGCCTGCTGGGGAAAGTTTGCTGTGTTTGTGCCTGGCTGTGCCGAAGGTATCTGAGGATTGGCTTGTGGAATAGTGGCTTGGCCGTTTGCCCGTTGCCACGTGAGGCTTTCCTGCTGACCTGATTCGGCGGTCTGGTAGGCAACTATCATAGTATTAGGATTGGGAAAAGAAACGCGCCCTCTTGTAACCGTAGGTGGGTCATTGGGCTGGCACTGGCCCTGCATGCAAATCTGGGGCGAGACATTGGTTTCTGTTTGCACAAAGCTGCCATCAGGACTAAAGGTATAGGTGCCCTCCCAAAAGGCAGCGACTTGTCCAGACTGAAGCAGTTCTTCACGATAAGTGCCGTTGGGGTTAACCGTTAGTGTGCCCTGTACGGGCGGGCCACCATCATTTAAAGGAATGCTGATTTGCCAGACACCCACTATAGGGTTAGCCGAGGAATTATTGGGTAAACCTTGAGCAAAAACCAGACTGAAAAGGATGACAAGTAAAGAGCTGAGAATTTTCATTTAGGGCCTCCAAAGCTTGAACATAGTTTGTCAGCCAAGGACTTAATTTTGACTTAATTAGAGAGGCAGTTAAGTCAAAATTAATAGCCCATTCTCTAAGCTAAAGTCATGCAACAGGAAAAGGAGCAAACCATGAAAGCCCTAAGAAACACTGTTATTAGCCTTAG
>JAGQHN010000156.1 GCA_020431825.1 Trueperaceae bacterium | reverse complement strand
GTTCATTCCTTACTTCATCACACCTTGCCATTTGCTTGGTGTGCGTAAGTCCTAAGGTTTAAGCTTCGCCAGAAATGTTTTTGCATCTGGGGCAGTATTGATTACATCTTCCTGGCTAAGACCTGCTTTTCGCGCCATCATGACACCATATTTCAAATCCTTAAAACCATCAACATGATGCGCATCAGGGTTGATAGAAAACTTGCAGCCTCTGGCTTTTGCCTTTTTGACCCAGCGCCAATCTAAGTCAAGGCGGTAAGGATTAGCATTAATTTCAATGACGGTGCCTGTTCTGGCACAAGCATCAATTACCTGATCTAAATCAACTTCATACTCAGGTCGGCGCAGTAACAGGCGCCCTGTAGGATGGGCAAGGATTTTTGCCTTAGGGTGTTCCACCGCACGCACTATTCGCCTAGTCTGGTCTTCTTTTGACAGGGTAAAGTTTTGATGCACACTTACGACGGTATAATCAAGAATGTCTAAAACCTCATCAGGGTAGTCAAGACTTCCGTCCGTCATAATGTCAATTTCAATACCGTGCAAAAGTTCAAAATCACTGCCTTCATCCAGAAGTTCCTGGCGAATTTCGGCGATTTCCCTGGCCTGTGCGTACACCCTCTCAATGCTTAGGCCATTGGCATAATAGGAGGTGCGCGAGTGGTCAGCCATTGCCAGATAGCTAAACCCTGCGCTTCGGCAGGCCTCAACCATTTCTCTGATGCTATGCACCGCATCTGACCAGCTCGAGTGATTGTGAATCTGCCCATGAATATCTTCTAATATTATGAGCTTCCTATACTCAGGATCTTTTTCTTCACGCAATTCTGGTGTGAGGGGTTCCAAACCCAAAAAGGCATACACAGTTTTTTCATCTGGCGTGGCTAGTACTTTTTCATCTTGAACGAGTCCCTCGGGAGACAGCTCGAGCCCCCTATCTCTGGCCTTTTCTTCTAAGCCTTCCAGATATAAAGCATTGCCTGTTTTATAAAGCTGAGTAGTGCCAAAATGACTCTCCTCTACTAGCGTAAAGTGGATAAGGCGACCTTCAAGCTCGAGTGTTATGACCTCTGCTTCGCAGCTGATTTTATCGCCCACATCATTTAGCGCAGCAAACAACGTTTCAATCTTTACACCAGTCACGACAAACTCGAGGCTCTCTACCGTTTCACAGCACCTTCTATACTCCCCGGCAGGCTCGAGCCGTACTTCTGGCAGACGCTCCTGAACCAGCGACAAAAGCGCATTATTCAGAGCTTCAGCAATGTTTAGCCGCATCCGCCGTTTGGCTTCAATGGCAAACCGGGCAGCCTCGGCAAATTTTTGCGCACTTTTAGCTCCAAAGCCCTTGAGTGCAGCTACGCGGCCATCTTCTACCGCTTCGATTAATCCTGCCAAGCCACTTATGCCGTTTTGCCACAGGGCCGAAATCTTTTTTGAACCAAGACCGCTAACACGAAACAGATCACGAACGTCTTCGGGAACTTTCAGATAGAGTTCCTCGAGTACTGGCAAATACTCCTGTTCTTTTAAGTAGGCAATTTCAGCTGCAACACTCTTGCCCACCCCACGAATATCCGTGAGGCGATCTTCTTTTAAAAGGTCTAAAATGTCACCCTCAAAAGCTTCAATCTGCCGCGCCGCATTCATAAAAGCCTTGGCGCGAAACTCATCCTCAGCTAAGACATCAAGCAAATTCGCCGCCTCTTTTAGCTGGGCGGCGATTTCTTTTTTGTTTAATTCCATAGAACTATTGTACGAGTCAGGTTTTATACACCGGGCGGTGCGAATGACGAACTCATTCGTTAACGATAGTGTACCTGACCTGAACCGTGGCACTCACTGCTAACTGTCCACCCGATACCGGCGTGCCGCCACTGACAGCTCGAGCTTCGTACATAGGCTCGGGGTAGCTAGGGCCAGACACCGAATCACTAATCATTTCAACCACGCCCAGGCTTACCCCTGATAAACTGGCTAACTGCTCAGCTTTAGCCCTGGCATTTTGCATAGCCAGTTCTCTTGCCTGCGCGGCCAAAGCATCGGTTTCAGCAATAGCATATTGAATGCTGTTTACCATATTGGCACCTGCATCTAAAGCTCGACTCAGGACTTCGCCTACTTTACTTACATCTCTAACCGTAATGCTTAAAACATTATTAACACGGTACTTTCGAGTGGGCTGTCCATCATAAGGTTCCTCTGTCCAGATATTAAAGTAAGAGGTACGAATATCCTTACTATCTATACCGTTTTGGCTGAGGACGTCCATAATCTGGTTAATACTGTTATTGGCCTCATCGGTTGCAGTACTTATGTCTTCATTGGCGATATTAACCCCAAGTTCAATAATGGCAATATCGGGTTCACCGTAGGCGGTGCCGCTGCCTGTTACTGTGATACCCGATTGTGCCTGCGCTATCATAAATATCAAGAATGTTCCCATTATCAAAAGTTTTTTCATCATAGCCTCCGCCTCTACTCTAGAGGCAAAGCCGCATGAGCAAGATGATAAAAAGTGAGTCACATTTCTTGCTTAACCCACAAAATACTGTTCATACCGTAGAATAGCTAGGTTTTATGCTGCGACTCGAGAACATCACCAAAAGCTATGGCAACGTGCAGGCAGTCAGAGGAGTTTCGTTAGAACTGGCAGAAGATGAAACGCTGGCTCTTTTAGGCCCCAGTGGTTGTGGCAAAAGTACGCTGCTCAGACTGATTGCGGGGCTCGAGCTGGCCAACTCAGGCAAAATCACACTGGGTTCACAAGATATAACGCGGGCAACACCGCAAGCCAGGGGCTTTGGCATGGTCTTTCAGGACTATGCTCTGTTTCCTCACCTGAATGTCGAAAAGAATATTGCCTTTGGTCTGGCAGGTGAATCTCGCGAGGAAAAACGCAGCCGGGTTAAAGAACTGCTGCAACTGGTTGAGTTAAGCGGCTATGAGAGCAGGAAAATTCACGAATTATCAGGCGGCGAGCAGCAGCGGGTGGCTTTAGCCAGAGCACTTGCTCCCCGGCCCCCAATTTTGCTTTTAGATGAACCCCTCTCAAATCTTGATATGACTTTACGCGAAACCTTAAAACAGGAACTCCGCTTTATTCTTTCCAAGTTAAAAATGCGGGCAATCTACGTTACTCACGATCAGGGGGAAGCTTTTGCGCTGGCAAACCGCATCGCCATTATGCGGGAGGGCAAGATTGTGCAAGTCGCCAAGCAAAATGAGCTTTACAATCAACCTGCCAGTTCCTGGGTAGCTAACTTTTTGGGTCACCCCAACCTCTACCGAGAAAAGCAACTAGCCAATGTCGCTGGCGTTAATGGCCCAGCCGTTTTGCGTAATGACCTTATTAAACTTGGCGAAGGTAGCCTCGAGGCTACTTTACAAGCCCATCAACTCTTAGGAGGCTTGCATCAGCTCTGGCTGATGATTCCTGCCTGGAATTTAAGTCTACGCTGGCAGGGTTTTACCCGCGAGCTTCCCGAAAATCTTAAGGTGGGCGATACGCTTAAATTAAGCATCCCACAAGAGGCCTGGCTCGAGCTGCCTGAAACTCAGGTTGTTTAATGCACGCGCTTATTTTAGCTGGGGGTGAACTCGAGCTTTCTGCCCAGGTAAAA
Source organism: Trueperaceae bacterium (assembly GCA_020431825.1). Taxonomy (GTDB): domain Bacteria; phylum Deinococcota; class Deinococci; order Deinococcales; family Trueperaceae; genus JAHEBB01. The sequence continues at coordinate 7,457 of JAGQHN010000156.1, read as the reverse complement.
AAACTCGCTAAAGAGGCACAGTTTATCGTAGCGGCTGACTCGGGCATTCGTCATGCCAAAAGTCTTGGTCTTCAGCCAGACCTCATTGTGGGCGATTTTGATTCGGCAAGTGAGTTTGACCTCAAAAACTTTGAAGGCATTCCGCAAAAAGGCTTTCCCCCTGAAAAAGACTGGCTTGACCTGGAACTGGCGCTTGCCGAAGTCCTCAAGCAAAACCCAGACCGCATAAGTATGATGGGAGCCACAGGCGGAAGGCTCGATCAGACACTCGCAGCCCTTCTGATTGCTTCAAACCATGCAGCACAAAACATCGCACTTTATTCGGGCAAACAAAGCATTTTTTATCTGGTAGCTAAGGCTGAGTTACAGCTCGAGCTTGCACCCAGTACGCTTTTTAGCCTGCTGAGTCTAAAAGAAGTCTCTACGGTGACGGTCAAAAATGCTCAGTACGAGCTCGATGACTTTGCACTCGAGTTTGGCGTTGGTCTGGGCGTCTCCAATCGAGTGAGGCAAAGCCCGCTAAGCTTAGGTCTCAAAAGTGGCCTTATTGCTATCATTATTGAGCACTATGAGTGAAACCAGAACAAAAATATGGGGAGAAAAAGCTGAGGCAACTGAAAAAGCCTTACGTAACCTCGATGCTGATTTGGCAAAACTCGTTATTGACGTAGCTTATGATGATGTTTTCTCACGCCCTGGGCTTGATTTAAAGACTCGAGAGCTTTTAGCGATTGCTCATCTGATAACGATCGGTAGTCAGGGTGAGCTAAAAACTCATATCTATGGCGCCCTGAATAATGGCGCAACGCTTACTGAAATCAAAGAAACACTGCTTCATAGCGCTATGTTTATAGGCTTTCCTAAAGTACTTGCAGCAATGAAGGTGTTTAAAGAGATTGCCGACAAAGTTGATGGTAATACCAGCCTGAATACCTAATCATAAAGACGCAAGCAGATGTCTAGTCCTCAGTGTCTATGGCGAAAACCGTTATCGCTCCTCTTTCTTTAGCTTCAACTACCAAAATCCTATTGAAGAAATGAAGAGAAATGAAGGTTGAATAATGGGTATCTCTTCTAAATACCGTTTTTGTTGTGGAAAAATCACTAACTTGAATCAATCCACTGGCCATTCCCACAATAACCTTGTCATCAATAATCTCTAATCGAGAAATAGGGCCAACAACACCACTAAAGATTTCAAAAGGATTAGGATCAATCATTGCGTTAGTATAGTTATCTCGAAATGGAAGTCTATACTCTAGCGTTGGCCCTATAACTATATAGTCATACTGCAGACTTTGAGACATATAGGTCTTTATGGGTTCAGTTGTTTTTACAAGTCGAAACCCATCAAAAAGAATTAACGAATCCTTATAAGGGCCTGCTATCCAGTCAAAAGGTTCAGTACTTGCGTATATGATTTCTGGAATAAAGGTGCGCTTCCAGTTTTCATCTGATGTATCTTGCGAGGCTACTTGTAAGGTTTCATTGCAGAGGGGAAATCTATAAATATCTCTGGGGATATCGCCATAGGCTTCTCGAGTAACAAAATAAATCCATTGACCATCAGAGCTAAAGTTTTCTGGTTTTAGAACTTGCCACCAAGCACCCGGGCCATATCTCTGTAAGGTGTCAATGGAGGGCTCTAACTCACAGTCTGCAATGAGTTCTCCGGTCAAACTACTATATTGTTTTATCTCAGCAGCATAGTTCTGGCTTGCTACCGTATTTATCAGGAGCAAATTCTTATCATCTCCATATAAAAGAGAGGGAGGGCTTTGAAAGGCGGAGTCATCTTTAGTAATCTTCCACTTTTCTATTCCAGATGTACGTTCTAATGCAACGAGCCCTCCACCAATGTTAGCTGCTCGAGAGGCTGGTTCTGTAAGCTTTTCTGTGACATCAAATAAAATGAGCGTTTCAGTCAAGAGTAAAAGTTTATGAAATATCCAGTGTGTCTCAGTTTCCCAAACCTGCTTTCCAGTTAAAACCTCTAAAGCTAAAAGCGTAATACCGTTTTGAAAAAATAAAATATCGTTTGAATAAAGTATCGGCAAAGAAATGTTAGATGACTCAACACTTTCAAGCGCTTTTTGCCACTCGAGTTCCCCAGTCTCCTCAGCCAATGCCAAAATATTTCCAGAGTCAAAGATAACTATCAGGCCTTGTCCACTTGAAATAATTGCATCAGGACTTAGCTCAAATTGCCAGAGAACTTCACCACTGTTGACCGAATGGACTTTAAGCTTATTGTTTTCTAGGTAGAAAAAGGTGTTTTTCCCAAAGTTCACACAGTTTGAACACACGCTTTCCAAAAGCGTAGTGGACCACAAAGGTTCAATGAATGCAGGTGCTTCAGGAAAAATCGTTATGTTTTGATAAGCATCTGTTCTTGTTTGAGCAAATGACTGACCTAAGCATAAAATCAGTACAGCGACTATAAAGCGTCTTAGCATCAAAAGTACTTTACCTCTTCCGATAAGAGCATTATGCAAATAGTCAACTGCGAACCCTATAAATAACGCATTGTCTTAACATTTGACTTTTAAAGCAGACTAGCATGGCCAAGATTTGGTCAGCTATTTCATAAAATGCCTGAGTCATGGCTTAGTTTAGCTCAAGCCACAGGATCACTTGAGGGGTCTGTAAGGAATTTGAAAGATTTGCTTTGCTAAGGTAAAGCTGTGATAACTTCTGCGCTGCCTGGCGATGTGCAGTTGCCTCCTCATTTGCTTATGCTCGTTGAGGAACTTAACACGTTGCCACCTACCGGCCTGGAACGCATCGAGCTTTTGTGCGATCTCGCCTGGGAACTGCGCCGCTTAGATACTCAGGAATCCATCAGGCTAGCGCGAGAAGCGCTGCGGCTGTCAGAGGCCATAAAACTTGATAAAGGACGGGCCTCGAGCCTCTTAAGTCTGGGTTTCGCGCAGATGCGTTTGGCAGATTTTGAACAAGCCAAAAATTATGCGGAAACTGCTTATCAGCTGTTTCAGAAACTCAATGATGCCAGTGGCAGTTACAAGGCACTAAACCTTCTGGGAACCATTCACGGACAGCTAGGAGAGTTAAGCCAGGCCCTGGCAAAATTTCTGGAAACACAAAAACTTTGTGAAAGTCTAAATGACAGTCAGGGCGCAGCCGCAGCCCTTAATAATGCTGCTCTAACACATACCTATCTAGGAGACTTTGCCAGCGCCCTCGAGCTTTACTTGCAGGCCCTCAATCACTACGAAAACATGCACTACGATGAGGGAGTCGCCCGCACCCTAACCAATCTAGGTTCGGCCTACTATGAATTGAACCGTTTTGAAGAAGCACTTGAGAGCTTTGAGCATGCCCTAAAACGCCAGGGGGAATGGCGCGACCAGAACGTTCATGCTTATATCCTGATGGGTATAGGTCAGGCACAACAGAACCTGGGCAGGTTAGATGAAGCCTTAAACAATACCCATGAAAGTCTAAAACTCTGTGAAAGCTCAGATAATCGCCTGGGTATGGCCAATGCCTTTGATGCTCTGGCCACGATTTTTGTTAAGCAAGGCAAAAACTCAGAAGCTGAAGATAACTTTTTAAAAGCCCTGTCTATGGTGCAAACGCTAGGGGACAGACTTGAAGAAGTCAAAATTAGCCTTAAGCTTGCAGAACTGTGGCACAGTTCCGGGAAATCACAACTGGCACTCAAGCTCATTTTAAAAGGCTTAAGCATCGCACAGGAAATCGGTAGCAAAGCCGAAATTTATAAGGCGCATCAGCTGCTTAGTAGCCTCTATGAAGAGCAGGAAGAATTTGCCAATGCCTTGCGGCACCACAAAAGTTATGCCAGCCTCAAAGATGAAGTGTTTAATGCTAATTCGGATTTAAAGTTACAAAGTCTCAGGGTCACGCATCAGGTTGAGCAAACCAAGCGTGAAAGTGAAATCTTTAGACTAAAAAATGTCGCCCTGGCAGAAGCCAATGAAAAACTAAGAGCGCTCAATCAGTCACTTCATGATTTAAACGAGCAAAAAACGAGTCTGCTTTGTCAGCTCGAGCGTCAGGCTCGTGAAGATGCCCTCACCGGACTTTTCAACCGCCGCTACTTTGATGAGCAAATGCAGGTGCTGTTCCCAAGTGCCAAGAAAAAACAAAAAGCTTTCAGCATGATGATTTGCGACATTGATAATTTTAAACAGGTCAACGACAATTATTCGCACCAGATAGGCGATGAAGTTCTTAAAAAAGTAGCTGACATCTTGCGCTCAAATTTGCGTGAGTCTGATATTTTGGCACGCTATGGCGGCGAAGAATTTGTCCTTTGTATGCCCGGCACTGACCTGGCTCTGGCAGCTCATGTCTGCGAACGCTTAAGAGAGTGTATACAAAACTACGACTGGCGGCTCATCAACCCAAATCTCAATGTCACCTTAAGCATGGGACTGGCCTCTAACCTCACGGTTGAAAACCACGAAAAACTCTTGAGCATTGCCGATGTAAAGTTATACGAAGCTAAACGAAGTGGCAAAAACCGTCTGAGTTTCTAAGCTTTCAAGATCTTTTCAAAACCTTTTTTTTACTGAAAATTTTAGGCTTAGAACCCTAGCCATAAACCTGGCTAAAGTAGGCATCTTGCAGTTTTGAGTCTGCATACCTTTTATGCTCGAGCCACAACTATTGGTGAAAAATCCTGTTGTTTTCGCCCTTATTTGGTTGAGTACTATGGCAAAACAAGAGAACCGCTTTCTAAAAATGATACGCAGCCTGCCCACAGGCTGGATGCTTCTTTACTACAGTCTATTACTGGCCAGTCTCTTTGCCTTTGCCGAACTGGCGGAAGGTATTTACCGAGTACAGGGGTTTAGGTTTGACTCAGTCATTTTAAACTGGTTTTTTCAAGCACAAAGCCCAGCCCTGACACGCCTTGCCCTCCTGCTGGATAAACTCGGCATAAGCTATTTTTTAGGCTTTATCATTACCACACTGGCACTCCTAAATCTGCGCAAAAGCCTGAGAAGTTTCTTTTTTCTACTGCTAGGCTTCTGGGGAGCCGTTGGCGTCAATCTTATTTCAAAAGGGTTTTTCGAACGGCTTCGGCCTGACCTGTTTGAGCAACTTACGCCGATTACCAACTATTCCTTTCCCAGTGGTCACGCCATGGGCAGCTGGGCTTTTTGGCTCTGCCTTATGGTTGTCAGCCGACGACGTTACCCGAGAGTTTTTCCCTATATCAGTCTCGGCGGCTTTGTTTTTGCTGCGCTGGTTGGCATCTCACGCTGCTACTTGCAGGTTCACTACCCTTCAGATGTACTTGCGGCCTGGGTTTTGAGTACGGCCTGGGTACTCAGTATGGCCTGGTGGTACACTCGAGGCTATCGTCACTGGTTTCCTCTGATAAAAAACGATGACATGGATACTTAGCCTTTGGCATAAGGGTACTTATCGGCTCAGTACCTTCACGTCTGGTTGCTTCCCCCTTAGCTTTTTACCATAGATAGGTAAATTGCAAACTTAGGAGCATGTTAGGGCAGCGCTATGGGAAAATATGTTAAATACGGACTTCATGCAGTCATTATTATTGGCCTTGTCATTGCTGGCTTTAAATACCTGAATGGTGAGGATATCTGGACTGCTCTGCAAAGTTTTAATTATCTTTTTTTACCCTTTGTTTTGCTGCTTTCAACGCTTTATTTTGTCATTAAAGCCTGGCGCTTTCACCTTTTTTTAAACCCTTTTCTCAAAACCAAACGCGAAGCTGTCATGCGGGCCTATGCCGCTGGACAGGCCGCCACTCTGGTGCCCGGTGGCATCACCGCCAGAATTGGCTTACTCAAACAAGCAGGCGTGCCGGTAGAAGCCTCGAGCGTCCCGGTGGCGTTCTCGAGCCTGGCGGATCAAACACTCTTTCTGGCTTCAGCTCTGGTCGCAGCCGTTTTCTTTGAACCAGCTCGGCTTCCGGCCCTGATTATTCTAGGAGTCTTAGCAGTTTTGGCTGGCCTGCTCCTCATTCCTCCACTACGCCACGGCCTCCGGCACCTAGCAGATGCTCTGGCTGCACGCTTTAATGCCAAAGATAAGCTGGATAATTTCTTCGATAATGTAACCAAGTTACTGAGCCCTAAAACCCTGAGCTGGACGCTAGGACTTACTCTTTTTAGTTTAATCGTCGAGTTTATAACGCTTGATCTGGTCATAAGGGGGCTGGGAGCAGCCGTTCCTTACTCGAGCCTGGCACTCGCTTATATTTTACCTACCATGCTGGGGCGCCTTTCGGGTTTACCTGCAGGCGTTGGGGTTACTGAAGCAGGGATGCTTGGTTTTCTGAGTAGTTATGGTGGCCTGGGCAATGACGTAGCAACGGCTGCCACCCTTATTTTTAGACTGACAACTGCTTTTTTCAGAGCTCTCTTAGGCGCTCTTATTTACGCCTTTGGCTGGCGAGGCGACAAAGAAAATGCCCAGAAATTTGCTTAATAGGATAAAAGCGAAAAGGACAGAAGATGGAAGCAACCGTTATTTATAACCAAAATGCTGGAGGCGCTGACAAACTCAGCGTTGATGAAGCTATGACGCTACTGGGTAAACAAGGCTATGACCCTGTTTATAAAGCTACGGGTGATGAAGAAGATCTGGATGAGGTGCTTGAAAACACACAGGGCCTCGTTGTGGCGGTAGGAGGCGACGGGACGCAGCGGGCCGTTGCCTGCCGCCTGATTGGCAAAGATGCTGCCATGACAATCATTCCGCTGGGTACTGCCAATAATATTGCTCGGACGCTGGGCATAGAAGGAAGCCCTGAAGCCATCATCAGAGGTCTAGGCAATCCCATAAAATTGGCCTTTGATGTTGGGCAGATGGAAAGCCCCTTTGGTAAGGACTATTTTCTTGAAGCAGCCGGTTGTGGGCTCTTTGCTGATCTACTTTATGACTATGACCCTGACCAGGGAAAAAGTGTTTTAAGAGCCTTAAATACCTTAAAAGATGTGGCGATTGGCTATGAACCCAAGTACTGGCAGGTTAGTTTAGACGGCAAGCCGCTATCAAATGAGTATATCGGGCTCGAGATTCTTAATACCAAGGCGACAGGCCCGCGCCTTAAGCTTGCACCTAAGGCTGACCCTACTGACGGACTTTTAGATGTTGTCTGCGTCAAAGAACCCGAACTTCTCAAACTGTTTGATTATATGGGAAAGCTCTTCTCAGACGCATTTGACGAGATGGATAATGTTCAGGTTGTGCAGGGCAAAAAGCTCGAGCTTCACTGGAACGGCTCGCCTTTTCACATTGACGCCCAATTGCACCCAGACCCGCAACAGGCAAACACTCAAGATTGTCATGGTCAGCCAATTAGTATAGAACTGCTGCCTGGGGCACTCAAGCTCTATAAACCAGGAAAGGTAGCAGACTAAGTACAACCAAGTTAAAAAAGTAGTTTAATGAAAACGCTATTCCCCGGTCCATAACCGCTTCACGCTAGCCGA